>MKRV01000071.1 GCA_001897995.1 Alphaproteobacteria bacterium 65-37 | reverse complement strand
ATCTTGCTCAGCATGATCTCGAACGGCGTGACGGGCATGACGAGCAGATGCTCGATGGTGCCGTGCTCGCGTTCACGGATGAGGGCGGCGCCGGTCAGGATGATCGACAGCATGGTAACGGCGGAGATGACGTTGTTGATGGAGCCGAACCACTCCTTGTTGAGCTCCTGGTTGAAGCGGGCACGCAGCACGAGATCGACGGGCGGGGCGGAGATGCCCCGATAACGGTCCAGGAACTTCGCGATCTCGCCGCTGACGATCGACTGGATATAGCCGGCGCCGTTGAAGGCCTGCGTCATTCGAGTCGCGTCGACATTCAACTGGAGCGTCGGCGTCCGGCCGGCCAGAAGGTCGCGCTGGAAGTTCGGGGGAATATCGAGGGCGAACGTGTCGAGCCCGGCGTCCATCCGATCGTCCATTTCATGGAGAGAGATGAGGCGAGGCACCACGAAGTAGGGCGGATAGAACGCCGTGATCAGCCGCGACGATATCGGCGACTGATCTTCGTCGACCACCGAAATCACCGCATTGTTCAGCGTCTCCGGCGTGGCCTTCGACGCGGTGTAGATCGAGAGCGTGAAGGAATAGACGATCAGCACCAGCAGCAGCGGATCCCGCGCGAGCCCCCACAGTTCCTTGATGCCCAGCCGCAGGATGTTGGCGGTATGCATGCTCAGGCCGCCTGCTTGCGCAAAAGGACGATGCCGAGGCCGAGCAGGACCGGAATGGTTATCAGCAGCGGCAGGAAGGCGCCCGTCAGGTCGGCGAAGTCGAGGGCTTTGGAGAAAGTGCCGCGCGAAATCGTCACGAAATAGGTCGTGGGGTAGATCCGGCCGATGAGCGCCCCGAAGCCCTGCAGCGAGGAGACCGGATCGGTTATTCCGGAGTACTGGCTGGCCGGAAGGAGTGTGATCAGCGCCGTCCCGAAGATGGCGGCGATCTGGCTCTTCATGAACGAGGAGATGACGAGGCCCATCGCTGTCGCAATGACGACATAGAGGACGGCGGCGCAGAAGAAGGCCAGGAAGCTGCCGGTGAAGGGCACTTGGAAGATGAAAACGGCGAACGCCGCCAGTATGAGGAAATTCAGCACGCCCAGGATGACGTAGGGCAGCTGCTTGCCGACCAGGAATTCGAGCTGGGTGACCGGCGTCACGTAGAAATTGATGATCGAGCCCAGCTCCTTCTCGCGCACGACGCTGAGGGCGGCCAGCATGGCCGGTATCATCAGCAGAAGGAGCGGTATGACGGCCGGAACCATCGCCACCAGACTCTCGATGCCGGGATTGTAGCGAAAGCGCACGGCGAGATCGAAGCTCCCGACGATCGCCGCATCGCCATAGAGTTGGCGTACCTTTTGATTCAGCCAACTCAGGTGCACGCCCTGCACGTAGCTGCGAACGGTCTCGGCGCGGGCGGGCTGGGCGCCGTCGATCCAGGCGCCGATCTCGACATTGCGTCCGCGGGCGACGTCGCGCGCGAAGCCGGGCGGGATCTCGATCGCAAGGCTCAGTTCGCCGTTGCGCATGCGTCGGTCGAGGTCGGCGTAGTCGGTGATCGGCGCCTTCTCCGTGAAGTAGCGCGATCCCGAAAGCTGCAGGGCATAGTCCCGGCTGACGGTCGTATCGTCGCGATCGAGAACGGCGAAGGTCAGGTTCTCGATGTCCATGTTCATGCCGTAACCGATGACGAACATCAGAATGACGCTGCCGATCAGGGCGAGCGTAGCGCGGATCGGATCGCGCCGCAGTTCCAGTGCCTCGCGCCGCGAGTAGGCGAACATCCTCCGAAGATCGAAGAACTGTCTCGTGGCGGTGTGAGATTCGCCGAGCTTCGCGCTGTCGGCTGCGACCGCTGCCGGTACTTGCGGCGCGGGCGTCTTGACGCCGCCCTGCCTGATCGCATCCTCCAGATAGGCGACGAACGCCTCTTCGAGCGTCGCGGCCGAACGTCTTTCGACGATGGCCGCCGGCGTGTCGCTGACGAGGACCTTGCCGGCGTGCATCAACGAAATGCGATCGCAGAGCTCGGCTTCGTTCATGAAGTGCGTGGAAACGAAGATCGTCACCTTCTCCTGACGGGAAAGATCCGACAGGATTTGCCAGAAGGCGTCGCGGGCGACGGGATCGACACCTGATGTCGGCTCGTCGAGAATCAGGATGTCGGGCGAGTGGATCAGCGCCACGGCCAGAGACAGGCGCTGACGAATACCAAGGGGGAGCGCGTCCGGCAGCGCGTCCATGACCTCGCCGAGGCCGAATCGGCGAGCCAGCTCGTCGATACGGGCCGGGATGGCCTTGGACGGCATGGCAAAGAGACGGGCGTGAAGGTCGAGATTCTGCCGGACCGTCAGCTCCGAGTAGAGCGAGAAGGCCTGGGACATGTAGCCGACCCGACGCCGCACCTCGATGTCGTTGGGGTCGACGTCGCGGCCGAACAGGCGGGCCGATCCGGCGCTGGCCGCCAGCAGACCGGTCAGCATCTTCATGGTCGTCGTCTTGCCGCAGCCGTTGGAGCCGAGGAATCCGAAGATCTCGCCTCGCCCGATGCGGAAACTCACGTCGTCGACGGCCGTGAAATCGCCGAAGCGCATGGTGAGATGCTCGGCTTCGATGGCAATCGTGTCGTCGGCGTCCGTCGCCTGCCGGGGCGGAATGACGACAGCCCGGTGGTCGCGGCGGCGCTCCTCCGGCAGCAACGCGATGAAGGCGGCGTCGAGCGTCGCGGTGCCGGTCTGCCGCAACAGTTCGTCGGGTGTCCCGGTGGCGAGCAAGCGGCCGTCATCCATCGCCACCAACCAGTCGAAGCGGGCGGCTTCCTCCATGTACGCGGTCGCCACGATCACGCTCATGCCGGCGCGGCCGGCGCGGATGCCCTCGACCAGTTCCCAGAATTGACGGCGCGACAGCGGATCGACGCCGGTCGTCGGCTCATCGAGAATCAGGAGTTCAGGGTCATGGATGAGTGCGCAGCACAATCCCAGCTTCTGCTTCATGCCGCCGGAGAGCTTGCCGGCCGGCCGGCCGGCGAACGGCGCGAGACCAGTGCTTTCCAGGAGCTCGCCGATGCGACGGCTCCGTTCGTGCGCCGCGAGACCGAACAGGCGGCCGAAGAAGTCGACATTCTCGAAGACCGAAAGGGTCGAATACAGGTTCTTGCCGAGCCCTTGCGGCATGTAGGCGATGCGCGAACACGTCGCCCGACGATGAGTGGCATCGGCAATATTGCCGCCGAGCACCTCGACACGGCCGGTCTGGACCTGGCGTGCGCCGGCAATCAGCGAAAGTAGGCTGGATTTGCCGACGCCGTCAGGGCCGATGAGCCCGACCATGCGGCCCGACGGAACGTCGAACGTGATGGCATCGAGGGCCCGGGTCTTGCCGTAGGCCAGGCCCACCGCCTCGAGCCGCGCGACGGGCGTGCTCATTCGAGCAGCTTGCCGCTCAGGCCCGGCGGCCATTCGGCTTTCGGATCGAGCCGGACATAGGCCATGCCCGGCAGGCCGGTCTTGACGTGCTGTATGTACTTCTTGAGCAGTTCCGGCGAGATTCGCGCCTTGACCCGGAACATGAGCTTCTGACGCTCCTTCTCGGTCTCGACGGTCTTCGGCGTGAACTGCGCTACGTCGGAAACGAACGTCACCTTGGCAGGAATCAGGTATTGCGGCGCCGCGTCGAGAACGAGGCGCACGTCGCTTCCGATCGGGACCTGCCCGACTTCCGCGGTGGGCAGGAAGAAGGTCATGTAGACGTCGCCCAGGTCGACGAGGTTGAGCACCCGTCCTCCCGCGGCCAGAACCTCTCCAGGCTGGGCGACGCGGTACTGCACGCGTCCGTCGCGCGGCGACCGGAGCGTGCTGTCGTTGATGTCCGCAGTGACGCTTTCGACGGCCGCCCGGGCAACGTCGACGGCGGCATCGGCATCGATCAATTGCGCCTTGGCGGCGTTGATCGCGGCTTCCGTGGCGGCGAGCTGCGCCTTGGACGCGCCCACGGCAGCCTTCGCCCCCTGTTCGGCCGCCCGATCGTCGTCGAGAAGCTGCTGCGAGGCCGTGTTGGTCCTGGCCAACTGCTCCGTTCGGGCAAACCTTCTTTCCGCCGCGTCGAGCTGCGCTTCACGTTGTGCAACGACGGCGACCGCCGCCGTTCTTTCAGCCTCTCGCTGCGTGACGAAGCTCTTGGCCGTTTCGACATTGATGATCGCGCGCTGCAGCTGTGCCTCGGCCTGGCGACGCTGGGCCTGCAGCTGCTCGGTATCCATGCGGGCCAGCACCTGGCCTGCGGTGACGAAGTCTCCTTCGTTGACGAGGATTTCCTTGATGCGTCCGGGGATCTTGGTCGAGATGTCGATCTCGACCGCCTCGATCCGGCCGTTTCCGCCGGCGATGCCGGGCGGCAGGCCATGGTCACCGTACCTGTCCCAGAGATAGTAGCCGAGCCCGCACAGGATCACGACGATGCCGATGGCGAGCCAGCGTTTCCAGGTCCAACTCATCACCGGCCGCCTCCTCGTTTGCGCCAAGCGCCCGGCGATGAGGCCTGCGCGGAACGAACCCTGAAGCTGCCACTATTTGCACGCTCGCGAAGGAGCGTTGTCAATGGCGCAGGATGTCTATCAGCCTGGCGTTGAAAGCGTCGGCGGCTTCATAGGCGACCCAGTGGCCGGCATCTTGAATGACGTTCATCTCGAAGCCCGGCTGCAGGGCACGGAAGAGATCGATTCGCTCCTGAATATGAGGATAGGTCGTCGAATCGAACTCGCCCCAGATACCGGTGAGCGGCGTCTTCACCCGCGGCAGCACCTCGCTCAGCCGGAAGGCCTGTCCCATCTCGCGGCTGCGCGTCTTGGCGCGTGTCGTGTTCAGGATCTGCATTTGGATCGCCACGCCGTCGACCTTGGCGGGATCGTGGATCATCAGGATTTCGAGGTTGCGCCGTGCCTCGGCGGCCAGCACCTCCGGCGCCATCTCGGGCAGCAGCTTGCGCAGCTTGGGCCCGGGCTTGCGCGTGGCCTTGAGGCCACCGGCGCCGACCAGCACGATCCGACGCAGCCGATCGCCGACCAGGGTGGCGACATGGCCCGACACCATCCCGCCGAAGGAGAAGCCGGTGATGGCGAAGTCGCGATCCCTGGGGATCAAGGCCTCCATTGCCGTCGTGACGCAGCGCGTCACCGACCAGATATCGCGCACGTCGTCGGGCGGATCGCTGTCGCCCAGCCCCGGCAGGTCGGCGGCATAGACGGCGAAGTGTTGCGACAGGATCCCGACATTGCGGATCCAGTGGATCCACGACCCCGAGCCGCCGTGGAACAACAGCAGGATCGGCTTCGACCCCGAGTCCGCACCGAAAACGTGCCACATCATGGTGCCGCCATTGCCCATCGGCACGCGAACGGCTTGGGAGTGGGCGGCGACGGACTCGATGTGGTCAGCAGCCGTGCGGCCGTCCGGCATGTGCGGGACGGCGGAATAGTCGAGGGTCATTTCCGGAGCGCACCCAGCAGCCGTTCGACGAAGCCCGGCGCCTGCTTGCGGTCGATCCAGCGCAGCACCGTGACGAGATCGTGCTCGGGATCGATCCAGACGATGTGGCTGCCCCAGCCCAAAGCGAAGTAGCTCTTCTCCGAGGCCGCGGCGAACTGGCGGCGATCGGTGTTCAGCCACCACATCAAGCCATAGAAGGGCGCAATCGGGCAGGGCTTCACCAGTTCCTCGGTCCAGCCTTTGGGCAGGATCTGCCGACCCTCCCAGGCGCCACCTTGCGCGACCAGCAGGCCCATGAGCGCGAGATCGCGGGCGGAGATCACGATGCCGCCACCCCAATGGCCGCCACCCGGCACGGAGATCATCGGTTTGCCGTCGATGGTGACAGTCGACGTCCGGTAGCCGTCCCAGCGCCAGTTCTGCGAACCGCCGATCGGATCCATGATCCGTCGCTTCAACACGGACGGCAGCGGTTCCTTGAAGACCTGCAGCAGCGAGTAGCTGAGGCGGTTCACGCGCACGTCGTTGTACTCGTAGAAGGTGCCGGGCTTCTTCATCGGCCGGCGCGTGCCCTTGGGCGCGTCGGCGACGGCGAGGCCGACCACGCGATTGTGGTCGATGCGGTCTTCCTTGCCGAAGACGCTTCCCGACCATTCGCTGGTCTGGGTCAGCAGGTGGCGCCAGGTGATGTCGCGGTTCTGCGCGCTCTCGAAACCGTCATCCAGAGCATAGTCGCCGGCACGGTCGTCGAGGCTGCGGATCAGCCCATCGCCCAGGGCGAGGCCGGCCAGCAAGGCGAGGTAGCTCTTGGCGACGCTGAAGGTCATGTCCGCGCGGTCGACGTCGCCCCACTCGGCGAGCTTCTTGCCGCCGCGCAACACGATGCCCGCGTGGCCACCGCGCGGTGTCACCGGCCCCAGCACGTCGTTGTCGGGGGCTTTCTCACCGGAATCATAGGTCATGACGAACTGGCCGTCGGGCATGTGCATGCTGGCGGGCCATTTCGATTCGGCCGCTTGGGCGAAAGCGATGGCGTCTTTCAGATCGGTCATGCACGCAATCAACATTGGAGCCTGCTTCAGAGCAAGCGTAGAAAGCGCTATGCCTTCCGCGACTTCGATCACCCTCCGCCGTCCCGACGACTGGCACGTCCATCTGCGCGACGGTGCGATGCTTGCCGCCTGCGCCGTGCATACCGCCCGTCAATTCGGCCGCGCCATCATCATGCCGAACCTGGTGCCGCCGGTGACCCGGGTGGCCGAAGCCAGCGCCTATCGTGAGCGCATCCGGGCGGCGGTTCCCAAGGAGCTGGCCTTCGAGCCGCTGATGACCTGCTACCTGACCGATGATGCCGATCCGGCCGAGCTGATGCGCGGCAAGGCCGAGGGCGTGTGGGTCGCGGCCAAGCTCTACCCCGCGCATGCGACCACCAACTCCGCCCATGGCGTCACCTCGATGGATCGCGTCGCGAAAGGGCTCGAGGCCATGGAGAAGGCCGGCATGCCGCTCCTGGTCCACGGCGAGGTGACCGATCCCGAGGTCGATATCTTCGATCGCGAAGCGGTATTCCTCGACAAGGTGCTGGCGCCGCTGCTCGAGCGCCATGCCGGCCTCAAGGTCGTCCTGGAGCACATCACCACCCGCGAGGGCGTGGCCTTCGTCGAGGCCCACCCCGGGCGGCTGGGCGGCACGATCACGCCGCATCATCTCAGCTACAATCGCAATGCGATCTTCAAAGGCGGCATCCGTCCGCATTTCTACTGCCTGCCGATCGCCAAGCGCGAAGAGCATCGTCTCGCTCTGCGAAGGGCGGCCACCTCGGACGGCGCTCAGTTCTTCCTGGGCACCGACACGGCGCCGCATACCACCGACACCAAGGAATGCGCCTGCGGCTGTGCCGGCGTCTTCAATGCGCCTGTGGCGATGCAGGTCTATGCCCAGGTCTTTGCCGAGGAAGGCAGGCTCGACCGGCTCGAAGCCTTCGCTTCGCTGAACGGGCCGACTTTCTACGGCCTGCCGCCGAACGAGACGCGCGTGACCTTGCGGGCGGCCGCCCTCGAGGCGCCGGAACAGGTCGACGTACCGGCCCTCGCCAGGACCATCACCGTCTTCCGGCCGGATACGCCCGTTAACTGGTCGTTCTGATTTTCCGCCCCTTGCTCTATTCTGGGGGCATGAGCAACAGAGGCATACCGGCCGGCGCAGTCGTGCGCGGCACCGACAAAGGTTACGACGATCCCGTCAAACCCGCTTTGAAGCCCGGCAGCGAGCGGCCGGTCGAAAAGATCGACAAGCAGTACCCCTATATGCGGCCGCGCGATGCGGCGACGCTGATCCTGGTGCGCCAGAAGGGCAAGGTGCCCGAAGTGCTGCTGGGATGCCGCGACGCCAAGCACGCCTTCATGCCCAATCGCTACGTGTTTCCCGGCGGCCGTGTCGATCTTGCCGATGCGCGCGTGCCGGTGGCGACGCCGCTCGACCGTTTCGTCGACGAGCGCCTGCAACGGGCAGCGTCGGCGCAACGGGCGCGCGCGCTGGCCGTAGCCGCCGTCCGCGAAACTTTCGAGGAGACCGGCCTGATGCTGGCCAAGCCGCTGAACGGCGGCGCGCCGGCCAAGGACTACGGCGAGCACTGGCACGGCTTCCTCGACAAAGGCCTGGCGCCGGCGCTGGACTGCCTCGACCTGATCGCCCGTGCGGTGACGCCGCCCGGCCGGCCGCGCCGCTTCAACGCGCGCTTCTTCATGGCGCGCGCCGAGGATGCGACCGGCGACATCCGCCATTCGAGCGAGCTCGGCGACGTCCGCTGGGTGCGCCTCGACGAGGCCCGCGAGCTGCCGCTGCCGACCATCACCGGCCTGATCCTGGGTGAGATCGGCCGGCTGGTGAAGGAACCGCCTGACCGCAAGAAGCAGCGCAAGATCCCGCTGTTCACGACGGTGCATCGCAAGCACCTGATGCTCGAGGAGTAGCGACGTGGGAGCGCGGACCGAGACCGTCTCGCCGTCCGCCGCTCCACCGGCCGTGCCGCGGCCGTCCACCGACATAAGCATAAGCAGCGTGACTCGCGGCGGCGTGCGCCTGCGCGCGCTGGTGCTGATCCGCTGGGCGGCTGTCGCGGGACAGGCCTTCACGGCGGCGGTGGTGCATTGGGGGCTGGGGTTCGGCATGCCGGTCCTGGCGGTCGGTGGCGCGATTGCCCTGTCGGCGCTGCTCAATCTCACCGTCAGCATCGGCCGACCAGCCTCGGCCCGCATCGATGACCGGGAAGCCGCAATCTTCCTTGCCTTCGACATCCTGCAGCTCGCGGTCCTGCTCTATCTGACCGGCGGGTTGGTCAATCCCTTCTCCCTATTGCTGCTGGCGCCGGTCGCGATCGGCGCCACCATCCTGTCGCTGGCGAGTAACATCGCTCTCACCCTGCTCACCATTGCGAGCATCAGCGTGCTGGCGCTGTTCAATCAGCCGCTGCCTTGGAGCGGGCCGCCGCCGCATCTGCCCGAGATCTATCAGGTCGGCATCTGGGTCGGCCTGTCGCTGACGACGCTCCTGATCACGCTCTACGGCTGGCGGCTCGCCGAGGAGGCACGGCAGATGGCAGCCGCTCTGGCGGCGGCGCAGGCAGCCCTCGCCCACGAGCAGCGCCTCTCCGCGCTCGGAGCGCTGGCTGCCGCGGCGGCGCACGAACTCGGCTCGCCGCTTTCGACCATCGCGGTCGTGGCCAAGGAGATGCAGCGCGAGGTCGAGGCCGATGATCCGCTGCGCGAGGATATCGAGCTGCTGGCGGCCGAATCGGATCGCTGCCGGTCGATTCTGGCGCGGCTGTCGGTCGATCCGGCCGGCGACGTCTCCGACGCCTATACGCTGGTGCCGCTGCCGGCGCTGATCGAAGCCGCAGCGCAGAATTACCGGCGGGAGGAGATCGAGATCAGCTTCGAATCCGGCCCCGCCGGCGAGGGAGTGCCAAGCACGGCGCCGATCCAGGTGCGTAGTCCGGAACTCATGCAGGGGATCGGAAATATTGTGCAGAATGCCGTGTCGTTTGCCCGTCGCGAGGTGCTGATCTCGACCCGCTGGACCACCGAATGGTCGGAAGTGGAGGTCACAGATGACGGTCCGGGGTTCTCGGAATCGCTGCTGGACGAGCTGGGAACGCCCTTTATTTCGACCCGTCAGGGCGAAGAGGGGCACATGGGATTGGGCGTTTTCATTGCCAAGACACTATTGGAGCGCACCGGTGCCAACGTCACTTTTGGAAACCGCATGACGGGTGCAGGCGGTGCAGCAGTCGCCGTGCGCTGGCCAAACCCCGTCTTCAAGGCTACATAGCGGCCAATGTCGAAGGAGTCCCCATGACCCAGGACACCGGTGGCACCCGCCCTGTGTCACCTCTGATCGCCGGTGCGGCGACCAACAAGGACCGTACTCTGCTGATCGCGGACGATGATGCGGCGTTCCGCAATCGTATCGCGCGCGCGCTCGAGCAGCGCGGATTCATCGTCACCGCCGTCGGCTCGGTCGCCGAGGCGCTGGCGCAGACCGCGCGTCCACCCGCATTCGCCGTGCTCGACCTGCGACTGGGGGACGGCAATGGCCTCGAACTGGTGGGACCGCTGCGCCAGGCACGGCCTGACATCCGCATTGTGGTGCTGACCGGTTACGGCAACATTGCAACCGCCGTCGCCGCCGTGAAGGAAGGCGCCGTCGACTATCTCGCCAAGCCGGCCGATGCCGACGCGATCGAGCAGGCGCTGACGGCGCATGGCCGCAAGCTGCCGCCGCCACCCAGCAATCCGATGTCGGCCGACCGCGTCCGGTGGGAGCATATCCAGCGCGTGTTCGAGCAGTGCGATCGCAACGTCTCCGAGACGGCGCGCCGTCTCAACATGCATCGGCGTACCTTGCAGCGCATCCTCGGCAAGCACGCGCCCCGCGAACACTGATCACGGCCCAGCTTCTGCTCAACGCGCTGGCGTTGGGCATGGCCTATGCGCTGGTGGCGCTGGGCTTCGTTCTCGCTCTCAACGCGGCCGGCGCGGTGAACTTCGCGCATGGCGACCACGTCGTCCTGGGCGGTGCGGCCGCTGTCGTCGCCGGTCTGTGGACTGGTCTGCCCGGCTTGCTGCTGCTGCCGCTGGTGGCCCTGGTGCTGGCCGCGGTCGGCATCCTTGCGGCGCGCATCGCCATCCTGCCGCTTGCGACGCGTCCCCCTGAAGCGACTTTCGTGGCCACCATCGCGCTGGCGGCGATGATCGAGCAGGGCCTCACCGTGACGATGGGCTCGGCACCTCACACCGCGCCGCCGCTTCTGGGCGCCGGTGCCTTCGAGATCGCAGGCATTGCGCTGGGGCGCCAGCCGGTGGCCATCGTCGTGGTCGGAACGGTGCTCGTCGGCGCACTCTGGTTCCTGCTGGAGCGCACGCAGGTCGGGCGGCGCATGCGGGCCGTCGCTTCCGATCGTCACATGGCGCGCGCCGTCGGCATTCCCGTGGCCCGCTACGTCGTGCTGTCGCTGGCGCTGGCCGGTACGCTCGCCGGCATCGCGGGCCTCCTCCTGGGGCATCAGTTCCTGGTGGCGCCGACCCAGGGCGCCGGCCACATGCTGAAGGCCTATATCGCTGTGGCGATCGGTGGCTGGGGGAGTGTGCTGGGCGCCTTGCTGGGGGCATTGGGCATCGGCTTCTTCGAGACCTTCGTCTCGGCCACCGTCGGCGACGCCTGGGCCTCGGCTGCACTCTATGTCGCGGTGCTCGCCATCCTGATCCTGCGGCCACAGGGCCTGTTCGGCGAGCCGGCCGGGCGGCGGGCCTGAGCGGGATGCGTGCGCTCGACCGATTCTGGTTGGCAATCCTCGTTCTGGTCCCGGTGCTGGCTTTGCTGGTGCTGCCGCCTTTCGGCCAACGCATGGTGATCCTGGTGGGGATCTACGCGCTGATGGGCGCCGGCTATCAGCTCGTGTTCGGCCAGTTGGGCGCGCTCAACCTGGCACAGGGCGCGCTGTTCGGCGTCGGGGCTTACAGCGTCGCTTTGCTGGCCCCCAGCCTGGGCGCGGCGGCGTTGCTCGCCGCGCCGTTGGTTGCGGCCCTGCTGGCGATGGTGGTCGCCGGGCCGATGCTACGGCTGCAGTCGCATTACTTTGCGCTCGCCACCCTGGCGCTGGCCTCGCTGGTCAACCTCGTCGCCGTCCATGCCGAAGGCCTCACCGGTGGCGCCAATGGTCTTGCGGGCTTTACGGCGTCGCTGCCGCGCGGACCGGTGCTGCTGATCGCCGTATGGCTCTGCCTGATCGCCGCCATCGTCCTTCAGGCGCGCCTGCTCGCGGGGCGGTTGGGCGTGCAGGCGCGGCTGCTGCGCGAAGCGCCCTTGATGGCGGCGACGCTGGGTATCGATGGCGGCCGGTGGCGTCTGGCGGCCTTCGCGATCGGCGCGGCGCTGGCGGGCCTTGCGGGCGCCTTCTCCGCCACATTGAGCGGCGTGGTCTCGCCCGAAGCGACGGGTTTTTCGATCATGGTGCTCTGCCTGACTTCCGTGGTGCTGGGCGGGGCCCGCCATCCTCTGGGGGCGGTGCTGGGGGCTGCGATCGCCGTTTGTCTGCCCGAGCTGCTGCGCGACCTGCAGGGGGCATGGCTGCTCGCCTATGCCGGTGCGACCCTGCTGATGGTGCTGTGGGCGCCCGAAGGCCTGGCGGCGCTGATCGATCGCTGGCGCGGCGTCGCGGCTGCGCCGCAGGTTACAGCACCCTCACTCGAAATCCTGCCACCGGCTCGAGGCCCGCGGCAGCTCGTTCTCGATGGCGTCACCAAGAAATTCGGCGGTGTCGCGGCGCTTCAAGGCGTCTCGTTCACCTTGAATCGCGGCGAGATCGTAGGGCTGGTGGGCGCCAACGGCTCGGGCAAGACCACGCTGTTGAACGTCGTCACCGGACTGGAACGCGCCGATGGCGGAACGATCGCGCTCGACGGCACTCGCATCGAGCGCCTGCCACCGCATGCGGTGGCGCGGGCCGGCGTGGGCCGCAGTTTCCAGACCCTGGCGCTGGCCGGCGACCAGCGTACCACGGATATCGCGCGCGCCGTGGCCACGGGTGCGGTGTTCCTGCTGCTCGACGAGCCGGCGGCCGGCGCGACCGACCGAGAGCGCGCCGAATTGGCGAGGCTGGTCGATCGTCTGCGATTGGCGGGTCGCGGCGTGCTGATCGTCGATCACGACATCGACCTGCTGTCGCGTGTCTGCGATCGGCTGATCTGTCTCGACCGCGGTGCCGTGATCGCCGAGGGCACGCCGGCCCAAGTGCGCGCCGATCCGCGGGTGCGGGCGAGCTTCCTCGGCCTCGAGCAGGATGCGGCATGACGGCGGCCGTCCTGCAGCTGGGCGAAATCGTGCTCGCCGCCGGCGAGATCGTGGCGCTGCTCGGCGGCAACGGGGCCGGCAAGACCACGACATTCGAGACGATCCTGGGTTTCCAGGACGCCGGACAGCCCGTTCTTCTCTTCGGGCAGGACGTGAAGAACTGGACAGTCGAGCGGCGCGTGCGCGCCGGCATCGGCTATGTGCCTGAAGGGCGGCGCGTCTTCGCCGGCCTCACCGTGCGCGAGAACCTCGAGGCGGCGTCGTCGCTCGCGCGTAGCGCGCGACAGCGGCGGCTCGACGAGATGTTCGCCCTGTTTCCCCAGCTCGGCGAGCGGCCGTACGCGCGGGCATGGCTGCTGTCGGGAGGCCAGCAGCAGATGCTGGCGCTGGCGCGGGCGCTGATGGATCGGCCACGTCTGCTGCTGCTCGACGAGCCGACGCTCGGCCTCGCACCGCTCGCCGTTGCCGACCTGCTCGGCCGGCTGCGGCCGCTGGCGGCGGATGGCACGGCGATCCTGGTGGGCGAGCAGCGTGCCGGCCTCGTTCTCGACGTGGCCCATCGCGCCGTTGTGCTCAGCCGCGGCCGCATCGTGCGCTCGGGGACGGTGGCGGAAGTTGCCGCCGATCCGGCCCTGGCCGATCTGATGGCCGGCGGCTGAAAGCCGCGCCGCTTCAGGCGTGACGGCCTTCAGGCTCGGCGACGCTCAGGCTCGACGACTCTGGGCGTTCCAGTACTGTTCGAGGTTGGAGATCAGCGCCGGGCTGAAGTGGCAGTAGGCCTGCTCGCGGGCATAGAGCGCGGCGTAGCGGCGGAACAGATCGAGCGGCTCGGCGGAGAGGCGCAGCGCGCGGCGGTTGCCAATTGCGCCCACGGCCCCCGATCCGGTCAGGCGATCGATCACGCGAACGATTGCGGCATCGATGTCCTTGGGATCCACGACCTCGTCGCAGATCATGCGGCCGACGTCGGAATCGCAGTCGATGCGGCGCTCATACATGATCGCCTGGCGGGTGATGCGATCGCCAACGAAGCGTGCCATCCGGAGGTTGGCCATCGCCGGGATGATGCCTTCCTTGCGCGCCGGCAGGGTCATGTAGGCGTCGCGGCCGGCGATATTGAAGTCGGTGGCCAGCAGGATCTGGCAGCCGCCGCCGATGGCGAAGGTCTCCACCGCCGAGATCCAGAGCTTTTCGATCGAGTCGCCCGCGACTTCGTCGGGCGAGACGTCGGGACGGGCAACCCCGCGGAACATCTTGTTCACGAAGCCCAGGTCGCGGACCAGGAACCAGAGGAACGGGATCTTGCCGTAGTAGAGATGCGTCAGGTTGATGCCGGCATTGTAGACGCGGCGGCCGGCATACTTGCCTTCTGGCACCACATCGCCGCGCAGCACGGCGACCTCGCTCTGGCGGTCGAGGATGCAGACGTCGGCGCCGATCTCGGTCGCGGCTTGCGTCGAGTTGTCCTCGGAGTTGAGGAAGCGCCGATTGGCCAGCAGCAGCACGGCCGCCTTGCCCTGGCGCTCGACTTTGGCGAAGCCGAGATCGAGCCGGCCGTCGCGCTGGAACTTGGCGAGCGCTTCGGCCGATTCGGCGCGCGGCAGCAGCATGGCGTGGCAGAGATGCAGGCCGCAGGCAGGGTCGGCCAGGAACTGGTTGCAGAGGATGCCCTGGTCGATCTCGACGCCTTCCTTTTCGGACTGGCGCAGCTCGGCTTCGGCCGCCACGTCGGCGCGGGTCGGGCAGAGACCCGGCACCAGGTCGGCCGCGTCGTAGACCAGCTGCTCGATGCGCACGAACCTGGCGCGGTTGGCCGTCAGCCGGTCGTAGATCGAAACGGCGTAGCGGCGCAGGAAGGCGAAGCGCGCCTCGCGGGCGGCCTGCTTCAGTGCTTCCGCTGCGGCATAGGTCTTGTCGTCACGTTGCGGCTTGGGCGGCAGTTGCGCCAGCTTGGCCGAGAGCTGCCGGCAATAGGCTGTAAAGCGAGGCCCGTCGAATTCGAAATCGCCGCCGTCGAAGGCCGGAATCTGCTCGACCGGTGGCGCAATAATCGACCCCATGATGCCGACGCTTCCTGCCCATAGGCCATTGTTCTTGAGATTTTTGGAGCGGGCGACGGGATTTGAACCCGCGACCTACGGCTTGGGAAGCCGACGCTCTACCCCTGAGCTACACCCGCGCTGGCGGTATTCTAGCCCGTGGTTGCGCCCGAGGTCCATTCGTGTATCTCAAACGCATGCTGGACGAGATCTTGACTGCCGAAGAGCGCGCCGTCGTGGCGCGTGCCCGAGCTTTCGCCGAGGACCATGTTGCCCCCAATGCCGCCCGCTGGGAGTGGGAGAGGCGCTATCCGCTGGAAACCATCAAGGCGGGCTGCGCCCAGGGGTTCAACACCATCGAGCTGGCGAAGAAGCATGGCGGGCAGGAGCTTTCCTTCTCCTGCAAGCTGCGCGCCTTCGAGGAGATCGCCAAGGCGGACTTCGCTTTCGCCTTCGCCATGATCAATCACCACAATGCCTGCGCACGCTTTGCCCGCGACGGCCAGCCGGCGCATGTCGCGCGCCTGCTGCCGCGCATGCTGACCGGCGACCTGATCGGCTGCGCAGGCCTCAGCGAGCCCGGCGTCGGCAGCGATTTCGGCGGCCTGGAGATGCAGGCGGTCCGCGTCGAGGGCGGCTGGAAGCTGAATGGCGCGAAGGCCTGGATCACCAATGCCGCCGTCGCCGGCCTCTCCGTTGCCTATGCGCAGACCGACAAGGCGCTGGGTTATCGCGGCATCGCCTGCTTTGCGATCGAGGCGGAACGGCCGGGCTTCCAGCGCGAGACACCTTTCGAGTTGCATGGCGGCCACGCCATTGGCGTCGGTGGCTTCCGGCTGGTCGACTATTTCGCGCCGGACGAGGCCGTGCTGCATCCGCCGGGGCAAGCCTTCAAGGCGGCGTTGGCCGGCATCAACGGCGCCCGCGCCTATGTCGCGGCCATGTGCTGCGGCATGTTGCAAGCCGCCCTCGAGACGGCGGTGCGCTACACGCAGCAGCGCAAGACCTTCGGCCAACCGGTCATCGAGCACCAGGGAGTACGCTGGAAGCTGGTCGATGCCGCGACCGACCTCGAGGCGGCACGGCTGCTCACCTATCGCGCCGCCCGCCTGATCGACGAGGGCGCCGATGCGGTGATGCCGGCGGCCTACGCCAAGAAGTTCGCGACAGACATGGCCGTGCAGCGCATCGCCGACTGCATCCAGGCGATGGGCGCCAATGGGCTGCGCGCCGACTATCCGCTGGCGCGCCACCTCGCCGGCGCCAAGATCGCCGCCTACACCGACGGCTCGATCGAAATGATGAACGAGCGGATCGGCGCAGGCCTCGGTCAGGCGTTCGGGGATAAAGGATGATCCTGTCGACCGTCGAGATGCATACGGGGGGCGAGCCCACCCGCATCATCGTCGACGGCTGGCCGGCTTTCTCCGGCAGAACGCTGCTCGACAAGCGGCGTGAGGCGAAGGAGCGCTTCGACCATCTGCGGCGCGGGCTGATGCTGGAGCCGCGCGGACATGATGGCATGTACGGTGCCTTGCTGGTCGAGCCCGACCATCCCGAGGCCGATCTCGCGGTGCTGTTCATGCACAACGAGGGCTACAGCACCATGTGCGGCCACGCGACCATCGCGCTCGTGCGCTGGGCAGTTGAGAGCGGCCGCGTGACGCGCAGCATGCCGGAGACGATCGTGCGCCTGCAATGTCCCTGCGGCCTGGTGGTCGCTCGTGTGGCGGCCGACGGTACGGTGCACTTCGAAAGCGTGCCGGCCTTTGCCTATGCGCGGGACCGGATTGCCCCGACCGCGACCTGGGGGCCGGTCGCGGTCGATATCGCCTATGGTGGCGCCTTCTATGCCATCCTGCCGGCCGACTCGATCGGGCTCGATCTCAAGACGTCGCCGATGCGGTCGATCGTCGATGCCGGCGAGGAGCGGCTGTTCGAGAGTTGCACCGGCGCACAATTCAGTGGCCGCCTGCTGCGCGACGCGCCCGCCGTGGGGCCGCGCAAGGCGTCGATCGTCGAGGTCGGCGGGCGTGCCTACGTCACCGGCGAAAGCCGCTTCCGCTTCGATGCTGACGACCCGCTGCGCGAGGGCTTTTCCTTAACGGGCTGACGTCGAGCGTCACGCGTTGTGCGCGCGCTTGAGGGCCTGATCGAGATCGTCGAACAGGTCGTTCGCGTCCTCGACGCCGACGGAGAGGCGCAGCAGATCGGGCGGACAAGGTGTGCCGGGGCCTTCGATGCTGGCGCGATGCTCGATCAGGCTTTCGACGCCGCCCAGCGACGTGGCGCGCTTCCAGAGTTCGACGCGTGCCGCTGTCGCAATCGCGGCGCGCTCGCCGCCTTTGACGCGCACCGACAGCATGCCGCCGAATCCGCCTTTCATCTGTCGGGCCGCCGTGGCATGGCCGGCGAAGCCAGGCAGTCCGGGATAGAGCACTTCACTCACCATCGGATGAGCGGCGAAGCGTTCGGCGAGCGACTGGGCAGAGCGGCAGGCCCAGGCGACCCGCGGGAAGAGGGTCCGCATGCCGCGCAACAGCAGCCAGGCCTCGTGCTGGCCCATGACGGTGCCGAGCTGGGCGCGGATGGTACGGAGCTTCGCCCAGTAGGCGTCCTCGCGCGCACCGACCAGCGCGCCGGCGATGAGGTCGGAATGACCGTTCAGATACTTGGTCGCCGAATGCATGACGATGTCGGCGCCATGCTCGATCGGCCGGGTCAGCACCGGCGTGGCCACGGTCGAATCGACGCCGAGCAGGGCGCCGGCCTTGTGCGCGATCGCCGCGATCGCCGCGATGTCGGCCACGCACCAGGTCGGGTTAGCTGGCGACTCGATCCAGACCAGCTTGGTCTTGCCGGGCTTCACCGCCGCGGCCACGGCATCGTTGCGGTCGGCGTCGACGAACTCGACCTCAAGGCCCCATTGCGTGGCGAAAGTCAGAAGCCAGTTGCGCAACGCCCAGTACATCACCTTCGAGGCGACGACATGATCGCCAGGTGCCAGTGCCAGAAAGCAGGCCGTGGCGGCACTCATGCCGGACGAAAAGATCAGTGCCTTGACGCCACCTTCGAGAGCAGCGAGCGTTGTCTCGGCGTGATCGAAGGTGGGATTGTCGGCGCGGGCGTAGACGCGGCCGGAGCGGTAGGCGTTGTCCTCGTCGCGCAGGTAGGTGCTCGCCATGTGGATCGGCGGCACCACGGCCCGGGTTGCCGGATCGACCCATCCCATGGCTTGCGCAGCGAGCGAGGCGGGGGCAAAGGTCTTCTTTGACATTGGACACCGTCGTTTGCGAACGTCTTTGAGGGCGCGAGCTTACAAGTTACTTACACCAATCGCGCCCTTATAGCGCATCGTCGCATTGGCGGCGGAGATGCACTACTATCTTCATCTGATCTGAGTTGCGTACACGTAAGATATACATCCAGAAGAGTTGGCGGATTGGCCGCAGCTCACTAG
>MKRV01000070.1:18004-19371 GCA_001897995.1 Alphaproteobacteria bacterium 65-37 | reverse complement strand
TCCGCAGAATCTTCATTGTTCTCATCGTTTCCTCCCTTTCACACCCCGTCGACGCTTCGCCTCATGGACGTACGCCGTATTTTGCTTTTGGCCCCACTGTCGTGCGCAGCTTCCCCTGGGCCGCATCGATGAAGCGGCAGAGATACGGCCGCGTCTCCCTCGGATCGATGATCTCCTCGACGCCAAAGGCCTCGGCGGTCCGGAACGGCGACGCCAGCGCCCGCAATTCCTCCTCGAGTTCGCGCTCGCGTTGCTTTGCATCGGCGGCGGTCGCGATTTCGCGACGGAAGGCGGCGGCAACGCCGCCCTCGATCGGCAAGGACCCCCACTCGGCGGAAGGCCAGGCAATCTTGAACTCGAGCCCGTTCTTCTCAGTCGTGCCCATGCCCGCCATGCCGTAGCATTTGCGGATCACGACGGTGTAGGTCGGCACCGTTGCCTGCAGACCGACATAGACCGCACGCATACCCTCGCGCAGCGTCGCGGCGGCTTCGGCGTCCCTGCCGACCATGAAGCCTGGCACGTCGACCAGAAAGATCAACGGAATGTGGAAGCAGTCGCACATTTCGACGAAGTGGATCTGCTTGCGTGCGGCCTTCACGTCCATCGCGCCGCCATAGACCATCGGGTTGTTGGCGACCACGCCCACCACCTTGCCGTTCATGCGGGCAAGCACGGTGATCAGTGCCTTACCGTAGGTCGGCTGGATCTCGAAGATCGAGCCGCGATCGACGATGTGCTCGATCAGCCTGCGCATGTTGTAGGGCTTGCGCCTGTCGCGCGGCACGATGCGCAGCAGCTCCTCGTCGCAGCGATCGACGGAGTCGTTGCTTTCGACCGCCGGCGGCAGCTCCCACACGTTGGACGGCATGTAGGACAGGAACCGTCTGATCTGCGTGAAACAGGCCTCCTCGCTGTCGACGCGGTTGTCGATCGTGCCGGCATGGTCGACCGCAATCGGAGGTCCACCGAGATCTTCCTTGCTGATCTTCTGGCCCAGTGAACGCTCGACCACGGGCGGGCCCGCGGCGAAGACGTGGCTCGTGCCGTCGACCATCACCGACCAATGGGAGAGGATGGCCCGGCCGGCCGGACCACCGGCAGCGGTGCCGAGCACGGCGGAGACGACAGGCACCTTGCCCAAGAGATCGACCGAGCGCTCGAAGCCGTGCACGCCCGGGAAGATCGAATGACCACGCTTGTTGATCGAGGTGACGCTGCCTCCCGAGCCGTCGATCAGGTTGACGAGGGGGATGCGATAGCTGGCGGCCATATCCTCGATGAAGCCACCCTGGCCACCTTTCTTGCGATCTCCCGACCAGCTCGAGCCGCCGCGGATGGTGAAATCCTCGCCGCCCACCGCGACC
>MKRV01000070.1:0-17961 GCA_001897995.1 Alphaproteobacteria bacterium 65-37 | reverse complement strand
GCGTGACCCCCTTCAGCGTGACGCCGTCGTACCTGCCCTGCCCTGTCAGCGTGCCGACCTCGCGGAAGGAGTTCCGATCGACCAGCTGCTCGACGCGCTCGCGGATCGTGAGTCGGCCGCGCTCGTGATGGCGCGCCACCGCCTCAGCGCCGCCCAGCGCCATCGCCTCGCCGCGGCGCAGCCTGAGCTCTTCGACCTCCGATGCCCAGCCATCGAGCGTGGGGGTGGACTTCTCGCTCATTTTGACAGGACGGCCACCGTCTGGCCTTCGTTCACCGGCATGGTTTCCTCGACGAGAAACTTCTGCACTGCGCCGCCCTGCTCGCAGATCACCGGAATCTCCATCTTCATCGATTCGATGATCATCAGCGTCTCACCCGGCTCGATCTTCTGGCCAACCTCGGTCACGATCTTCCAGACCGAGCCCGACACTTCCGTCTTCACCTCGTAGTTCGCCATTGTTCCCTCTCAAAAGCTGGTGGGCCACGCCCCCATCAAATGCTGGCCGACGCCGTTGCTGAGGCGCTGGCGGTGCACATCGAGCATGCGGATCAGGTAGTCGCGCGTTTCATGTGGCTGGATGATCGATTGGACCGCGAACATCGCGGCGATGTCCCACGGCTCGCTGTCCTTGTTCATCTGAGCGAAGGCCTCGTCGAAGTGAGGGTCTCCAGGCGCCAGGCCGTGCACGATCTTCACGGCATAGGTCGGATCCATGAAGCTCACCTCGGCGCTGGGCCAGGCAGCGACCTCGTCGGAGTTCCGGCCGCCGCCCATGTTGAGATAGGCCTGGCCGTAGGTCTTGCGCAGGATAACGGAGAGCTTCGGCACCGTGCAGAGCTGCAGCGCCTGCATGAAGGTCATGATCTTGCCGGGCGCACGGCGGCGCTCCGCATCGATGCCGATCAGGAAGCCCGGTGTGTCCACCAGCAGCACGACCGGGATGTTGAAGCTGTCGCACAGCACCAGGAAGCTGGCGGCCTTCTCGCAGGCGTCGGTGTCCATGGCGCCGCCACGGAACAGCGGGTTGTTGGCGAGAACGCCCACGGTGCGGCCGCCCAGGCGTGCAAGGCCGGTGCTGATCACTTTACCGAAGCGCGCCTTCAGCTCGAAGAAGCTGTCGGTATCGACGATCGCCCGGATGATGCGGCGTACATCGTAGACCTGCGTGCGCTTTTCCGGCAGCAGCTTGGCGATGTCGGCCATGCCACCGCCCGACCCTGCTGGAACGGCGCACACCGGCGGCGCCTCGCGATAATGCGAAGGCAGGTATGAAAGGAAGGTACGGATCAGATCGATCGCCTCTTCGTCGGTCTCGGCGACAGCGTCGGCGAAGCCCGTCACTTCGGCATGCACTTGCCAGCCGCCCATCTCCTCGGGATCGACATTTTCCTTGATGGCGAGCGACGCCAGTTGCGCGCTCGACACGGCGAGTACGGCCCCCTTGCGGATGACATTGAAGTCCGACAGCACCGAATACCAGGACGACGAACCGTAGGAGAGGCCGAGCGTCGCCGACGCCCACGGCACTTCGCGCATGCGAACATACTGGGTGGGATCGTTGCCCAGCAGGGCGCCCATGCCTCGCGACCCCATATGGTCGGGCATACGTGCGCCCGACGACTCGCCCAGGAACACGATCGGCATGCCGCGGCTGGTGGCGACGCGTTTGACATGGCCGATCTTGCGGCCATTGGTGGCCGCCGACGAGGCGCCCATCACGGTGAAGTCGTTGGCGACGGCCGCCGCGTCCCGGCCGTCGATCCGCCCGAAGCCCGCGATCTTGCCGTCACCGGCCGACTTGTCGGGGTCGGCGAGCGAGGCGCCGAACAGACCGCTCTCGATGAAGCTTCCCTGGTCGAAAAGCCGGTCGATGCGCTCTCGCGCATTGAGGATGCCGGTTTGCCTGCGGCGGGCGAGCTTTTCGGGCCCGCCCATGGCAAGCGCCTTGGCCTTGCGCGCTTCGTAGGTGTTCGTGCTCATGCCGTGACGATGCCTTCTCTGGCGAGAGCGTCGATCCGCTCGTCGTTCATGTTCAATACTTCGCGCAGCACAGCCCGCGAGTCCTGGCCGAGGTCGCGGCCGGCATGGCGTACGGCGCCCGGCGTGTCCGAGAGACGCGGCACCACAGTCGGCATCGCGACGGTGCCGAGATGCTGGTCGGGCGCCTCGATGATCGACTTGCGCGCCTTGTAGTGTGGGTCGGCGAAGATGTCGGCCACCGTGAAGATGCGTGTGGCCGGCACCGCGGCCCTCTCCAGAACCGCTTCGATCTCGGCGAGCGGCAGCCTTTCAGTCCAGCTCGAGATGACGGCGTCCAGCGCCTCGTGCGCATCGTTGCGCTTGGTGGCCTCGGCGAAGCGTGGATCGCGTGCCAGCTCGGGCTGGCCCATCGCCTCGCAGAGCCGCCGGAACAGGCTGTCGGCCATGGCGGTGATGTGGATGTAGCTGCCGTCCGCCGTCGGATAGAGATTGTTGGGTGTGCTGCCGATCAGGCGCGAGCCTTCGCGATTGGGAATGAAACCCAGCTTCTGGTAGGCGCCGATCCACACTTCCATGAAATTGAAGGCGCTTTCGTACAGCGCGGCATCGATCATCTGGCCACGGCCGGTCTGCTCGCGCGCCATCAACGCCATCACGGCACCATAGGCGCCGTGCAGACCCGCGATGTAGTCGGTCATCGAGACGCCGACGCGGGAGGGCGCCCGGTCAGGATCGCCGGTGAGGTAACGCAGGCCACTCACGGCCTCGCACACCACGCCGTAACCGGGGCGCGAGGCGTAAGGGCCATCCTGGCCGAAGCCGGAGATACGCACCATGACGAGGCGGGGATTGATCTTCGAGAGATCCTCCCAGCCCAGGCCCCACTTTTCGAGCGTACCGGGCTTGAAGTTCTCGATCAGCACGTCGCTCCTGGCAGCGAGCTCGCGTATCAGCGCCCGGCCTTCCTCGCGGTGCAGGTCGATGGAGACCAGGCGTTTATTGCGGAAGATCGACGCGGCATAAAGCGAATGGCCGTCGATCGATTTGCCCATGGTGCGCACCGGGTCGCCCTCGGACGGCTCGACCTTGATCACCTCGGCACCGAAATCGGCCAGCATGCGGCCGCAGAAGGGACCGGCCACGGTCGAGCCGATCTCGAGCACGCGATACTTGGCGAGCGGGCCCTGCCGATGATTTGCGTCGTCGCTCACTCGGGCCCTCAGATCACGTATTTCTGGAAGCGCCGGAGCGTTTCCTTCGCGTTGTAGAGATTCTTGCGCTTGGCCCGTTCGGCTGCCTCGCCGTCGCCCGCTCGCATGGCGGCCACCACGGCACGATGCTCGCCCAGCCCCTCCTGCGCGCGTCCGGGCAGAATGACGATGCGGCGGATCACGACGTTGGTCTTCTCGTAGATGCTGTCGAGCATGCGGGCGGCCACCGGATTGCGTGCCCACTCGATAATGCGGCGGCGGAAACGCTCGTAGACCACGATGAAGGAGTCGAAGTCGCGCTCACGTACGTACTTGTCCATCGGCTCGCCAAACAGCTCGACGAACTCGTCCCAGGTTTCCGGCGGGGCGTTTTCGGTGGCAAGCCGCACACACAGGCCCTCGAGGACGGCGCGCACCTCATAGAGATGGAAGACGTGCTCGAGTTCGAGCCGGGAGACGACGGCGCCACGATTGGGGATGCGGTCGATCAGGCCGCGGTTTTCGAGGATCCCCAGGACCTCGCGGATGCGCGTGCGTGGCACGCCGAATTCGGCGGCCAACTCCTGCTCGCCGAGCTTGGCGCCGGGCGCGATATCCTGGCGCGCGATACGCTCCCGCAGCGCCTCCACAATGTCGGCGACCGACGCCTTGCCGCGTCCCCCGCCCTCGCTGCCGCCGGTCTTGCGGCCACGTGCCTTGGCTTTCAAGGCGACAACCCGACCTGACATTTCCTACCCCACCGCTTTGCGGTTCTTCTGAATTGCCGACGATAGGACAAGGGCTGGCCAGTAGTGTCAACAATATTGTTAACATGTTTGGCGGCAGATTCCCGGTCAGCCGGGCTTCAGCCCTCGAGTCGAGATGACGCAACACGGCGGCGCTCTGCGCAGATCGCCGTGTGACCTGGACGTTCGTCCACGAAGAGAAAGGCAGCGTCGGAAGGTCGGCGGCCGCAATCGAGGTGGGGCCGGCTCGGAACGTTTCAGGCAGGAAGCGCGACCGACTCGCGCGGCGCACACCAAAGGACTTCCATGTCGCCGCCGGCGACTTGATGCCCGAAAGCTATCGAAATCGAGTCCTGCGAGACTTGGGACGCACGAGGCAAGCCGTGCGCCCCCAATACCTCACACCACGCCGAAGGCCCGCATGGCTTCGGCAACGCGGATGAAGCCCGCGATGTTGGCGCCGAGCACGTAGTTGCCGGGCGATCCGTATTCGTCGGCCACCTCGGCGCAGCGGTCGTGGATGCCGTTCATGATGCCGGCCAGTCGCTCCTCCGTCGCCTCGAAGCTCCAGGAATCGCGTGACGCATTCTGCTGCATCTCCAGCGCGCTGGTGGCCACGCCGCCGGCGTTGGTCGCCTTGCCCGGCCCGAACAGCACGCTGGCCTCGAGGAACAGGCGCACGGCTTCCGGCGTGCAGGGCATGTTGGCGCCCTCGCCGACCGCCACGACCTTGTTCTTGACCAGGGTGCGGGCATCGCGCCCGGTCAGCTCGTTCTGCGTCGCCGACGGCATGGCGATATCCGCGGGCACGTCCCAGATGCAGCCGTTGGCAACGTAGGTGGCCTTGGCACCGCGATGCTTGGCGTAATCCTGCACCCGGCCGCGCCGCTTCTCCTTGATCTCCTTCAGGAGGTCGAGGTCGATCCCGGCCTCGTCGAGGACGTAGCCGTCGGAGTCCGAGCAGGCGATGACCTTGCCACCCAGCTCCGCCACCTTCTCGATCGTGTAGATCGCGACGTTGCCGGCGCCCGAGACGATCACCTTCTTGCCGTCGAAGCTCTGGCCGCGCGTGCCGAGCATGCGCTCAACGAAGTAGACGGCGCCGTAACCCGTGGCCTCCGTGCGCACCCGCGAACCACCCCAGGCCAGCCCCTTGCCCGTAAGCACGCCGGACTCGTAGCGATTGCTCATGCGCTTGTACTGGCCAAACATGTAGCCGATCTCGCGCTGGCCGACGCCGATGTCGCCCGCCGGCACGTCGGTGTACTCGCCGAGGTGGCGCGACAGTTCGGTCATGAAGGACTGGCAGAAGCGCATGACCTCGCCGGTCGACCGGCCCTTGGGATCGAAGTCGGAGCCGCCCTTGCCACCGCCGATCGGCATGCCCGTCAGTGCATTCTTGAAGACCTGCTCGAAACCCAGGAACTTCACCGTGCCGAGATAGACGGTCGGATGAAAGCGCAGCCCGCCCTTGAAGGGGCCGAGCGCGGAATTGAACTGGACGCGGAAGCCGCGATTGATCTGGACCTGCCCGCGGTCGTCGACCCAGGGCACGCGGAAGATGATCTGTCGCTCCGGCTCACAGATCCGCTCGATCAGCGCATCCTCGGCATAGTCCGGATGTTTCGCGATCACGGCGCCGAGACTGTCGAGAACCTCGCGCACCGCCTGATGGAATTCTTCTTCTCCCGGATTGCGGCGCAGCACGTCGGCAAAAATCGGCTCCAGCTTTTCATCAAGCATTTTCTGTAGGCACTCCTTCTCGGCAGACATTGACCCTGAACGTTGGATAGGGGCCGAGGAGCATCCGCGCATGCCCGCGGGCAAGGGGCACAACGACGCACAGAAAGCAGGCCCGAGGGGATGGCCCTAGGGCGTGAGTGGCCCCGGATCGCCGCCGACCGGACGGCGCAGGCACGCGACGTGATGGCCTTCCGCCACTTCGATCAACGGCGGCGCCGTCACCTTGCACTCGGCGATCGCGTAAGGACACCGCGTGTGGAAGTGGCAACCGGGGGGCGGTTTCGCCGGGCTCGGCACGTCGCCCTGCACGATGCGCTTGCGCTGGCGGCGACGCTTCGGGTCAGGTGCCGTCGCGGCCGAGAGCAGCGCCTCGGTGTAAGGATGCAGCGGCTGCGTGAAGAGCGTGCGCTTGGGCGCCAGTTCGACGATCCGGCCGAGATACATCACGGCGATGCGATGGCTGATGTGTCGCATCACCGCGAGATCGTGGCTGATGAAGAGGTAGGCGAGCCCGTACTCCTCCTGCAAGTCGATCAGCAGGTTCAACACCTGTGCCTGCACCGAGACGTCGAGCGCGGAGACCGGCTCGTCGGCCACGATCACGTCGGGATTGACCGATAGTGCCTTGGCGATGCCCAACCGCTGGCGCTGGCCGCCGGAAAATTCATGCGCGTACTTGCGCATTGCTTCAGGCCTCAGCCCGACCCGTCGGAAGAGCTGCGCCACCTTCTCGTCGCGCGCCGCTCCCTGGGCGATGCCAAAGTTCTCCAGTGGCTCGCCCACGATCGTGCCCGACGGCAGGCGCGGGTTCATCGAGGAGTATGGGTCCTGGAAGATCGTCTGGATGCGCCGGCGATGCGCCCACATGGCGCCCGGCTTCAGATGGGTGATGTCCTCGCCGCCCAGCGCAATGCGTCCGGCCGTCGGCTCGATCAGCTTCAGGACGACCTTGCCGATCGTCGACTTGCCGCAACCGGACTCGCCCACCAGGCCGAGCGTCTCGCCGCGGCGGATCGAGAAGGAAACACCGTCGACCGCCCTCACCTCGCCGACCCGGCGCTGCAGCAACCCGCCATGGATCGGGAAGTGCTTTACGAGACCTTCGACCCTGAGGACCGGCTGGGTATCGAGCTTGTCGCTCATGCCGAGGCCCTCACGCGCTCGACTTCCCAGCAGGCAACGGTATGGCCTGCGCCGCCCTCGACCAGGGGCGGTGCCTCGCTGCGGCAGCGGTCGGTCGCAAAACCGCAGCGCGGTGCGAAGGCGCAGCCGACGATCGGTTTGGTGAGAATCGGCACCAGCCCAGGGATCTCCTGCAAACGCGGCCGCGTGCCGGCAGCATCGGCCTCGACATCGAGGCGCGGGATCGCCCGCATCAGGCCGCGCGTATAGGGATGCAGCGGTTCGGCGAACAACGCCTCGACCGACGCCTCCTCGACCTTGCGGCCGGCATACATCACCACGACACGCTCCGTGGTCTCGGCGACGACACCGAGATCGTGGGTGATCAGCACGATCGCCGTGCCGGTCTTCTCCTTGAGCTCGATCATGAGATCGAGGATCTGTGCCTGGATGGTAACGTCGAGCGCCGTCGTGGGCTCATCGGCGATCAACACCTGTGGATCGCAGCTGAGCGCCATGGCGATCATTACGCGCTGGCGCATGCCGCCGGACAGCTGGTGCGGATACTCGTCGAGACGGCGGCGGGCATCGGCGATGCGCACCAGATCCAGCATCTCGCGCGCCCGATCGCGTGCGGCCGACCAGGGCACATTGAGATGGCGGACCACGTTTTCGGCGATCTGCGTGCCGACCGTCAGGACCGGATTGAGGCTGGTCATCGGCTCCTGGAAGATCATGGAGATCCGATGTCCGCGCAGACGCTTCATTTCCTCCTCGGAGAGCGTCGTGAGCTCTTCGCCCTCGAACTTGATCGAACCCGAGGCGATGCGGCCGGTCTCGGGCGGGATCAGCCGCAGGATCGACATCGCGGTCACCGACTTGCCGCAGCCGGACTCCCCCACGATGCCCAGCGTCTCACCGCGCGCGACATGGAAGGACACGCCATCGACAGCTCGCACGATGCCGTCCAACGTACGGAACTGCGTATGAAGGTCGCGAACTTCGAGGATGGAGGCTTCAGCCATGGTCAGAGCCGCCTCGCCAGCCGCGGGTCGAGCCGGTCGCGCAGCCCATCACCCAGCAGGTTCACCGCCAGCACGGTGACAGCCAGGAACGCACCGGGGATCAGGATGGTCCAGGGCGCGATCTGAAAATAGGTGCGCCCCTGGGCGATGATGTTGCCCCAGCTCGGAATTTCCGGCGGTACGCCGGCCCCCAGGAAGCTGAGGCCAGCCTCGATCAGCATGGCCGAGGCGCAGACATAGGTCGACTGCACGATCAAAGGCGCCAACGTGTTGGGCAGCACATGACGCCACAGGAGCTTCATGTTCTTCGTGCCACCGGCAATGGCGCTTTCGATATAGGGCTGGGCACGGATCGACAGCACGACGGCGCGCACCACGCGCACGATACGGGGCACTTCGGGGATGACGATGGCCACGATCACGATGCCGAGCCCCGGCCGTGACAGAGTGATGAGCGCGATGGCGAGCAGGATCGAGGGGATCGCCATCAACCCGTCCATGATCCGCATGACGATCCCGTCGACCTTGCGGAAGTAACCGCAGGCGAGGCCCAGCGCGAGGCCCAGCACGCTCGAAAAAGCAGCCACCGAGAGCCCCACGATCAGGGAGACACGCGCCCCGTAGATCGTCCGCGAAAAGATGTCCCGGCCGAACTGGTCCGTCCCGAACCACCAGCGCTCCGACGGCGGGCGAAGCCGGTTCACTGGCGACAGCTTCAACGGGTCATTGGGCGCGATGAAGGGCGCGAAGACCGCCATGACGATCAGCGCCGCCAGCAGCACGGCACCGAAGGCGATGGTGGGATTGCGCCGTACCGCGGTCCACAGCGAGAATCGGCGCGTGGCCGGCAGGTCGAGATCGTCGGCGACAACGGCCATGTCAGTACCGGATCCGCGGATCGAGGAAGGCGTAGGAAATGTCGATGATCAGGTTCACCAGCACCTTGGCGCCGGCAAAGACCAGGATCAGCCCCTGCACCACCGGATAGTCGCGCTTCAGCACGGCATCGACCGTGAGGCGGCCCAGGCCCGGGATGTTGAACACGGTCTCGGTGATGACGACGCCGGAGATCAGGAGCGCAATGCCGATGCCGATCACCGTGACGATCGGCACGGCGGCATTCTTCAACGCATGCAGCAGCAGCACGCGGTCGGTCGCCAGGCCCTTGGAGTTGGCGGTGCGGATATAATCCTGGGCCAGCACCTCGAGCATGGAGGCGCGCGTGATACGGGCGATCAACGCCATGTAGGTGATGCCCAGCGCCACCGAAGGCAGGATCAGGCTTTCTACGAAGGGCCAAAAGCCCTGCTTGATTGGTGCGTAGCCCTGCACCGGCAGGAGCTGCCATTGCACGGCAAAGAAGTAGATCAGGATATAGGCCAGCACGAAGGTCGGCATCGCAAAGCCCAGCACGGCGAAGGCCATGGCCAGGCGATCGACCAGCTTGCGCGCCTTCCAGGCTGCCACGACGCCGATGGGAACGGCGAGCACAACCGCCACGAACAGGGTCGAGAGCGTGAGCGCGACCGTCGGCTCCAGCCGCTGGGCAATCAGGCGCGTCACGGCGAGGTTCGAGAAGATCGATACCCCCATGTCGCCCTGCAGGAGCTGGCCCACCCAGACGACGAATTGCTCGACCATCGGCCGGTCGAGCCCGAGCTTGGCGCGCACGGCCGCAATCGATTCAGCCGTGGCGTCGTCGCCCGCGATGATCGCAGCGGGGTCACCCGGTGCGAATCGCAGCAGGAAAAAGACAAACAGCGCCACCACCGCCATCACCGGCAGGGTGGCGAAGAGACGGCGCACGATATAGGAGGTCATGCGCCGTTACGCTTAGCGGTTTTCACTTCTTGGTAATACCCCAGAGCACGGCGAGGCCGGTATTCGGCACGACGTTGTCGATCTTGTCGCCGCGGAAGGCGATCGGCGTATCCCACTGACCGAACGGCAGGAAGACGACCTGTTCCATCGCGCGCGTCTGCAGCTCCTTGGCGATCTTCTTGCGCTCCTCCTCGGTCGCCGCCATGCCGAAGGCGTTGCGCAGCTTCTCGACTTCGGGATCGCACGGCCAGCCGAACAGGCCCTTGTCGCAAGCAGCGCCGATCCAGGTGTGCAGGACGGGATTGGACGAACCGACGCCCCCCGAGGTGGTGACGAAGATGTTCCAGCCGCCTTGCGCGGGCGGCTCCTTCTTGGCGCGACGAGTCACGACCGAACCCCAGTCCATCGACTGCGCATCGACGTTGATGCCGGCCTCGCGCATCGCCTGGACCAGCACCTGCGTTGCCGGCGTGATGGTCGCGTGATCGGTGGCCGAGAGCACGGTGATCGGCTCGCCCTTGTACCCGGCCTCCTTGAGGAGCTGCAGCGCCTTCTTCGGGTTGTACTCCTTCATGAGTTCGCTGCCGCCGTCGTTCTCGTAGGGGCCGCCGCAGGTCAGCAGTCCTTTGCAGACCCGGTAGAATTTCGGATCGCCGACGATGGTACGCAGGAAGTCTTCCTGGTTGATCAGGTAATACATCGCCTGCCGCGCCTTCACGTTGTCGAACGGCGGGTGGAGATGATTCAGCCGGATCATGCCCTGCGTGCTGTCGATCTTGCCGGTCTTCATCAGCTTCACGCCGCGCGCCTTCTCGAGCAACGGCAGGAAGTCGTTGGTCGGCTGCTCGTAGAAGTCGATCTCACCATTGATCAGCGCCGACATGGTGGTCTGCGGATCGGAGATCCAAACCAGCTCGATGCGATCGACGCCGGGGATCTTGGCGCCCGCGAAGGAGGACGGCGCCTCGGTGCGCGGCACGTAATCCTTGTTCTTGAGGTAGACCGCCTTGCTGCCCGGCACCCACTGATCCTTGGCGAACATATAGGGTCCGGAGCCGACCGCTTCCTTCACCTGCTGCTGCGGATCGGTGAGCGCATCCTTCTCCCGCATGATGGCCGCGATCGAGCTCTGGCTCTTGCCGAGCGACTCCAGCACCATGCCGTAGGGCTCGCGCAGCACCATGGTGAAGGTCTTGTCGTCGACCGGCTCCATCTTGGTGACGAAGCCCATCAGCCGCTGGCCGACGCCGTCCTTGGCGCCCCAGCGCTTCAGCGAGGCGATCACGTCCTTGGTCGTGACCGGCGAGCCGTCATGGAATTTCAGCCCATCGCGCAGGGTGAAGGTGTAGGTGAGCCGATCGGGGCTGATCTCGTACTTGCCCACCATCTGCGGCTGCGGCTTCTGGTTCCCGTCGTTGCCGAACAGAGTGTCGTAGATCAGGGCGCCATGGATGTTGGCGATGGTCTGGGTCGTCCACACCGGATCGATGACGCGCACGTCGGCATGCATCACCGCCTTCAGCACCTTTTCCTGCGCCAGCGCCGGCGTCTGCGCGGCAGCAAACGGCACGGCCAGCGCGACGGCGCCGGCTAGAATACGCCTGATCATACGAACGTCTCCCTTGCTCCCCTCACTGAGTATGCAAAGCCGTCGTCCCGCTTGTCCAGCACGACAGGAGGAAAGAGATCAGAAGATCAGGCCGCGCGGCTTGGCATCGGCGTCGAGCGGCCAGATCGGACGTTCGACCTTCCGGTAAGGAACCTTACGATGGTCGCGGCGCAGCGGGCCGCTCGATTCGACATAGATCACCTTCTTGGCGATCGGCCCGTAGGCCGCCATGAAATGGTTGGTCGACTTCACCACCACGATCTTGCGCTGGGTCGGATCGATGCCGAGGTTGGTGAAGAGTTCGAGCCCGGTCGCCTGCGTCCTGTTGGAAATCAGGACGACATCGACGCCTCCCACCCGCACGGCAGCGCAATCGCCGACCGAGACCTGCGTCGGGCCGAAGCTCTGCCGGGCGTTGCGCTTCAGCCCCACGACCTCGACCTCGGCATCGACCGGCTGGCCGGAACTGGGAGCGATCTTGCCGCCAAAGCGCAGGTCGAACCTGGCGCCAAGCCCGGCGTCGAAGCAGAGCCGTACGGCGATCGGATCCCAGATCGGCCCCAGGCAGGCATTCTCCACCTTCTTCTCGATCAGGTGGCGCAGGATGTCGGTATTGTCCGAGGGGGCTCCGCCGCCGGCATTGTCGGCCGGATCGGCGATCACCACCGGCAGATCGTTGAAGGCCATACCCTCGCCCACACCGGCCGCGACGTCGAACGACGGCGGCTGGGTCTTGCCGCGCAGGCCCACCAGTTCCTCGCCCAGCGCGGTCGCCAGCGCATCGGCCTTCTTCTTGTCGCCGTCGGCGATCACCAGCACGCGGGTGCCGATCTCCGCCACGTCGCCGTAGGGAAAGCAGTGCGCGATGGAGACGGAAAGAATGCCGTTCTTGCCCTCCATGGCCTTGATGCGATCGACCAGGCCGCGCATCGGCTGGATGGTCGTGGGGTAGCTCTGGATCTGCCGGCAGTCATAGACCGACATCACCGGCTTCACCTTGCCGCGCAGCGTCGCCAGCACCAGGTCGAGGACATCCTCGGCGCGTTCGACGACGTCGGTATGCGGGAACTCCTTGTAGAGCACGACGATGTCGGCATGGGAGAGGCGCTTCAGAGTGAGATGGCAGTGTGGATCGAGTTCGACGCCAATCACGCATGTCGGGCCGACAATGGCGCGGGCCCGTTCGATGATGTCGCCTTCGACGTCGTCATAGCCGTGCGCCACCATGGCGCCGTGCAGGCCGAGCAGCAGGCCGTCGACCGGCAGGGCGGCCTGGAGCTGCGCCAGGATCTCGTCGCGCATGGTTTCATAGTCGGCCTGGTTGGTGGTGCCGGCGGGGCTGGCGGCAAAGCAGCTCCCTTCGATCAGCTCGAAGCCCTCTTGCTTGGCGCGAGCGCGTCCGACAACAAGCGGTGCCGTGCACATGCGCGGGGCGTCGGTCGGATGCTCCCCAGGCCGATAGAACACCGATTCACGGTAGTTCTCGAGGCTGGTGGGCAGCGGAGAAAAGGTATTGGTCTCGGTGGCGAGCGTTGCCGTGAACAGACGCATGGAACTCCTGGGGGCGGATTGTAGCGGGCTTAAGGAACAGTGCCGGTCGGCAAGGAAAGGCAGTGCCGCGCGATGGCGCCCGGTGTGGTGAGCCAGATCGCGTCGCGATGCCGGGCGATGTGCCGCAGCGCGCGCTTTAGGTGTCGCAGCCGGTGCGGCTGGCCCACGATATAGGCATGCAAGGCAATGCCCATGACCAGGGGCCGTTTCTCGGCCAGTTCGCGCATCTCGTCGAACTGGTCGACGATGATGTCGGCGAACTGGGCGGCGCCGTCCTTGCGCCCGACGATCGAGGGAATGTCGTTCACTTCCTGGGGATAGGGCACCGACAGGATCTTTCCGCCCTCGCGGCAGCGGAACCAGATCGGCTGATCGTCCATGCACCAGTCGAGCTGGTAGCGATAGCCGGCATGGGTGAGCAGATCGGGCGTGACGTGGCTCTGTGAGATCCAGGGCCCCAGCCATCCTTCGGGCCGCCTGCCCTCCTCCGCGGCGATGCGACGCGTGACGGTCTCGATCAGCTGCCGCTCCTCGGCCTCTCCCAGCACGCCCTGGCGGACCGCATTGGTATGGCCGTGCCCCACGATCTCATCGCCGCGGGCGCGGCAGGCGGCGACCAGTTGCGGCGCATGGTCGTACATCGAGGTGTTCACCAGTGCCGCCATCGGCAACTGGAGGTCGTCGAACAGGTCGAGCATGTACCAGGCGCCGACGCGATTGCCGTAGTCGCGCCAAGCGTAGTTCAGCACGTCGGGTTGTGGACCGGGAATCACGAGCTCCGCGCCCAGTCCCTCGCCGAAGGCGAAGTGCTCGAGGTTCAGCGCGAAATAGACAGCCAGTCTGCGATCGTCGGGCCAGGAATAGTCCGGGCGCCCGCGCAGCGGCACATAGTCGTAGCGATCGTGGGTGGGAAGCTTCATCAGCAAAACGTAGCGTCAGATCGTACGATGAGCTACGATTTCACCAACGATGAAGAAGCCGCCGGCGTTGCCCGCGGACGATCGTGGGAGGGAAGCGAGCGTTGACGGCGACGAGTGCTGCTGCATTGCCTGAATCTGATCAAGTCCGGCCGGCGCCGCGCCGCTGGGGCGCACCGCTCTGGGTCGGTGCGCTGCTGATCGTGCTCGCCTTCCTGGTGATCTATCCCCTGCTGATGCTGGTGTTCGGCGCGCTGAGCGATTCGAACCCGATCGTCGATGGCTTCGGCGCATTCCGCCCGTCGGTAAAGCATTTCGTCGACGTGCTGGCCAACGAGAACGTCCACCTCGCCTTCTTCAATGCGTTGGCGGCCTGCGGCGGCGGTACGATTCTTGCTGTCGCGATCGGGCTCGCCTTCTCCTGGATCGTGGTGCGCACCGACACGCCGTTCCGCGGCTTCATTGCCGGCGCCAGCATGATCCCGCTGTTCGTGCCGCCGCTGGTCGCCGGCGTCGCCTGGGGCATTCTGGGATCGCCCAAGACCGGCCTGCTCAACACCGTCCTGAAATGGATCGGCATCGATTTCCGCTTCGACTTCTATTCGATGTCGGGCCTGATCCTGGTGTTCGGCATCTATTACGCACCCTACGTCTACATGTTCACGGCCTCGGCGCTGCGCAACATGGATCCGAGCCTCGAGGAAGCCTCCGAGGTCTCCGGCGCCTCGGCCTTCACGACCTTGTTCACGGTCACCTTCCCGCTGATCGCCCCGGCGATCCTCGCGGGCTCGCTGCTCTCTTTCGTGGTGATGCTGGGCATCTACGGCGTGCCGGCGGCGCTCGGCGCGCCGGCCAATATCAGCGTGCTCACCACCTATATCTTCAAGCTCACCGCCTGGAGCCCGCCGCTCTACAACACGGCCGCCGCCGTCGCGATCCTGCTGATGGTGGTGACGGCGATCCTGGTCTGGGCGCAGCAGCGCGTGCTGTCGGGCAAGAGCTTCGCCACGGTGGCCGGCAAGGCTTTCCGGCCGCGGGCCCTGCAGCTCGGCCGCTGGCGCTGGTTCACCTTCAGCCTGGCATTGATCTACCTGTTCGTCGTCGTGGTGCTGCCGACCCTGGCGCTGGTCATCGCCGCCTTCCGCAAGTTCCTGTTCATCAAGGATTTCGACGCGCTGTTTGACGCCAAGGCCTATAGCTGGGTGCACTTCAACAGCGTGTTCGACAACCCGCTGACCATGCTGTCGATCTGGAACACCATGAAGGTCGGCGTCATCACCGCGCTGGTCGGAGGCGCCCTGGCCTTCGCCATCGGCTACACCGTCAACCGCACGCAGGTCTCGGGCCGCCGCTCGATTGACCTGTTGGCGACCTTGCCGGTGGCCATTCCCGGTCTCGTGGTCGGCGTCGCCTACCTCTGGGCCTGGATCGGCCTGCCGGGCGGCCTCTACGGCACGCTCTGGATCCTGGCCTTGGCCTTCGTCGCCCGCTTCATGCCCGACACGGTGAAGGCGCTGTCGACATCCTTCATGCAGATCCACAGGGAACTGGAAGAAGCCGCCTGGATTTGCGGCCGCGGCCTGCTCGGCACCATCCGCACCATCGTGCTGCCGCTCGCGCGGCCCGGAGTCGTCGCGTCGATGACGCTCCTGTTCGTGCTGGCGATCCGCGAGCTGGGCTCGTCGCTCTTCCTCTACACCAGCGACACGACCGTCATGGCCGTGCTGCTGCTCGACTATTACGAAGGCGGCAATGTCGGCAAGACCGCCGCCTTCAGCCTGGTGCAGACCGTGCTGCTGGCCGGCCTGCTCGGGCTCACCACCTGGCTGTCCCGCGATGCCGCCCAAGGCAGCGCCAGGGTCGGCTGACGGCAAGACACCAAAGATCAAGATCGAGGGAACCGGAGGATACGCCCATGACCAGGAAACACATGTCCCGCAGGACATTCACCGCAACCGCCGTCGGCGCCACCGTCGGTGCGGCAGCCGGCCTCCAGGCCCTGCCGGCCGCCGCCCAGACGCAGTTCGGCTCCAAGGAGTTGATCGCGGCCGCCGAGAAGGAAGGCCAGCTCACCTTCTACACGGCGGACTTCGCCGAGACGCAGCAGGAGGTAATCAAGGAATTCAACAAGACCTTCCCCAAGGTCAAGGTGGCGATGGTCCGCGCGCCGGGCGGCCAGCTCATCCAGCGCATCAAGACCGAGGCCGCCGCCGGCAAGCTCGGTGCCGACGTGGTCAACCATTCCGACCGCGGCCTGATGCTGGACATCGCCGACCTGTTCCAGGACTACGCCCCGCCCAACGCCGCCGACTATCGGCCCGATGCGCTGGTTTCGCCCAAGCTGTGGCCGGGCGCCACCTTGGGCTGGGCGATCGCCTACAATACACAGCTCGTGAAGAACGCGCCCAAGACCTGGATGGATCTGCTGAAGCCCGAATACAAGAACAAGCAGATCGGCCAGGTGATCGGCCCGTCCGGTGGCACGACCTGGACGCGCATCATGTTCGAGCGCCAGGTGCTGGGCGAAGACTACTGGAAGAAGCAGGCCGAGCTCGGCATCGCGCTCTACCCGTCGGGCGCACCGCTTTCCGATGCGCTGGTACGTGGCGAAGTCTCGATCGCGCCGCTGCTCTACAACATCATCTACACCAAGATCGTCGAAGGTGCGCCGGCCGAGGCGATCTTCGCGCCCGAAGGCGTGCCGATCGTTCCCTATGCCGACGGCGTCACCAAGACCGCCAAGAGCCCGAATGCCGCCAAGCTGTTCATGAACTGGCGCCTCTCCAAGGAGGGCCAGACCTTCATGATCAACAAGCTCGGCAACATCACTTCGCTCAAGGAGCCGCCCGCCTTCCCGAAGGGCTGGGATCCCAAGACGATCAAGGTCTGGGTGCCGAACTTCGAGCAGTTCGACAAGCTGCGTGCGACCTGGATCGAGGAGTGGAACAAGACCTACGGTTATCGCCAGTGAGCTCCGCGCTTCTCATCGAGAACCTCGTCAAGCGGTTCGCGGCGGGCAAACCCGCCGTGGACGGGGTGAACTTCGACGTGCCGGCCGGCGAGATCGTCGTGCTGCTGGGCCCCTCGGGCTGCGGCAAGACCACGACGCTCCGCTGTGTCGCCGGCCTCGAGCATCCGACCGGCGGCCGCATCTCGATCGGCGGTCGCGTCGTGTCGGAGCCCGAGCGCAACCTGCTGGTGAGCCCGCGCGAGCGCGACATCGGCATGGTGTTCCAGTCCTATGCCGTGTGGCCGCACATGACGGTGCGGCAGAACGTGGCCTATCCGCTGAAGCACCGGCGCGGCAACGGTGGCGGCAACATCGAAAGCAAGGTGCTGGAGACCCTGGAACTGGTCGGCCTGCGCGACTATGCCGACCGCCCCGTGACCTCGCTGTCGGGTGGGCAGATGCAGCGCGTGGCGCTGGCGCGCAGCCTGGTCTACCGGCCACAGCTCCTGCTGCTCGACGAGCCGCTGTCCAATCTCGACGCCAAGCTGCGCATCCGTCTGCGCGACGAGCTGCGGCGCATCCTGAAGCAGACCGGCATGACCGGCCTCTACGTCACGCACGATCAGGCGGAGGCCGTCGTGCTGGGCGATCGCATCGGCGTGATGCGCGAGGGCAAGCTCCTGCAGATGGCGCCCCCGGGCGAGATCTACAACAGGCCGGCCGATTCCTTCGTGGCCAACTTCACCGGTGCCTCGAACTTCCTGTTGGGCAAGGTGCTGGAACGACAGGGCGAGCGCGCCACGATCGATCTCGGCGCTGCCGGTCGCATCGAGGCCTGGACGCCCCAGCCGCTCAGCCCGGGCGACCGCGCCCGTGTCGCGCTTCGCGCCGAGAACATCCGCCTCGGTGAACGCGGTCCGGCCAACAGCTTCACCGGCCGCGTCGTCGAACGCCGCTATCAGGGCATGCAGACGGTCTACGACGTCGAGTTCGGCGGCCAGAAACTCGAAGTGCTGGAGCTCGGTACCGCCGCCCGCCATCAGGACGGCGACGTCGCCCTCACCCTGCCGCCGGATACCTGCTGGGCCTATCGCGACGAAGGTCAATCCGCCATCGATTGAGGCAGCCGCGCGCCGACGATATTAATTACGAAGCGGCGCGCGGATATTCGGTGATCCCTGAAAGAAGACATGGTGCGGCCACGGACCAATCGTGGTCGCAACAGGACGAAGGATCGTCACCATGTCCAAGGCACAGGAAAACAAGGAAATCGTCGGACGCTGGTTCACCGAATTCTGGGGCAA
>MKRV01000069.1 GCA_001897995.1 Alphaproteobacteria bacterium 65-37 | reverse complement strand
CAGGCCGGTGGTGATCCAGCGGCGCGAGTCGGCGGGATCGATCACCTCGTCGACCTCGAAATAGGTCGCCGTGCTCAGCGCCTTGCCGCGCGCATAGGCGGCGGCGACCATCTTGTCGAACAGGGTGCGGCGTTCGGTGGGGTCGCTGATCGCCTCCAGCTCCTTGCGGTAGCCGAGCTTCACGGCGCCTTCGAGGCCCATGCCGCCAAACTCGCCGGTCGGCCAGGAGATCGCGAAGGCCGGCGCGTGGAAGGAGCCGCCGGCCATCGCCTGGGCGCCGAGCCCGTAGGCCTTGCGCAGGATGATCGTCCCGAAGGGCACGGTAAGGTTGGCGCCCGTCACGAACAGGCGCGAGCAGTGGCGCACCAGCGCGGTCTTTTCGATCTCGGGGCCCACCATCATGCCGGGCGTGTCGCAGAGGAACAGGATCGGGATGTCGAAGGCGTCGCACAGCTGCAGAAAGCGGGCCGCCTTGTCCGAGCCGTCGCTGTCGATGGCTCCGGCGAGATGCACGGGATTGTTGGCGACGATGCCGAGCGGCTTGCCCTCGATGCGCGCGAAGGCCGTCACCATCCCCGGCCCGAAGCCGCGGCGCAGTTCCAGCACCGACCCTTCGTCGCAGAGGGTGGCGATCACCTCGCGCACATCGTAGACGCGCAGGCGGTTCTCCGGGATGGCGCGGCGCAGCAGCCGCTGGTCGGCCGCCCGCCAGTCGGGCAACGCCCCTTGGAAGTAGGACAGGTACTTCTTGGCGACCGCGACGGCTTCGGCTTCGTCCTCGACGGCGATGTCGACCACGCCGTTGGGCACCTGGACCGACATCGGCCCGACCTCTTCGGGCGAGTAGACGCCGAGATTGCCGCCCTCGATCATGGCCGGGCCGCCCATGCCGATCGACGAGTTCTTCGTGGCGATCACCACGTCGCAGCAACCGAGCAGCGCGGCATTGCCGGCGAAGCAGCGGCCCGAGTTGATGCCGACCAGCGGCGCCACGCCGCTCAGCCGGCCGAAGATATGGAAGGCCATGGTATTGAGGCCGGCCACCGACTGCACGTCGATATCGCCCGGCCGCCCACCGCCGCCCTCGGTGAAGACGACCAGCGGGATGCGCTGCTTCTCCACGATCTCGAAGATCCGGTCCTTCTTGTGATGGTTGTTCTTGCCCTGCGTGCCGGCCAGCACGGTGTAGTCGTAGTGCGCGACCGCGACCCGGCTGCGCTCGGCCCCGAACAGCGAGCCGTTGACCCGGCCGATGCCGGTGATCAGCCCATCGGCCGGCGTCTTCTCGATCAGGTCCTCGAGCGTGCGCCGCGTGCGCTGGCTGGCGATCGCGAAGGCGCCGTATTCGACGAAGCTGTTGGGGTCGACCAGATCGTCGAGATTCTCGCGCGCCGTGCGCTGGTTGGTCTTGCGCCGGCGCGCCACGGCATCGGGCCGCCGGTCGTCCAGGGTCATCGCCCGCCGATCGAGATACTCCGCGAGATCGGGCCGGATATGGTCGAGGTCGATCGTTTCCTCGACCGCCTGGCCCTTCACCTCGACATCGGCCTCCTCGACGAAGAGCAGCGCATGGCCCTCGTAGATCGTCTCGCCAGCCTCGACCGCAATGCGTCGCACGTAGCCGCGGGCGGGGCTCCTGATCTCGTGCTGCATCTTCATGGCATCCATGACGAGCAGCGCCTGGCCGGCCGCCACGGCATCGCCCTCCTTCACGGCGATGCTGACGATCGTGCCCTGCATCGGCGCCGGCACGGCCACCGTTCCTTCCGGCGCATCGCTTGCAAGATCGGCGGTCGTCGCGGTCTCGCTATCGCGCTTGCCGAAGGCCAGCACCGCCAGCGGGTCGACGCTGTCGACCCGGGCACCGGCCTGGCGGCCATTTGCTGCCGGTGCCGCCGTCGGTGGGAAATAGAGGCCGGCTTTCAGTTCGGCGGCCGCTTCGATCAATGCGCCGGCATGTTCGTCGACGAAACGCGTATAGACCTTGTCGGCCTGGAAATCGGGATGGGCGACCAGCGCGCGCAGGAAGGCGATGTTCGATGGCGCGCCTTCCAGCCGGAAAGCCGCCAGGGCGCGCTCCGCCCGCGCCAGCGCGTCGCCGAACTCAGGCGACGGCGCATGCACGATCACCTTGGCCAGCAGCGAATCGAAATTGGGGTTGGTGCGGTAGCCGGCATAACCATACGTGTCGACGCGCACGCCCGGCCCGGAGGGCGGCTCGAACGCGGTGAGCGTGCCGCCGCCGGGCTTGGCCGACCCGTCGGCCGTCATGGTTTCCATGTTGATGCGCAGCTGGATCGCATGGCCGCGCGGCGTCGCGGCGCCGAGGCCGGTCTCCGCCAGGGTGACGCCGGCGGCAAGACGCAGCTGCGCCTTCACCAGGTCGACGCCATAGACCTCTTCGGTCACGGTGTGCTCGACCTGCAGGCGTGGATTGGCCTCGATGAAGAAGAACTCCTGCGCGGCATCGTCGACCAGGAACTCGAAGGTGCCGAGGCTGCGATAGTGCACGGCCTTGGCCATGGCGATCGCGGCATCGACGATCCGCAGGCGAAGCGTGGCGCTGAGATGCGGGCTGGGCGCCAGCTCGACGATCTTCTGGTTGCGGCGCTGCAGCGTGCAATCGCGTTCGCCCAACGCCACGATGCCGCCCTGGCCATCGCCTACGATCTGCACCTCGATGTGGCGGGCGCGATCGACCAGCCGTTCGGCATAGATGGCGGGATTGCCGAAGGCGGCCTTGGCTTCGGCGGCGCAGCGCTCGACGGCTTCGGCAATCTCCTCGGCGCGACGCACCGGCCGCATGCCGCGCCCGCCGCCGCCGGCGATCGCCTTGATCATGACGCCTGCCTTGGCGTGCCGCTCGAAGAAGGCACGGATGCCGGCAAGGTCGGCTGCGCCGTCGGTGCCGGGCAGCAGCGGCACGGCCGTGGCGACTGCATGGGCTCGGGCGCGGGCCTTGTCGCCGAACAGGTCGAGCTGCTGGGGCGTCGGGCCGACGAAGACCAGGCCAGCCTCGGCGCAGGCCTTGGCGAAGGCGGCATTCTCGGACAGGAATCCGTAGCCCGGATGGACCGAATCGCAGCCGGCTGCCTTGGCGACTGCAATGACACCCGCGATATCGAGATAGGCCGCCGCGCCCCGTCCCTTCAGGGGCTGGACCTCGTCGACACGCCGCACATGAAGCGAGGTGGCGTCGTCCTCGGAATGGACACCGACAGTGGCGATGCCGAGTTCGGCGGCGGCCTGGGCGATGCGGATGGCGATCTCGCCGCGATTGGCGATCAGGAGTTTCTTGAGCATGTTGGCCGTGTCTCGGGGTAAAACCCCCTCCATGTCGAAAAGGCTGCTCATTGTGGCGCACGCGCCGTCGGAGAACACCCTTTCCCTGCGCCAGGCGGTGGAACGCGGCGCGCGGAGCGAAACCGAACTCGACGTACGAGTCGTGGCGCCGCTGCAAGCCGGATCGGACGACGTGCTGGCCGCCCAGGCGGTGATTCTCGGCACTACCGAAAACCTCGGCTACATGAGCGGGGCGCTGAAGGACTTCTTCGACCGCAGCTACAATCCCTGCCTGGAACGGACCCAGGGGCTGCCCTACGCCCTCTATATCCGCGCCGGCAGCGACGGCACCGGCACTCGGCGCGGCGTCGAGACCATCGTCACCGGCCTGCGCTGGCGGGCCGTGCAGGAGCCTCTGATCTGCCGGGGCGCCTGGCAGCCCGCCTTCGTCGACCAGTGCGAGGAGCTGGGCGCGGCGATGGCGGCCGGTTTGGCCGCCGGGATCTTCTGATCGCCGCTACTGGGCCGTATAACCGCCGTCGACCACCAGACCGGCGCCGGTCATAAAGGCGGCGTCGTCCGAAGCCAGGAAGACGATGCCCTTGGCGATGTCGTCGGCAACACCCAGTCGACCGATCGGGTGCATGCCGGTCGAGACCTTGCGCGTCGCTTCGGAGTCGTTGGTGCCGAGCGCCTGGGCACGCATGACGAAGGTCTGCTGGCCCATGTCGGTGTCGATGACGCCGGGATGGATGGAGTTGACGCGAATGCCGTAGCCTTTGCGGCCGAACTCCAGCGCCGTCGATTTGGTGAACAGGGTGACCCCGCCCTTGGTCAGCGAATAGAGCGGATCGAGCTGCGAGCCGACCAGGCCGGCCACCGATGCGAGGTTGACGATCGCCGAGCCGTGCGGAGCAGACTTTGCTGCCGCCTTGAGAAGCGGCAGCGCCGCCCGCGTGCCCAGCACCACGCCGGTCAGATTGACCGCGACCAGGCGATGCCATTCCTCCATCGAGGCGTCCTCGACGCCCTTGCCGACGAAGATGCCGGCATTGTTCACCAGAATATCGAGCTTGCCGTAGGCCTTCACGGTGGCGTCCATCGCGGCCGCCCAGCTCGCCTCCTGCGTCACGTCGAGCGGCACGAAGAGCGCCTGGCCGCCGGCTTTCTCGATGTCGCGCACCGTCTGGCGGCCGCGCTCCTCCAGCACATCGCCGATCACGACCTTGGCGCCCACCTGGGCCATCAGTACCGCCGCCGCGCCGCCGATACCGCGTGCGGCACCTGACAGAAACGCCACCTTGCCGTCGAGCCTGTTCATCGAACGCATTCCTCCTGATCGATTTTCTGCGCCTTCATCTTCAGTTGCCGGGGAGAATTTGCCCACGCCTCGTTTGCAGCTATGCTGCAGATCAGAACAAGAAAGAAATCGGGGGAGGGCCTACTGGCATGCGCCAAGGTCGGCTGATCGCAACAGGAGCAATGCTGGCATTCTGCCTGTTCGCTCTCTGGCAGTCCTTGCTTCTTTCGCTGACAGATCGCCTGGGCCCGGGTCCCGGCTTCTTTCCGTTCTGGCTGGCGCTGGTCGGCATCGTGCTCGCCATCGCGCTGCTAATCGAGACGGCCCGCGAACCGCGCGATCCTCCGAGCAGCGAGAGCAGTGAGAGCAGCGACACCCGCATCCTGCCGCACGGTGCCGGCGGCCTGCGCTGGCTCGCCATCGTGGTGCTGCTGGCGGCGGCGACCGCGGCGATGTCGATGGTGGGCTTCCGGATCGCCATGCTGATCTTCAATGCCGGGCTGCTGGTGGCGCTGGGCGAGCGGCGCTGGTGGGCGATCGCACTGTTCGCGGTGCTGGGAAGCTTCGGTGTCTACTACGTCTTCACGACCTGGCTGGACGTCCTGCTGCCCACCGGCTGGCTGGGGATCTAGGCCATGGAGGCGCTGACCCATCTGCTCCAGGGCTTTGCCGCGGCCCTCTCGCTCAACTACCTGCTGTTCGCCCTGGCCGGCTGCCTGCTGGGGACCTTGATCGGCGTGCTGCCCGGCCTGGGACCGGCCGCCGGCACGGCGATCCTCATTCCCCTCACCTTCAATCTCGATGCCACCGGCGCCATCATCATGCTCTGCGCCATCTACTACGGCGCCATGTATGGCGGCACCATCACCTCGGTGCTGATCAATGTGCCGGGCGAGGCTGCGTCGGTCGTGACCTGTATCGACGGGCACCAGATGGCCCGCCAGGGGCGCGCCGGCTCGGCCCTGGGGATCGCCGCGATCGGTTCGTTCGTCGGCGGCACCCTGGCCACCGTGGCGCTGGTCGCCGTTGCCATGCCGCTCGCCTCGCTGGCGCTGAAGTTCGGACCGGCCGAATTCTTCGCCCTGATGGTTGCGGGCCTCTGCCTGGTCGTGGGCCTGGCCGGTAGCAACATGCTGGCGGCGCTTTTGATGACGGCGATCGGCCTGCTGCTGGCGATGATCGGCGTCGATCCGGTGCGCGGCGCACCGCGCTTCACCTTCGGCTTCGAGGAGCTGTTCGACGGTATCGGCTTCGTGCCCGTCGTCATGGGCCTGTTTGGCGTGGCCGAGCTGCTGCTCGCTGCGGAGAAGCGGCAGACCCACATGGTCTCGGCCGAGCTGAAGAGCTGGATGCCGACCCGCCAGGAATGCCGCCAGTCCGCAGGGGCGATCGGCCGCGGCACCGTCGTGGGGTTCGTGCTGGGTCTGATCCCGGGCGTCGGCGCCATCGTGCCCACCTTCATGGCGTACGTGCTGGAGAAGCGCGTTTCCAAGACGCCGGAGCGTTTCGGCAAAGGCGCGATCGAGGGCGTGGCCTCCGCCGAGACCGCCAACAACGCCTATGCCAATGCTTCGATGGTACCTCTGCTGGCGCTCGGCATCCCGAGCTCGCCTACCATTGCGGTGCTGATGGGCGCCTTCATCGTCAACGGCATCACGCCGGGCCCCTTCCTCTTCAAGGAACAGCCGGCGCTGGTCTGGACGGTGATCGCGAGCTTCTTCGTGGGCAATGCGCTGCTGCTGATCCTCAACCTGCCGCTGGTCGGGCTGTGGGCCAAGCTTCTGAAGGTCCCCTTCAGCTACATGTGCACGGGCATCCTGATCTTCTGCGTGATCGGCGCCTACAGCCTGAAGCAGAACCTGTTCGACGTCTGGGTGATGCTGGGCTTCGGCATCCTGGGCTATCTGCTGCGCAAGCTCGACTTCCCGCTCGCCCCCGCCATCCTGGCGCTGATCCTGGGCCCGATGATGGAACGGTCGCTGCGCACGACGCTCGAGATCTCCGGCGGCAGCTTCGCGATCTTCCTCGACCGGCCGCTGGCGCTCGCCTTGCTGGCGGTGCCGGTGATCGTGGGCGGCTTCCTGCTCTTCAAGCCGCGGTCGCTTTCGCCGCTACGGACAAGCGACGCCGAATAGAACCGTCACACAGAACCGCCACACAGAATCAAAGGGAGGAAATCATGCCTATTCGTCGCCGTACCCTGCTCGCGGCCTCCGCTGCGACTGCCTTGGCAGGCCCCGCTCTTGCGCAGAATTATCCCCGCCGCGCCGTGCAGCTGATCGTGGCCTTCCCGGCGGGCGGCAGCACCGACGTCGGCGCCCGCATCCTCGCTTCCCTGGCGGAAAAGGAACTCGGCCAGACCATCACCGTGGTCAACAAGGCCGGCGCCGGCGGCCAGATCGGCTTCACCGACATCGCCCGCGCCCGGCCCGACGGCTACACGCTGGGCTTTCTCAATCTGCCGGGCCTCAACACCATCATCCTCGATCCCGAGCGCAAGGCGGCGTTCAACATCGACAGCTTCATCCCGGTCGTGAACCAGGTGCTCGATCCCGGGCTGATCTGGGTGAAAGGCGACAGCCCCTACAAGACCCTCGCCGACCTGACCGACGCCGCGAAGAAGGCGCCGGGCAAGATCAGCGCCTGCACCACCGGCATCCTGAGCGACGATCACCTCGCGGTCCTGATGGTGAACGAGGCGGCCAAGTGCGAGTTCCGCATCGTCCATACCGACGGCGGCGCCCAACAGCTCACCGCCGTGATGGGCGGCCATGTCGAATGCGCCTTCGACAATGTCGGCAGTGTCTTCAAGCGCGTGCTGTCGGGAGAGATCCGCGGGCTTGCCGTCACCGACAACGAGCGCTCGAAGTTCCTGCCCGACGTGCCCTGCACCAAGGAGCTGGGCATGCCCACGGTGATCTCCTCCTCGACCCGCGGCGTCGGCGCGCCCAAGGGCACGCCGGCCGACGTGGTCAAGATCGTCGAGACCGCCTTCCTGAAGGCGATCGACAGTCCGGAGATGAAGCAGAAAATGGACGCCGTCGGCCTTGCCCTGAAGCCGATGGTCGGCGCGGCCTACGCCAAGTACTACGCCGACACGCAGGCGCTTTCGAAGAAGTACACGGAGTGGGCGCTGAAGCAGCGGTAAGGCGCCTTCATAGGCGCCGGCGGGCGGCAGCGCTTGTAATCAAGCGCGAGAGCCCGCGCGGTTCAGAATAGACAAGATTACCAAGGCCAGCGGCCCATGACCGCTCCGCCCTCGTACGACAAGGGCACCTCCCCTTCGCGGAGTCCGCGAAGGGGAGGAGGTCGCTATCTACTTTTTACCTAACTGATTGAACGGCACATCCTTGTCGACGCGGACGTCGGCGGGCATGCCGAGCACGCGTTCGGCCACGATGTTGCGCAGGATCTCGTCGGTGCCGCCGGCGATGCGGAAGCCGGCGCCGCCGATCCATTGCGCCTGGAAGCCGCCGGCATGCGGGATGCCTTCCTTCATGATGCCGGCCGGGCCCATCAGTTCCATCGCGAACGCGCCCATGTCCTGCATCTTGGGCGCGGCCACGATCTTGATGATCGAGGATTCGGGCCCCGGAGTCTGGCCCTTGGAAAGCGCCGTCAGGGTGCGGTAGCGCGTCAGCTTCAGCCCCTGCTGCTGGACGTACCAGTCGGCGATCTTGCTGCGCACCGTCTGGTTGCGGATCGCCGGACCGTCTTCGAGCTCGGTCTCGCGCGCCAGCTCCATCAGTTCGTCGATGTCGAGGCCGCCCGAGGGCAGGCCGACGGCCAGGCGCTCGTTCATCAGGGTCGTGAGCGCGGCCTTCCAGCCCTCGCCCACCTTGCCCAGCCGCTGGCTGTCGGGCACGCGCACGTTGGTGAAGAACACCTCGTTGAAGTTGGCGCCGCCCGACATCTGCTTGATCGGCCGCACCTCGACGCCGGGGCTCTTCATGTCCAGGAAGAACATGGTGAGGCCGGCATGCTTGGGCACGTTCGGGTCGGTGCGGGTGATGACGATACCGAAATCGGAGTAGTGCGCGCCCGAGGTCCAGACCTTCTGGCCGTTGATCACCCAGCCGTCACCGTCGCGCTCGGCCTTGGTGCGGATGCCGGCCACGTCGGACCCTGCCGCCGGCTCGGAGAAGAGCTGGCACCAGATTTCCTGGCCGTGCAGCGCCGGCTTGACGTAGCGCTTGAGGTGCTCGGGTCCGGCATAGGCCATCATCGTGGGAATGCACATGCCGAGGCCGATGTCGAAGAAGCCGAGCGGCACCAGGTAGTTTGCCTCTTCCTGCTGGTAGATCACCTGCAGGATCGGCGAAGCGCCGCGGCCACCGAACTCCTTCGGCCAGGTGATGCGCGCATAGCCCGCCTTGGCCTTTTTGTCCTGCCATTCCCTGGCTTTGACGAGCAGACCGGGATCGTCGTTGCGGGCACGGAAGCTCTGCGTGTCGTCGCTCTTGCGCGTGGCGTTGGCGTCGAGCCAGGCGCGCACTTCCTTGCGGAAGGCGGCCTCTTCGGGGGTATCGTTGAAATCCATCGTCGTTCCTCCAATCGCCTCACCCTGAGGAGCGCCCGAAGGGCGCCTCGAAGGGTCGGCCTCAGTCGTGTTGTTCCCCACCCTTCGAGACGCATCGCTTCGCGATGCTCCTCAGGGTGAGGCCGTGCATCAGGCGGCGTTCTTCTGTTCGAGACGGCTCACCAGCTTGTCCTTCCAGGCCATCGGGCCGCCGAGCGACAGCGCCATGACGCGCGAGCGGCGGTAATGGAACTGCGTGTCGGCCTCCCAGGTGAAGCCGATGCCGCCATGGGTCTGGATGTTCTCCTTGGCGGCGAAGTCGTAGGCCTCGGTCGCGGCGATGCGCGCCGCGGCAGCGGCCAGCGGCAGGTCGGCGCCGCCCTCGGTCAGCATCATGGCGCCGTAGTAGGCATTCGAGCGCGCCAGCTCGAGCTTCACGTAGCAGTCGGCGAGCTTGTGCTTGATCGCCTGGTAGGAGGCGATGGCACGGCCGAAGGCCTGGCGCTGTAGGGCATAGTCGCGCGCCATCCACATCGCGGCTTCGGCGCCGCCGACCTGGGCGAAGGCAAAATAGATCGCCGCCGCATCGTAGAGCCGCTCGAGCAACTGCCAGCCCTCGCCCTCGGCGCCCAACAGCTCGGCCGTGGCGTCGGTGAAGGTGAGCTCGGCATGCTTGCGCGCCGGATCGATCGTCTCGACCCGCTTGCGGGCGACAGCAGCCTGCGCCAGGTCGACGATCACCAGCGACACGGCGCGGTCGCCGCTGCCACCGGTATTGGCGAGCACGATCGCGAAGGTCGCCGCCTCGCCGTCGATCACCGGCACCTTCTTGCCGTTGAGGCGGCCGTTGCCGAAGGTCGTGCGGATGGAGCGCGGCTTGGGCGGCTGCGCACCCTCGGCAATGGCGAGCGTGCCGATCGCCTTGCCCGATGCCAGCTCGGACAGCCACTTCTTCTTCTGTGCGTCGGAACCCGCAAGCTTCAGCGCTTCGGTCGCCAGCACGACCGAACTGTCGAACGGCACGGGCGCGGCAGAGCGGCCGATCTCTTCGGCGATGACGCAGACTTCGAGCGGCGACAGACCGAGCCCGCCATAGGCTTCGGGAATGCCCGTGGCCGGCACGCCGAGATCGACGAGACCCTTCCAGACGTCATCGGCGTGGGTTTCGTTGCCGTCGAGCACGCGCCGCACCACTTTGGTGGGGCACTTGTCGGCGAGGAATTTGCGAACCTGCTCCTTGAGCAGCTTCTGGTCGTCGGAGAAATCGAAGTTCATGATGAGCCAACCCTAGCAAGCTTGGTCCCATCGGGGAACGGCTTGGGGTTCCGACAGGCGGGTTGGGAAGCATGTTAGGATCGGCCATGGAAAGTTTGCAGATCAAGGACTGGCACGCTCACGTCTATTTCGACGCCGCGACGGCCGAGGCGGCGCGTGCGTTGCGCGAGAAGATCGAGAAGATCTTCACCATCGAGATGGGCCGTTTCCACGAGAAGCTCGTGGGGCCGCATCCGCGCTTCAGCTACCAGGTCGCCTTCAGGAACGAGCAGTTCGAGCCGCTGCTGTCGTGGCTCACGCTCAACCGCGGCGATCTGACGGTATTCATCCACCCCAACACCGGGCACGATCTCGAGGACCATCGCGATCGCGCGATCTGGATGGGCCAGCAGGTGCCGCTGGTTCTCGACATCTTCACCAAGAAGGATTGAACGCCATGGAGTCGCTGCTGCCGCTGGCCCAACGGGTGGGCGAGAAACTGAAGGCGCGCAAGGAGACGATCGGCATTTCCGAATCGTCAGCCGGTGGCCTGGTCTCCGCCGCTCTGCTCGCCGTGCCCGGCGCCTCGGCCTACTTCATGGGCGGCGCGGTGGTCTATACGCGGCCCGCCGGCGATGCCTTCCTCGCCGTGCCGCGCGAGAAGCGTGCCGGCGTGCGCTCCTCCTCCGAGCCCTGGGCGCTGCTTGCCGCTGAGCATGTGCGCGGCCGCCTGAAGACGACCTGGGGCCTTGCCGAAACCGGCGCCGCCGGCCCGACCGGCAATTCCTACGGCGATCCGGCCGGCCATACCTGCGTCGCCGTGGTCGGCCCCAAGGGCAGCATCGCCCGAACTCTGCGCACCGGCTCGGCCGATCGCGCCGCCAACATGCGCGCCTTTGCCGAGGAAGCGCTGAAGCTGATCGACGAGCAGCTCGGCTGAGGAACGGCCCCGCCGGACGCCTCGCCTACGCGGAGGCCGCCCCGACCGGCCGGGCGGCCTGCGTGCGGTAGATCAGCAGAGAAGCGACAAGACCGGACAGCGCGGCCAAGGACAGCCAGAGGCCGGGGGCCGCCTTGTCGTTCAGGGCCGAAATCAGCCAGGTCGAAATCGCCAGGGAAAAGCCGCCCAGGGTCGTCGCGAGACTATAGGCCAGAGAGAAACCCGACGTGCGCACATCGGCCGGCACGATCTCGGTCAACGCCACCACCATGGCACCGTTGTAGCTGGCATAGAGGAACGAGAACCACAGCTCGACTTCAAGCATGCGCCCGAAGCTCGGCGCGCTCGCCAGCCACGACAGTGCCGGATAGGCCGTGATCAGCATGAGCAGCGAGAAGAGCGCCAGGATCGGGAACCGGCCGACGCGATCCGACACTGCACCCATGATCGGGAGCCAGATGAAGTTGGACAGGCCGACGCAGAGGGCGACGACCAGGCTGTCGACCTCCGACAGCTTCAGGACGGTCTTGCCGAAGGTCGGCGTGTAGACGGTGATCAGATAGAACGACACCGTCGTCATCAGTACCAGCATCACCCCGAGCAGCACGATCTGCCAGTTCTCCGCCAGCGAAGAGACGACCTGGCGGAGCGTGGGGCGCACCTTGCGCGCCTCGAACTCGGCGGTTTCTTCCAGGCTGCGGCGCAGGAAGAACAGCATCGGCACGATCAGGCAGCCGATAAAGAAGGGTATGCGCCAGGCCCAGTCGGCAATGGTCTCGGGCACGAAAAGCTGGTTCAGGCCGTAGCCGATCAGAGCCGAAACCACGATCGCCACCTGCTGGCTGGCCGACTGCCAGGAGACGTAGAAGCCCTTGTTGGCGGGCGTCGACATCTCGGCGAGGTAGACCGAGACGCCACCCAGCTCGACGCCGGCGGAAAAGCCCTGCAGCAGGCGGCCGATCAACACCAGGATGGGGGCGAGCACACCGATCGTCTGATAGCCCGGCACGAAAGCGATCAGGACCGTCCCCATGGCCATGATGCCAAGCGTCACGATCAGACCCTTGCGACGGCCGATGCGGTCGATATAGGCGCCGAGGAACAACGCCCCCAAGGGACGCATCAGGAAGCCTGCGCCAAAGGTCATGAAGGTCTGCAGCAACGAGATCGTCTCGTTCTGCGACGGGAAGAAGGCATGCGAGATCTGCGTGGCGTAGAAGCCAAACAGGAAGAAGTCGAACATCTCGAGGAAGTTGCCACCGGTGACGCGGAACACCGTGGCGATCTTGGATTTACCTTCGGCGCCAGCAGACATTGCTTCCTCCACCGAACGTTGTCGTCGGTCGCATTATCGACCCGTCGGCAGAAAAAGCATTGCCGAAACGACGGTGAGGAAGATCAGGCGCGTTGCGGACCGGATTTGACCAATGCCGCGAGCGTCAAGCTCACCCAGCCTGCAATCAGCGCCAGGCCGCCGATCGGTGCAACGGCGCCGAACCATCGCGGGCCGCCAAAGGCGAGGCTGTAGAGCGCGCCGGGAAATAGAATGCTGCCCAACAGGAACAGGGCTTGCGCGGCAACGGCCAGCCTGCCGCCGAGCCTCCCCGACAAGGCCGCGACGGCCAGCATCGCCAGGGCATGGACCATCTGGTACTGGCTGCCGGTCTGCAGCCAGTCGCGCGCCTTGCGGCCCGCTTCGCTGGAAAGATCCAGGCCATGGGCGGCAAAGGCGCCCACCACGACCGAGACGGCGGCACTTACCGCCGCCACCGCGATCCAGCCTTTGGCGCCCGCGCTGCTCAAAGCGCTACTGCTGCGCCCGCGGCGGTGCCCGCCCGCCCGCGGTCATGCCGCCGTCGATCACCAGTTCCTGGCCGGTCATGTAGTTCGCGGCTTCGGTGCAGAGGAAGAGAACACCGTTGGCGATGTCCTGCGCCTCGCCGACGCGCGTGAGCGGCACGGCGATCGCGGCACGCTCCTTGGGGTCGATCGGAGCATTGCGGCGGTTGCCTTCGGCGCCGGTTGGGATCTTGCCCCAGATCGGTGTCGCGATGATGCCGGGGTGCACCGAGTTGCAGCGGATGTTGTCGGCGGCATGTTCGAGCGCCACCGACTTGGCGAGCAGCCGCACGCCACCCTTGGTCGCCGAATAGGCCGCGAGTCCCGGTGCACCGCGCAGACCGGCAATCGACGACATCAGTACGATCGAGCCGCCACCGGCGCGCCGCATCGCCGGGATCGAATGCTTGATCGACAGGAATACGCCGTCGAGGTTGATCGCCTGCTGACGCTGCCAGTCGGCAAGCGTCATGGTCTCGATCGGCGCCATGACGCCGATGCCGGCATTGGCCACCATGATATCGAGACGACCGAAGCGCTTCTCGGCGTCGGCTATGATGCCGGGCCATGCTGTTTCATCGCGTACGTCGTGACGCTGATAGTGCGCCTTGCCACCCGCTTTCGTGATGCGCTCGACGACGCCCTTGCCCAGCGCGTCGTCGATATCGGTGATGAGAACCGACGCGCCTTCGCGCGCCAGCGTTTCGGCACAGGCCTCGCCAATGCCCGACGCGCCGCCGGTGACGACGGCAACCTTGCCCGAGACCTGTCCCATGATGGTCTCAGCGGCCCTTGAAGTTGCCGACACGCTTCTCGGCATAGGACTTCACGCCTTCCTTGAAGTCCTCGGTCTTGCGGTTCCAGTCCTGCTCGACCAGCTCGCGCTCGGTCGCGACTTCGGCCGCATCGGCATAGCCGCGGCGCATGGTCTCGCGGGTCGACTGCACGGCGAGCGGCGCACCCTCGGCAATCTCCTTGGCGAGATCCATCGCTGCCTTGCGGACGTCGGCCTGCGCGACCAGCACGTCGGCCAGGCCCCATTCATAGGCCTGCTCACCGCTGAGACGGCGGCCCGTATAGAACATCAGGTTGGCCCGCTGCTGGCCGACCAGGCGCGGCAGGGTGAAGGTGAGCGAGAAACCGGGGTGGAAGCCGAGCCGCGTGAAGTTGGCGGAGAAGCGCGCCTCCGGGCAGGCCACGCGGAAGTCCGGCATCACCGCGAGGCCGAGGCCGCCGCCGATCGCCGGTCCCTGCACGGCTGCGATGCTGGGCTTCTTGGAGCGGAACAGACGGGTCGCTTCCTTGTAGAGGTGCTTGCCGCTTTCCGCCGCGCTGCCGGTGTTCGGACGGTTCTGGAAATCGGCGCCGGCGCAGAACGACTTGCCCTGCGCGCACAGAACGTAGGAGCGGATGTTGATGTCGCGGTCGAACGCCTCGAAGGCGTCAGCGATCTGGTTGATCAGCGCGTTGTCGAAGAAGTTGTGCGGCGGCCGCTGGATCTCGACGACACCGACATGACCTTCGCTGCTGACGCCGATATCCTTGTAGGTGCCGCTCATGATCTTCCCCCAGGGGCTATGAAATGAGCCGGGATATTGCCCCGCCGCCGGGGCCTTCGTCGATACGGGAGGACAGAAAATGCCGCAAAGCGAACGACATGCCCTGGTGCTGGGCGGAGGCACGATGGGCGTGGGAATCATTGCCATGTTCCTGGCCGGTGGCTGGAAGGTGGACGTCGTGTCGCGGTCGGCCTCGACGCGCGAGGGCCTGCCGGCCGCGACGGCGCGCGCCCTGAAGGCGATGGGCAAGCCGGAAGACGTCTCGGGCCTCGCCGCCTGGGCCACGCTCGAAGAGGTGCCCTGGGCGAAGATCGACTTCGTCGTCGAAACGGTGACCGAAGACCTGGCGCTGAAGCAGAAACTGTTCGCCGACATGGAGAAGCTCTCGCGGCCCGACGTGCCGCTGACCTCGAACTCCTCGAGCTTCCCGATCAGCGAGATCGGCAAGGGCTTGAAGACGCAGAGCCGCATGATGGGCCTGCACTTCTTCATGCCGGCACATCTTGTGCCGCTGGTCGAGGTGGTGCGGTCGGTCCACACGGATGTCGCACTGGCCGAGCAGGTCGGCGAGATCATGCGGGCGCTCGGCAAGCGGCCGGTGCAGGTGAAGAAGGACGTGATCGGCTTTCTCGGCAACCGCATCCAGGGTGCCTTGATGCGCGAAGCCCTGTGGCTGATCGAGCAGGGCGTCGCCTCGCCCGAGGATGTCGACGCGACGGTGCGCCTCTCCTTCGGTTTCCGCTATGCCGCGGCCGGCCCGATCACCCAGAAGGAGCATTCGGGCTGGGACACGACCTGCGCCGTGGCCAAGATCATCTGGCCGGACCTCACCAATGCCGACGGCCCGCCGCCGGTCTTGCAGCGCAACGTCGACCGGGGCCGCATCGGCTTCAAGACCAAGGGCGGCTTCTTCGATTGGGACGAGGCCTCGATGGCAAAAGAGCGCGCCCGGTACGAGCGCGCTCTGTCGAAGTGCCTGGAGATCTTCCGCGAGGAAGGAATTATCTAGGCGCGTTCACACGCGCCCGGATCAGAATAAAAGAGACCTTAAGCGGCGCGGCCTCGGCCGCGGCCACCGCCGCCTCCACCGCCGAAGCGACGGCCCTTCCACTGGGGACGCGGGCCCTGCGGACGATCGCCGTGGGGCCTGTCGCCATAGGGACGGTCGCCCTGTGAGCGATCACCGTAGGGGCGATCACCTTGCGGGCGGTCGCCGTGCGGACGATGGCCATGCCCGGAATGACCGCCCTCATTGTGGCGGGGACGGTCGTCGAACGAACGCGGCCGGTCGCCGTAGGAACGCTCGCCTTGCGGACGATCACCGTGGGGACGATCACCGTGGGGGCGATCACCGTGAGGACGATCCCCACGCGGGCGGTCGCCATAGGAGCGCTCGCCCTGCGGGCGACCATGGTGCGGGCGATCACCGCGCGGACGGTCGCCATAAGGACGATCACCATAGGGGCGATCACCCTGGGGGCGCTCGCCGTATGAACGCTCACCCCGCGGGGCGTCGCGATAGTCGCCGTCACGGAACTGCTGCTCGGCATGCATCGGGGGACGGTCGCCGCGCGTGCGGTCGTGGTGCGCACGATCGCCGAACGAACGGTGACGGCCCGGACCACCGCCAGGACGGCCGCCTCCGCGCGGACCACGATGTTCACGCGGCCGCTCGTCTTGGCGCTCGTCACGGTCGCCGCTCTCGCTGCGAGCACGCGGCGGCGGTGCCGCCGGCATGTCCTCGTTGGCGGGCGTCGGCACGACGGCGATGCGCTGGTTGGTCAGCCGCTCGATACCCTTGAGCTGGCCGCGCTCGCTGCCGTCGCAGAACGAGATCGCAATGCCCGAGGCGCCGGCGCGCGCGGTGCGGCCGATGCGATGGACATAGCTCTCGGCATCCGCCGGCAGCTCGAAGTTGATGACGTGGGTCACGCCGTTGACGTCGATGCCGCGCGAGGCGAGATCGGTGGCGACCAGCACGCGCGCCTTGCCGCGGCTGAAGTTCTCGAGCGCCTTTTGACGGGCGTTCTGCGACTTGTTGCCGTGGATCGCCTCGGAGCGCACGCCACGATCCTCCAGCGCCTCGGCGACGCGGTTGGCGCCGCGCTTGGTGCGCGTGAAGACGATGACTCGCTCGAGCGCGCTGTCCGACAGGAGATGGCTGAGCAGCGCGCGCTTGTTGGCGGCGTTCACGAAGTAGACGCGCTGGTCGATCCGGTCGACCGTGCGGCCCTGCGGCGCGATCTCGACCTTCTCCGGATTCTTCAGGATCTCCGACGAGAGCTTGGCGATGTCGCCCGGCATGGTCGCCGAGAAGAGCAGCGTCTGGCGGTTCTTGGAGACCGAGCTGGCGATACGACGGACGTCACGAATGAAGCCCATGTCGAACATGCGGTCGGCTTCGTCGAGGACGAAGAAGGTCACGCTGCCGAGCTTCACGTTACCGCGGTCGACCAGGTCGAGCAGACGGCCCGGCGTGGCGACGAGGATATCGACGCCGCGCGCCAGGGTCTCGATCTGACGGCCGTAGCCCAGGCCGCCGACGACCGTGGCGAGCTTGAGGCCGAGGCCGCGACCGTAGGTGTCGAAGCTGCGCGCAATCTGGACCGCCAGCTCGCGGGTCGGCGCCAGCACGAGGGCGCGCGGGCTCTTCGGCTGGGCGCGTTCCTTCGACTCCGAAAGATGCTGCAGCACCGGCAGAGCGAAGGCGGCCGTCTTGCCGGTGCCGGTCTGGGCGATGCCCAGCACGTCGCGACCCTGTAGCAATGCCGGGATCGTACGCGCCTGGATCGGCGTGGGCACGGTGTAATTGGCTGCATTCAACGCACGCAGCAGCGGCTCGGCCAACCCGAGGTCCGCAAAAGTTACTTCACTCACTCAAAATCCTAACTTGCCGCCGGCATGCCTTCTGAGGCACGCGCATCTGTGGCGGCTTTTGGCCCGTTCCCGCGCGCGGCTGGGACGGCTCTTGTCCTGGGGATTGTCTCGGGATGAGGCGCCGTCACAAACGATGGGGCGCGTCGCGCGATCGCGAGAAACCTTGTAAAGCCCGCGAGGAAGCGAGCCGGCACGTGTATGATGCTGCAGCGCAGCGAAGTCAAGCGGCCAAAATGTGACGCTTTTGCGTGCGGGAAGCGCTCCCTTGGCGCCCCTAACGCCTCTTGCGCAGCAGCTTGCCCGGCAGCGCGCCGGTCGGTTCGTTGTCGCGCAGCAGCACCTGGCCATTGACGATGGTGGCCCGCATGCCGTCGCACTTCTGACGCAGGCGCTTGGCGCCGGCCGGCAGGTCGTTCACCACCTCGGGCATGCGCGGGCCGACGGTATCGGCATCGAACACCACGAGATCGGCCGCCATGCCCTCGCGGATCAGGCCGCGATCGTGGAAGCCGAACTGGGTCGCGATATCGCAGGTGATCATCTTCACCGCCTCTTCCAGGGTGAAGGCCTGCTTCTCGCGCACCCAATGGCTGAGCAGGTGCGTCTGCAGGGAGGAGTCCATGATCTGGGTGACGTGGGCACCGGAGTCGGAGAAGGTCACGACCGAACGCGGATGCTTCATCAGCTCCAGCGCCTCGGCCTGGTTCTCGTTGGCGATGGGCTGAATCATGAAGAACTTCATGTCGCGTTCGAGCGCGAGGCCGATCATCAGTTCGACGGGGTGCGTGTTGCGCTGCCGCGCCAGCTCGGCCATCGAGACGTGCGGGCCCTGCATCTTGTCCAGGACGAAGATCCAGTCCCATTCCGGCGGCCGCGCCTCGGTGCCGCGTACCACGGGCCCTTCATAGGGCCGCGACGCGACCTCGACGAGGCGGCGACGCATTTCGGGATCGAGCAGCGCCTTCTTCTGTTGGGCAAGCGGCAGGGCACGCATCTCGCGCCACACGTCCCACTTGTCGAAGGGAAGCTGCGTCTCGAAGGAAAGCAGCACGCTCAAAGCGCGGCTATGCACCTGGGCGAACATGCGACCGCCCTGCTGCGTCGCGCGGTCCATGATGTCGAAGGTGGCGCGCCAGCCGCCCGGCATGGCGCGGGTATTGAACAGGCCGAAGGTCATCGGCCGTCCACTCTCGACCGCAAGCTTTGCCAGATCCTCGTAGAACTTGCGCGCCTTGGGGGTCGCGGCGCCGGTCGCTTCGGCGGCAACCTCGACCAGGCCCGAACCCATGGACTTCACGAGAGTTTCGAACTCTTCCCAGGTGGCCAGGCGGCTCGCCACCGGCTTGTCGTCGGAGGTCTGGTGGTTGACGCTGCGTGTCGTCGAGAAGCCGATGGCGCCGGCCGCCATGGCTTCCTTCACCTGCCGGGACATCCGGGCGAGATCGTCCTCGCTCGCGGCATCGGTGAAGGCGCGTGCGCCCATGACGTAGGTGCGCAGCGCGCAGTGTCCAAGGTAGCCCGCGTAGTTGATGCCCTTGGGGAGCGCCTCCAGCACATCGAGGAATTGCGGGAAGGTTTCCCAGCGCCATTTGATGCCGGCCAGCATCGCGGCACGGCTGATATCCTCGGCCCGCTCGAGGTTACGGAACACCAGGTCGGCCTCGGCTTCGCGGCAAGGCGCCAGGGTGAAGCCGCAATTGCCCATGACGACGCTGGTCACGCCCTGGAAGCACGAGCTGGTGCCGATCGGGTCCCAGAAGATCTGGGCGTCCATATGGGTGTGGCCATCGATGAAACCGGGCGCCACGACATGACCTTCGGCATCCACCGTCTCGCGCGCCGCGCCGTTCAGCCGTCCGATCTCGGCGATCCGGCCATCCTTGACGCCGATGTCGCCGCGATAGCGCGGCAGTCCGGATCCGTCGACGATCATGCCGTTCTTCACGACGAGGTCGAATGTCATGGCGTGCCTCCGATGGTTGCAGCGAGCCTACGCACTCACTCCGGACGGTCAATCGCTGGCCATTGCATAGCTGCTGCCATAGGATCGCAGACAAAGAAGCAGACGTTCGAATCGGGAGGAAACCATGCGTCGCCGCCACCTTCTGGGCGCTGTTGCCGCCACGGCCACGGGCCTCGCAGCCCCGGCGCTGCGCGCCCAGGCCTGGCCCGCCAAGCCCATCCGCATCCTCATTCCTTTCGCGCCGGGCGGCACCTCCGACATCCTGGGCCGCCTGCTGCAGCCCTATCTCCAGTCGGCGCTCGGCCAGTCGGTCGTCGTCGAGAACCGCACCGGCGCCAACGGCAACATCGCTGTCGACATGGTCGCCAAGTCTCCGCCCGACGGCTACACGCTGGTCCTTACCGATCTCGGCAACCTCACCATCTCGCCGTCGGTCATGAAGCTGCCGTTCGACGTTGCCAAGGACTTCAACGCCGTCACGGTGCTCGCCTACTCGCCGCATCTGCTGGCCGTGAACCCCGACCGCCCGTACAAGACCGTCGCGGAGCTGATCGCCTATGCCAAGGCCAATCCCGACAAGCTCAATTACGCGACCGCGGGGATCGGCAGCGCGCCGCACCTCGCCGGCGCCCGGTTCGCCCATTCGCTCGGCCTCAAGATCGCCTTCATCCCGATGAAGGGCGGCGCGGAGGCGATCCAGCAGGTGGTCGGCGGTCACGCCGACGCGCTGTTCAACGGCATGATCGCCACCCTGCCCCACGTCAACAACGGCAAGCTGCGCGGCCTCGCCGTGTCGAGCGCGACGCGCAGTGGCCTTGCCCCCGAGCTGCCGACGGTGAGCGAAGCAGCCGGCCTCAAGGACTTCGTCACCGGTTCCTGGCAGGGCTTCCTCGCCGCCAAGGGCACGCCGCCGGAAATCCTGGAGAGGCTCTACGTCGAGATCGACAAGACGGCCAAGATCGGCGAAGTGGCGGCGCGTCTGCGGGAGCTCGGCGCCAATCCGGTGCTCTACAAGCCTGCGCAGAGCGATACGTGGCGCGCCGAGGAGGTCGAAAACTGGGCGAAGGTCGTGAAGGATACCGGCATCAAGCTCGAGTAGCGCTGCAGGGAGTCCGGCATGGAGTTCGGCGTACTCTTCACCTCGCATCCCAACCCTCGCGAAGAGCCCTATCCTCACCGCGACGTGCATGCCCGCACGACCGACGAGATCGTCGAAGCGGAGCGGCTGGGCTACGATACCGCCTGGATCGCCGAGCACCACTTCTCGACCAGTTACGGCATCATGCCGGACTGCTTCGCCTACATGGCCTACCTCGCGGCCAGGACCAGCCGCATCAAGCTGGCCTCAGGCGTGATCACGCTGCCGCTCTACGACCCGATCCGCGTCGTCGAGAATGCGAACTTCGTCGATATCCTGTCCAACGGCCGCGTCATGCTGGGCATCGGCTCGGGCTACCGGCCCTACGAATTCGAGGGGCTGGGCAAGGACTTCGAGGGCCGGCGCGACATGGTCGAGGAGGCGGTCGGGCTGATGTTCGAGGCCTTCCATCGCCATCGCTACGATCACAAGGGCAAGTACTTCCACGGCACCGTCGCGGCGCCCTACGAGATGCTGCCGCAGCCCCTGCAGATGCCGCATCCCCCGCTCTACATGGCCGGCGGCACCGACCGCTCGATCGGCTACTGCGGCCACAACGGCTTCGGCCTGATGCTTTCGACGCTGCCCGGCATCGAGACCCTGGCCGCGCAGACCGCGCTCTACAAGCGCGAGCTCGCCAAGGCCTCCGAGGAACGCCGCCGCAATCCCGCGGCCGGCCAGATCGACATCGCCCGCTGGGTCTACATCGCCGATACCGACGCCCAGGCGCGCGCCGACAGCGCGGAGGCGATCGTCCGCCACATCGCGCATTTCGGCGGCAGCGGCACCGGCGGCTATCTCGGGTCGGTCTCCGAGAAGGGCAACCAGCTCACCTACGACGATCTGCTGAACACGACCCTGCTGCACGGTTCGGCCGAAACGGTGATCGCGCGGCTGCGTGAGATGCAGGCGCGCACCGGCATGACCTCGCTGCTGCTGCACTACCCGCCCTATTACGGGCGCGAGAAAGCGATGAAGAGCTTGAAGCTGTTTGCCGAACGCGTGATCCCCGCCTTCCGTCCGCCAGCGCATCGCGTCGCAGCCGCCGAATGACGCCGCCGGCGCCCGGCGTGGCGCGCAACAACACCTCGCTCGGCGCGATTTACATCATGCTCGCCATGCTGGGCTTCGCCAGCATGGACACCATCACCAAGTGGATGGTCGCCGACTATCCGATCGGGCAGATGATGTGGACCCGTTACGCCGTCTTCTGCCTGTTCGCCTGGTTCGTCGTGCGCAAGCGCGGGCTGCGCTCGGCGGCGCGCACGACGCGCCCCTGGCTGCAGGGCGGCCGTGCCGTGCTGGCGGTCGTCGAAAGCGCCGTGTTCGTGCTGGCCTTCCGCTATCTGCCACTGGCCGACACGCATGCCGTGGCGGCGACCTCGCCGCTGATCGTGATCGCGCTCGGCGCGCTCTTCCTCGGCGAACAGGCGGGCCCTGCGCGCTGGATGGCTGTCGTCGCGGGATTCGTCGGCGTGCTGCTGATCGTGCGACCGGGCTTCCGCGAGCTCGACGCCGCCCTGTTGCTGCCCTTGCTGGGCGCGGTCCTGTGGGGTGCCTACCAGATCCTCATCCGCCTCTGTTCGCGCACCGATTCACCCGATACGACGCTCGTCTGGTCGGCCTTTGTCGCTTTCGGCGTCACGACCCTGGTTGGTCCCTGGCAGTGGAAATGGCCCGACGCGCAAGGCTGGGTGCTGCTGACGATCATCGCCTTGCTGGGTGCCCTGGCGCACTACGCCCTGATCAAGGCGCTGGATTACGCCGAGGCGAGTGCCGTGCAGCCGTTCAGCTACACGCTGCTGGTCTTCGTGGCGATCCTGGGCGCCGTAGTGTTCGGCGACATTCCCGACGGCTGGACGATCGCTGGCGCCGTCGTGATCGTGGCCAGCGGCCTCTACACCTGGCACCACGAGCGCCGCGCCCGGAAGCGATCCGGACGTCTCAGTTCCTGACGCAGACGAGGTCGCCTTCCTCGCAATTGAGCTGAGCGTCGATGTCTTTCAAGCGGCGCGTGGTCAGCTCGGTCTTGCACTGCGTGATCATGGTCGACTGGATGGTGCCGCCCTCTGTCGCCGTGCCGATGAAGGCACACTCCAGGTCACGGTAGCGCGCCCAGGCCTCTTGCGCGGCCTGGAGCCGGGATTTGCTCGTCGGAGAAAGACGGGCGCTCAGCTTGGCATAAGAGTCGTTCAACTTGCCGTCGACTTCCTTGTAGACGGCGCCTGCCTGCTGATTGAGCTCGATCTGGGTCTGCGCCTGGCCGGGCGCAGCTCCGCCAAGGCCAGCCAACGCGCATACCGCGATCGCGAGCACTCTACGCTTGGCGGAGAGCATCGTCCGGTCGACCTTACTTCTGGCGAACCCACTGATTGCAGGCCACGACGGCCGAGCCTGGCAGGACATGGCGATAGCAGATGTCCATGGTGTTGGCGTTGGTCACGACGCCGTCGATATAGCCCTCGCCTGTCACGAAATAGACCGTCTTGTTGTCGGCGGCGACCGAGCCGATCAGACGCTCGGCGGCGCGCTGCGGCGAGGAGAAGTTGCCCCACACGCGCTTGCCGTCCTGACCTTCGATCCGCACCGTGAACGTCTCTTCGCGCAGACGATAAGTGCCGGCGGTCTTGCCGGCAGCACCTGGCGGATGATGCCCGGCAGGACCGTCCACGATCGCCTCGCCCTTGCCGACCCACGTGCCCTTGAGGTCGGGCACCGCCGGCTTTGCCGCGGCAGCGGGCGCCGGCTGCGCGGCCGGCGTAGAAGCCGCCGGCGTCGTGGTCTGGGCAGCCGCGACACCGCTCACAAGCAGGGCCGCAGCGCAGGCGAACGAAAGGATGGAAGGCTTCACGTCTGTTCTCTCCTTACTCGTTACTCGACAGTCATCGCGGCCATGCGCGCAGCGCGACCAAGCCGCCGTCGATCGGCAGCATCACACCCGTCACCCAGCGCGATTCGTCCGACGCAAGGTACACCGCGCCATGGGCGATGTCCCACGCCGTGCCTTCGACTTGCATGGGGACCATCTTCTTGCGTCGTTCGCGCGCTTCGGTGCCGAGATGCGCCACCATCGGCGTATGCACCGAGCCAACGATGATGCAGTTGGCCCGAATATTCTGGGTGGCGTAATCAGCCGCGACAGACATGGTGAAGCCGTGCAGGCCGGCTTTCGCCGTCGCATAGGCGACCGCACCGGCACTGCCCATCAGGCCGAGTGCGCCGGCAATCGACGACACCATGATGACCGAACCGCCGCCGCCTTCCTTCATGCGCGGCAGGCAGGCCTTGGTGCAGAGCATCGTGGTGGTGAGGTTTGCTTCGAGCACCTTGTTCCAGTTCTCGAGCGTCACCGTCTCCGGTGTGCCGGGGCCGCCAATGCCGACATTGTTGTGCAGGATGTCGAGGCGGCCGTATTTCTTCATGGCGAAGTCGGCCATCGCTTCCGTCTCGTCGAGCTTGGCGACGTCGCCGGCGAAGACCGACGCTTCACCGCCCTCGTCCTTGATCTGGCGGGCAAGCCCTTCGGCGCGCTCGGTGTTGCGATTGACCAGTACGACCTTGGCGCCTTCGCGCGCGAACAGGATAGCCGTCGCCATGCCGTTGCCGATGCCCTCGCCGCGTGGCGCCGCACCCGTCACCACCGCCACCTTGTCCTTCAGCCGTCCCGCCATCATGCTCTCCCGACAAAAAAATTCTTCGATCGGGAGTCTAGCATCGAATGAGCGCGCAAACCCTGGAGATGCTGATCGACCGCTATTGCGCAGCGTGGAATACGCAAGATGCCGGCGAGCGTCGCACGATCCTGAAATCGGTTCTGGTCGAGGATGGCCTCTACGTCGATCCCTCGGTTCGCACTGTCGGCATCGAGGCGCTGGCGGTCCATATCGACGGTGTCGTCGCGCGCAATCCCGGCGCCCGCATTTCGCGCACCGGCGCCGTCGATGCCCATCACGATGTGCTGCGCTTTGCCTGGAACAACCGGCTGGCCAGCGGCAACGTGCTGCGCCAGGGCATCGATTTCTGCATGCTCGCCGCCGATGGCAGGTTCCAGTCGATCGCCGGCTTCCTCGAACCGACCGGCACCTGATCGGAGATCATTGTGGCACTGAGCACGGATACCTTTGAAGGCGGCTGCACCTGCCGCCATGTCCGCTATCGGCTGACCTCGCGGCCGATGTTCGTCCATTGCTGTCACTGCCGGTGGTGCCAGCGCGAAACCGGCGGCGCCTTCGTGCTGAATGCCATGATCGAGGCGGACCGCGTCGAACCTCTCTCGGGCGAGGTCGACGTCGTCGACACGCCCTCGAACAGCGGACGGGGACAGAAGATCTCACGCTGCCCGAAATGCCGTGTCGCGGTCTGGAGCAACTATGCGGGCGCCGGCCCCGCGATTCGTTTCGTCCGCGTCGGCACGCTCGATGAGCCCGACCGCCTGCCGCCCGACATCCATATCTTCACGGAGAGCAAGCAGCCCTGGGTCGTGCTGCCGAGCGGTGTCCCGGCGATGCCGGAGTACTACGATCCCCGCCAGATGTGGCCGAAGGCCAGCCAGGACCGCTTCACCGCCGTCCGCGCCGCCCGCAAGAGTTAGTCGCGCAAATAGTCTGGGTGGCGGGCGCGGATCTCGCCGAGATAGCCCAGCGTTCCGGAAAGGTGCTTGCGCAGCGACTCCTGCGCTTCGGCAGGCTGCCGGCTCTCGATCGCCTGCACGATCATCTGGTGATGCAGCACGATGTCCTGCGCCTTGCCCGGCGTCGGCAAGTGCAGGCGTCTCAGGCGATCGATGTGGCCACTGCGACTGCGCACCAGCATCCAGAGCTCCCGCTTGGCCGCCGCCGCGTAAAGCTGCCAGTGGAAATCGTTGTCCGCCGCCATGAAGGCCGCGAAGTCGCCCGTGCTGGCAAAGTGTTGCTGCAGGGCGATGGTACGGTTGAGTTCCTCGATCAGCCCCGGCTCGTGCTCGAGGGCCAGCATGCGCACGATCTCCAGCTCCAGGGAGCGGCGCAGGAAATGGGCCTGCTGGGCGGCGTCGATATCGATCTTGCTGACGACGGTCGCGTGCTGCGGGAAGACGTCGACCAGCCCCTCCTCGTTCAGGCGCATCAGCGCATCGCGAATCGGCGTCGAGCTCAAGCCGAAATCCTTGGCGAGCTTGAGACGCGACAAGGTCTCGCCGGGCGGCAGGACCAGCGAAACGATCATTTCGCGCAGCCTCTCGAAGACCTGCGGGGCGGCCTGCCGGTCGCGGTCAAGCCGCTGAGCGGCGGTCATTGTCGGCATTTGTCGACCATTGATGCACTAGTATATTAGTCGTACCCAGGAGGTAATACGATGGCCGGCAAGAAGACAAACAAGAAAACCAAGGACGCCGCCGCCCTGCGCAGCGCCCGCTGGTTCGCCCCCGACGATCTGCGCTCCTTCGGCCACCGCTCGCGGGCCATGCAGATGGGCTACGCGCCGGACGACTGGGTCGGCAAACCGGTCATCGCCATCCTCAACACCTGGTCGGAAGCGCAGCCCTGCCACATGCACTTCAAGAGTCGGGTCGACGACGTGAAGCGCGGCATCCTGCAGGCCGGCGGCTTTCCCATGGAACTGCCCGCCCTCTCCCTGTCGGAGAGCTTCCTGAAGCCCACGACCATGCTCTACCGCAACCTGCTGGCGATGGACGCCGAGGAGCTGCTGCGCGGCCATCCGGTCGATGGCGTTGTCCTGATGGGCGGCTGCGACAAGACCACGCCGGCCCTGCTGCTGGGCGCCATCAGCATGAACCTGCCTGCGATCTACATGCCGGCCGGCCCGATGCTGCGCGGCAACTGGAAGGGCAAGGTGCTGGGCTCCGGCTCCGACGCCTGGAAGTTCTGGGACGAGCGTCGCGCCGGTAAGATCTCCGACTCCGACTGGGTCGATGTCGAGGCGGGCATCGCCCGCAGCTACGGCACCTGCATGACCATGGGCACCGCCGCGACCATGATGGCGATCGCCGAGACGCTGGGCATGTCGCTGCCCGGCGCCTCCTCGATCCCCGCGGCCGACGCCAACCATATCCGCATGGCCGCCGAAAGCGGCCGGCGCATCGTCGACATGGTGTGGGAGGATCTCACGCCGAAGAAGATCCTGACGCGCGACGCCTTCCTGAACGCCATCACCGTGGCGATGGCGATGGGCTGTTCGACCAACGCCATCATCCATCTGATCGCACTGGCCCGCCGCGCCGGCCAGGATGTCGGCCTTGACGATTTCGAGCGCGCCAGCCGCAAGGTGCCGGTGATCGCCAACATCCGACCGTCCGGCGACACGTACCTGATGGAGGACTTCTTCTATGCCGGCGGCCTGCCCGGCCTGATGGAGCAGATCCGCTCCCACCTGCATGCCGGCGCCCTCACCGTGACGGGCCAAACGATCGGCGAGAACATCGCGGGAGCGGAGATTTACAACGACGACGTCATCCGCACCGTGAAGAACCCGATCTATGCCGAGGGCGCGCTCGCGGTGCTGAAGGGCAACCTTGCGCCTGACGGCTGCGTCATCAAGCCATCGGCCTGCGCGCCCAAGTTCCTGAAGCACACGGGCCCCGCCCTGGTGTTCGACGACTATCCGTCGATGAAGGCGGCGATCGATCGCGACGATCTCGACGTCACGGAAGACACCGTCCTAATCCTGCGCAATGCCGGCCCCCAGGGCGGCCCCGGCATGCCGGAATGGGGCATGCTGCCGATCCCCAAGAAGCTCGTGAAGCAGGGTGTGCGCGACATGGTGCGGCTGTCCGACAGCCGCATGAGCGGCACCAGCTACGGCGCCTGCATCCTGCATGTCTCGCCGGAGTCCTATATCGGCGGACCGCTGGCGCTGGTGCAGACCGGCGACATGATCTCCCTCGACGTCGACAAGCGCACCATCGACATGAACGTCTCGGACGAGGAACTGGCCCGCCGCCGCGCTGCCTGGAAGAAGCCCGAACCGCGCTACGAGCGCGGCTATGGCTGGATGTTCACCAGGCACATCAAGCAGGCCAACGAAGGCTGCGACTTCGATTTCCTCGAGACCGGCTTCGGCGCGCCGGTGACCGAACCATCGATCTACTGAGGAGCAGGCCATGGCGTTGACCGCAGCGACTCGCGACAAGCTCCGCACCATCAGCACGGCGACGGTGGCGACGGCGCTCTTCAAGCGCGGCTTTCGCACCCAGTTCGTCCAGAACGTCCATCCGCTGTCAGCCGACCAGCCGGTGCTGGTGGGCGAGGCCTTCACCTTGCGCTACATGCCGGCGCGCGAGGACCTGAACCAGCTTTCGGTGTTCCGCGACCGCAGCCATCCGCAGCGCAAGGCGGTGGAAGACTGCCCGCCCGGCGCAGTGCTCGTCATGGACAGCCGCAAGGATGCGCGGGCGGCGTCGGCCGGCTCGATCCTGGTCACGCGCCTGATGAAGCGCGGCGTCGCCGGCGTTGTCACCGACGGCGGATTCCGCGACGCCGCCGAGATCGCGAAGCTTGGCTACCCCGCCTATCACCAGCGCCCGAGCGCGCCCACCAACCTCACCCTGCACCAGGCGATCGACATCAACGTGCCGATCGGCTGCGGCGACG
>MKRV01000068.1 GCA_001897995.1 Alphaproteobacteria bacterium 65-37 | reverse complement strand
CGCGAGAGGCTCGCGCCATTCCGGTCGGACCGGCGCTTCAGCGACGTCCGCCAACTGGGAACGATTGCCGCGCTCGACCTCGCGGTCGAAACGACGGGATACCTTTCCGAGGCCGGCCCTGCCCTGCGCGCGTTCTTCCGCCAAAGGGACCTTCTCATTCGGCCGCTCGGCAATGTCATCTACCTGATGCCCCCCTATTGCACGACGCCGAGCGACCTAGACCGCGCCTACGCGGCGATCGACGAAGCCGCCGACCTGATAGCGGCGGCGGCCTGATTTCTGCGGCCGTAGTGAGGCCCTACTTCACCACATCCGCGGCCGCCACGGCGATCCGACCGCTGCGGCGCGCCTGGTCGAGCGCTTCGTGGTCCCGATCGGTCTGCTGGGCATAGGCCAGGGCGAACTTGCCGATCGCCTCGTCGAGCGCGGCGCTGTTGCCGCAATAGCCCGCGATCATTGCCGGGTCGCCCGACTTGGCATGGGCCAGCGCCAGCGCCCAGCCGCACAGGCTGCAATATTCCGCGAATCCTTCGAGACCCTGGTCGCCGCCCTCGTTGAACTTGATGCTGCCCTTCATGTCGGCGAGCTGCCGCACGTAGAAATGACCGTGATCGCTGATTTCCCCCCAGCCCAGGAAGATGTCGGGCGACCCCTGGGTCAGGCGCTGGCCGACGACGACACGGCGCCCGTGGTTCTCGAAGCGAAGCTTGTGGTCGACATAGGGTTCCAGCACCGAGGTCTGCGCCTGCTTGACCTGCAGGAACAAGGGATCGTCGCCGTCGATGCCTTGCAGCAGCACAATCCAGCAAGCCGTCCCCACACTGCCGACACCCACGACTTTGCGGGCCGAATCGACGATGCGATAGCGCGACAACAGGAGCCGCCGGTCGATCGGCAGCGAATCGACGTAGGAACGCAGCATGGCGTCGAGCGCGACATTGATCGGCACGCCCTTCTCGGTATGGGTCTCGCGCACGATCAACGGCAGTTCCTCGACGATGCGATGCTCACCGTCGATCTCCTCGGTGAGTTTTTCGAGGACGGCGACGTGCCCCTTGGTCCGTGCCTTGTCCATCACCTTCATGGCGGCGCGCTGCCCCTTGGGCGACAGCGTGTCGAGCACGGCGCGTTCGTCGATGCGGTCGTACCAGATCTCGAGGTATCCCATCTCGGCATAGCGCCGCATCCGCTTGCGGTAGGCCCGTACGATCGCCTGCGCCGCCGCCTCGGCTTCCTCCTTGTCGCCGCCCATGAAGCGGGCCGACACGGCGGCGCTCGCCGCCAGGCGTTTCAGATCCCATTCCCATGGACCGGGATGCACTTCGTCGAAATCATTGATGGCGAAGATCAGGTTGCGCTCGGCTGAGGCGAAGACGCCGAAGTTGGAGACATGCATGTCGCCGCAGGCCCCCACCCCCATGCCGGTCACCGGCGTGGTCGCAAGATCGCTCGCCATCACCGCCGCCGAACCGCGCAGGAAGGCGAAGGGCGACGCCAGCATGCGGGCAAAGCGTACCGGCACGAGTTTCTGCGCCCGCGTCAGGTTTTGCTGCTCCAGGATGGCCACCGGGTCGGGACGCCCTGACCAGGGCTCGTACTGCGCATGCGCCTTCCGCGGCACCTTCTCTCGCAAGGCCTTGCCGGCCGCCGCCCGCTCGGCGGTCGACGGCCGTGGGGCCGTGAAGTTCTCGAGCAAGGCCATGTGCTCGATCGCATCGTTCAGCCGGTCGAACGTGCGATCGATATTCGCTTTGATCGAAACCGTATTCATGAAGCCCCCGTCCGTACCAACCGAATCCCCGCCAGCGTCGCCAGGAGCGCGACGGCAACGAAACAGCCTGGTACCCAATAAGTCGCCGCCGTCACGTCGGCAACATTGAGACCGCCGGACAGGCCGGCGAGATTGGCTATCAGGCCGGCGACGGCCGCCCCCAGCGCCGTACCGGCCTGCTGGACCGTCGCGACCGAGGAGGCAGCGGCCATCTCATCTCCCTTGCGGGCACCGCTCATCACGCGCTGGGCGGCGAAGGCCCAGCTCGATCCAATGCCCATGCCCAGCAGGACGATCGGCAGAATCGCCAGCAGAAAGGGCTTCAAGGTCATCAGGCTTGCCAGACCGAACAGGGCAAGCGCCATGGCGGATGGGCCGATCACCAGCAGGCGGTCGACCCAGCGCGGCCCCGCCCCCGCCACGGACAGCGACGCCACGGTCCAGCCGAGCGAGCCTCCCGCCACCATGTAACCGGCGGCCAACGGATCGAGCCCGTGCAGCACCTGCAGGAAGGTCGGCACATAGAGTTGCAGCGGGCTGAACGAGGCCGAGAGCAGCAGAGCCAACCACAGGCCAATACCGGTGACCGTCCCGAAGGCAAAGGCGTCGCGCGGTAGCAGCGGCGCCGCGGCCCGCCGATCAAGCCGCAGCATCAGCGCCAATGCACCTAGGGCAGCAGCGAACAGCAGGGCCTTCACGACCGCCATGGGAATCGCCGCCGCAACCGACATGGCGATGATGGCGGCAGAGATCAGCGCCACCCGGAGAGCCGGCACACGGGGGCGTTCGCCGTGACCGCTCAAGGTTCGCGGCAAGGCACGTATCGCCAGCCCCGCCAGGAGACAGGCGAGGCCCGCTACGGCGTAGAAGGCGCCGCGCCAGTCGCCGTAGGTCGCGAAGGCGCCGCCCAGCAGCGGCCCCAGCAGGACCGACATGCTCCAGGCCCCCGACAGGAGGGCGATGGCATGGGCCCATACAGCCTCGGGAAAGGTGTTGCGCACCAGGACATAGGCCATCGCCGCCAGCAGGCCGCCACCGAACCCCTGGACGAAGCGGCCGGCGATCACCTGCGCCATCGACGGCGCGAGCGCGCATAGCAGTGCTCCCGCACCGAAGACCAGGGCTCCCGCCGCAAAGGCGCGCCGGGCACCGAAGACGGAGGTGACGTAGCCCGTGCAGCTCGCTGCCACAATCGACGAGGCGAGAAAGGCGGTGGTCGGGAGGCTCATCAGGGTGGCGCCACCGACATCCTCGACAATGCTGGGTAGCACGGTGGCCAGCATCAGCACGTTCATGGAATGCAGCAGGACGCCGCCCACCAGCACGGCGAGGGCCGGAAACCAGGCGGGCTTCAGCAATGCGGCCCAGCCAACTTTCTGCGTTTCCGTAGGCATGGTGGCGGCCGCTCCCCTTTCCGGCGAGGTCGCTGTTGCCGGCGGCTGCAGCATAGCCTATTTTCGAAAGTGTTTACTTTCTAAATTTATTCAGTCGCCAACTGCGGAGCGTCAGGTCATGGCGGCAACCAGCGACGATCGTATCCTGTTTCATCTCAAGACACGGGGTCCGCAAACGGCCGCCGCTGTCGGCATGCACCTCGGCATGACGCCGACGGGCGCCCGTCAGCATCTGAGCCGATTGCAGGCCAGCGGCCTCGTTGCAGGCGAGGAGCAGCGTCAGAGGCGCGGACGGCCGACGCGGTTCTGGCGATTGACCGATCAGGGGCATGGACGCTTTCCCGACCGCCACTCCGATCTGACGCTCGAATTCATACGCTCAACCAAAGCGATCTTCGGCGAAGCGGGCCTGGAAAAGCTCGTCCGCCACCGCGAGGGCGATTCGCTTGTTCGCTATCGCAAGCTCGTGCCCCGCCGACTATCCTTGCAGGCCAAGCTCGAGGCTCTCGCCGACGCTCGCAGCCAGGAAGGCTACATGGCCCGCGTCGTCCCGGAGCAAGATGGCAGCTTCCTGCTCATCGAGAATCACTGCCCGATCTGCGCCGCGGCAACGACCTGTCAGGCCCTGTGCCGATCGGAACTGGCGATCTTTCGGGAGATCCTCGGCCGTGGCATTGTCGTCGAACGGATCGATCACCTCCTGGCGGGTGCCCGGCGGTGTGCCTACAGAGTTCGTCTCCTCGAGTAAGCGAGAGCTGCTTTGTCGGCCTCGACGTACGGGTCCGAAAACCGCCAGCGCCGTTTGCGCCCTCGTGAGAAACTGCCGCCATGGAATTGCTCGACCGCAGGACCTATTACCGCGCCTTCCAGAGCCGCGATGCCCGCTTCGACGGCCGTGTCTTCGTGGGCGTGACCTCGACCGGAATCTATTGCCGGCCGATCTGTCCCGCCCGCACACCGAAGTTCGAGAACTGCCGTTTCTTCGCTTCGGCCGCCGCGGCGCAAGAGGCGGCCTTCCGGCCCTGCCTGCGCTGCCGGCCGGAAATCGCACCGGACCTCGCCTTCTGGCGCGGCACTGCCAACACCGTGAGCCGCGCCCTGGCGCTGATCGCCGATGGCGCGCTGGACGACGACGAGGCCGGGGTCGAAGCGCTGGCCGAGCGGCTGGGTGTCGGCGGCCGCCAGCTGCGCCGGCTGTTCCAGCGCCACCTTGGTGCCTCGCCCGTCGCGGTGGCCCAGACCCGTCGTGTGCTGTTCGCGAAGCAACTCATCCACGACACTCACCTGCCCATGGCACAAGTCGCCCTGGCCTCGGGGTTCGGCAGCGTGCGTCGCTTCAACGAGACCTTCCGCTCCCTGTTCGGCCGGCCCCCTAGCACCTTGCGCCGCAAGACCGGCGCCGACACCTCGTCACGCGACGGCGTCACCCTGCGGCTGGCCTATCGCCCGCCTTACGACTGGCCCGGCATGCTGGCGGCCCTCGCCACCCGGGCGGCACCTGGGACCGAATGGATCGAGGAGGGTGTGTGGCATCGCCGAATCGAACTCGACAGCCAGGAAGGTACTGTCGCTGTCGCCCACCTCCCCGAACGGCACTCGGTGATGGTCACGATCCGCTTCCCCTCGGTGAAAGCCCTGCCGGCTATCGTGGCACGGGTGCGCCGTGTGTTCGACCTCGGTGCGGACATCGCCACCATCGGCAGCCACCTCGCCCGGGATCCCCGGCTGGCACCATTGATCGCCAAGCGTCCCGGCCTGCGCGCGCCGGGGGACTGGGAACGTGAAGGACCTGTCGCGCCCTCGGTCAACGAAGACGGCTCACCACCGGCCTGGCGTCCCTGGAACGCCTATGCCGTGCAGCATCTCAGGATGGCTAACCATGGCTAAGACCGATATCCAACCGCTCGAGTTCGTGGTCGATCGATTGGCGACCCCGATCGGGGAGCTGCTGATCATCGCCGATCGCCAGGGCCGTTTGCGCACCATCGACTGGACGGACCACGAGGCCCGCATGCGCCGCCTGCTCGATCGCTACTACGGCAAAGGCCGCTACACGCTCGAGCCGGCGCGTGATCCTGGCGGTCTCACCCGAGCCATGCGCACCTACTTCAAGGGTGACCTCGAGGTGATCGACACGCTGCCGGTCGAAACCACGGGCACGGAGTTCCAGAGAAGCATCTGGCGGGCGCTGCGCAAGATCCGACGCGGCAAGACCATCAGCTATGCCGAACTCGCGCACCGCGTCGGCAAGCCCAAGGCCATCAGGGCAGCCGGCCTCGCCAACGGCCAGAATCCCATCAGCATCGTCGTTCCCTGCCACCGCGTGATCGGCTCCAACGGCACGCTGACCGGCTATGGCGGCGGCCTCCCGCGCAAGAAATGGTTGTTGGAGCACGAAGGCGCTCTCTAGCGGCCGGACGTGCAGCCGAACTCTTCGCTGTCCCACATCCTGTGAACCGCAGCATAGCGGACAGGGCGAAGGAACTGGGCGGTCTTGCCGAGACGGCCGCAATATTCGTTGGCCAGCGACAGGCCGGTATCCTGCGAATTCACGTTCGTGACTGTTACCCTATCGCCGTCTCCGACCACACGATGCTCGTGAGTGCCGTGAACGACGAGGTCGTAGTGGCCAGCGCCGGTAGCGACATGCTTGTGATCTTCATGCACGACGGACGCGCAGGCGCCTGTCGTGATCGCGAGCAGCGAAAGGAGAAGAGTTCGTCGCATGCGGCAATCGTACGCCCTTCTTGACGGCAATGCAGCGTCCGGCCACGGTTGAAAAGGAGGGTGGCATGAAAAGGTTATCATGTAGCTTGGCGTTGCTGTCGCTCGCCGCCTGCTCGGGGACGGTTCCGGTTTCCGGCGAGACGGCCGATGGTGAGCGTTTCACCGGTACGTTCGGCACGCGTACCGACGGCCGTGGCGGCGGCACGGCGGAATTGCGCAGCGACAAGGGTACGACCTGCGACGGGCGCTGGACGCTCGATCAGGACCGCGGCGGTTCCGCCATCGTCGCTTGCGACGACGGCCGCACCGGCACGGCCGAACTGTCGACCCGCGAGTCTCCGGGGACGATGAAGGGCATGCTGGGCGGCAAGCTCTTCAAGGGAACCTTCGAAGATCCTGTCAACGCGACGGCCAGCTCAACGGGTAAATGATGCCGCTGACTTTCAAGATCGATCATCAAGAACGTTTCGTGTCCGTAAAAGCCGAGGGTCGGGTTGTCCTGAAGGACGTCGAAGATTACTTCGATGCGCTGATGGTCCAGAACGCCATGCCCTATCCCAAGCTACTGGACCTGACCGGCGCGGAACTCGTCGCCAGCGACGACGACATGATGATGCTGGGCGCACGCGTCAGCGCCTATGCCGCCGTCGACCCGCGCGGACCGATCTGCCTGGTGGCCGTGACTCGCGAGGCAGTCGACATGCTGCGCCGTTTCACCAATCTCGGCGGCGCCACGCGACCGGCAAAAATCGTCACCACCGTCGATGAGGCCCGGGAGTGGCTCGCCGGACAGGTGAAGGGTCAGGGCTGAATATCCAGCCCCTTGTAGAGGGGTGCACTGTAGATGCCGTGCGCCCTCACGTTCTTGATGCTCTTCTTGGCCACCAGGAAAAGCCGTGAATGGGCGGCCGGGATCATCAGCGACTCGTCATGCATCATGCGCTGGACCAGCTTGAAGTTCTTCTCGCGGTCGGCATCGTTGGTTGCCGTCCGCCCGGCCTCGAGGATGCGGTCGGTCTCTGCATCGTCCCACATCATCCGATTGGGCACAGGCCGGTTCTTGGAGTGGTAGTAGAGGTACATCTGATCGCCTGCCGACGTGTAGGGCACTGAAAGCGTCCAGATGTCGTAATCCTGCTGCGCGATCTTCTGGAAGAAGACCGTGGGATCCCAGGTCTGGATCTTGATGTCGATGCCGACGCCACGTGCCGCCGCCTGCAACACTTCCGAGAGCTTGGGGTTCTGGCCGACGGTGTAGGAGAACATCAGGAGCTCGAGCTTCTTGCCGTCCTTGTAGCGGAAGCCCCCCTCGCCCACCTTCCAGCCCGCCTCGTCGAGCAGCTTCTTGGAAAGCTCCGGGTCGCGCTTGGTCAGGACATCCAGGGTCGCCGGCTCGAAGTCGAGCGCCTTGGGATGGACCAGCGACCGCGCGGTCTCCGCCTGGCCGAAGAAGATCGCCTTGTTGATCTCCTCGCGATCGACCAGATGCGCCAACGCCTTGCGCACGCGCTTGTCCTGGAGGTTCTCACGGGTGCTCTTCAGGCCCCAATAGTACATCGCGAAATCCGCCGTGGGCTCATAGACCGCGAGGTTGGGCGCCTTCTTCAGGCTCTCGATCGCCTGCAGCGGATTCCAATGGCAGAAGTCCGCCTGCCCCGACAGCATGGTGGCGATGCGCGTCGTCTCCTCCGGCACGATGCGCCAGATCATCTTCTCGTACTTCACCGGCCCCTTGTTGGCATAGACACCGGTCGGTCCCCACTTGTAGGCGTCGTGCCGCTTCAGGACGAGATCCTTGCGGGGCTGCCAACTCTCCCAGCACAGCGGCCCGGTACCGTCGAAGCCCTTGACGCCGAAATCGGGACCGAGCGCCTCGACATTCTCCTTGTTGATGATCGTCGCAGCGAAGTTCGCAAGGTCGACCAGCAGCTCCGAATGAGGGCGCTTCAGCTTGTAGACCAGGGTGTAGGGATCGGGTGCCGTGAGGCTCTGGATCTCGCCCAGCCGCCAATGGAACGGCCACTTCGCCGACGGGTCGGCAAGCCTGGTGAAGGAATAGATGACGTCGTCGGCGGTGAACTTCTTGCCGCTGCAGAAGGTCACGTCATCGCGCAGCTGGAAAGTATAGGTCAGCCGGTCGTCGGAGACGGTCCAGGACTTGGCCAGCAGCGGGTGGACGTTCTTCAGGTCCCAGTCGAGCGCCACCAGCGTGTCGCCCATCATGAACATGGGATGTCCCATGCCACTCGAGGTATTGCTATGCGGATCGTACTTGGGGGCGTCCTGCGAGCGGATATTGACCAGCGTCTGCGCCGTCGCCGGTGCCGTGAACGCGCACCAGCCCAACGCGAGCGCCATCGCGACGCCCGTTGCTCCCTTGCCCATGCGTTCCCTCCCGCCGGTGTTTTCCCGGCTGCTGCCTGAGCCTAACCACTGGAGGGGGACACTGCCAACAGGTTATGGTCGGGCCATGCCGATCCACTTCACCATCGATCACGCTGCCAAGCTGGTTAAGGCCCGCGCCGAGGGCATCGTGACCTTGAAGGATATCGAGGCTTTCTCGGACGCCGTCGTTGCCCAGGACGCCCTTACCTATCGCAAGTTGTTCGATGCCCGCGATGCGGCCGGTACCTATGGCGACGACGACGTGATGGTGCTTGCCGCCCGGGCGAGCGCCTATGCCATGCTGGCAAAGCGCGGGCGGCTGGCGGTCGTGCCCCGGCGCAACGCCGTCCCTGACCTTGCCCAGCGCTATATCAATCTCGGCAAGTTCGACGGCAATGCGCAAATATTCGCGACCCCGGAAGAGGCTCTGGCCTGGTTGGAGAGCCCCGATCCCGAGACGTGATCAGGGTGTCGGCGCGACCGTATGGTCGAGGCGTAGCCGTGACGCCGGGATGCGGCCATCTTCCGTCGGCTGGTAGACGACGCTGAACAGGGTGCGCGCCTTGGCCAGCGCCTCCTCGAAGCCCTTCTGCTCACTTTCGAAGGAGTCGAACCCGCAGCGCAGCATGAACGGGATCTGGTCGATCAGCACGCCACCAGTGGCGCGCAGCTCGCCGCGATAGCCCATGCGGCCGCGCAGCAACCGGGCCTGGCTGTAGGCGCGACCGTCACTGAACTTGGGAAAATTCAGCACGATCAGGCGCAAACGGCCAACATGCGGCGCCAGATCTTCCACCGGATCCGTGTTGGCGAGCGACACCGCCGGCCATTCCGGACGCTGTTGCCAGTCGCTGAAGGACAAAGGCACGTAGGATGCCGGCAGGCCGGCTTCGCTAAACAGCGGCATAGACTCGCTCCTTGAAAGGCTTAGCGCCAAGGCGGCGATACGTATCGACGAAGCGCTCGTTGTCCTGGCGATTGTCGAGATAGGTGGCGACCAGAGAGTCGACCGCCTCCACCACTTTGTCGGCCGTCACGGCCGGCCCGAGGATGGTGCCGATCGCCGTCTTGCCGAAGTCGACGTCGCCGCCCAGGCTCAACTGGTAGAGTTCGACGCCGTTCTTGTCGACGCCCAGGATGCCGATGTGCCCGACATGGTGGTGGCCGCAGGCATTGATGCAGCCCGAGATCTTGATCTTGAGATCGCCGATGTCGTGCTGCCGCGCGAGCCCCGCGAAATGCGTGGAAATACGCTGCGCCACGGGGATCGAGCGCGCATTGGCCAGCGCGCAATAGTCGAGCCCCGGGCAGGCGATGATGTCGGTGATCTTGCCGATATTGGCCTCGGCAAAGCCCAGCGCGGCCAGCGACTTGTAGACCTGGGGCAGATCGTCGATGGCGACGTGCGGGAAGATCAGGTTCTGCTCGTGGCTGACCCGCAGCTCGCTCTGGCTGAAGGCATCGGCGATGTCGGCGACCCCTTCCATCTGCGCAGCGCTTGCATCGCCCGGCGGCGAGCCGGCCGGCTTCAGCGACGCCGTCACGATGGCGTAGCCCTTCACGCGGTGCGGCGCGACGTTGGATTTGAGCCAGAGCGCGAAGTCGGCATTGGACAGGCGCTCCGCCTCGACCCGCCCGGAGATCATCGGCCGTTCCGGCAGAACCGGCGGCGCGAACTGGTGCGCAATCGCCTCGATGGTCTCGGCGGGCAGGCGAAGAGCACTGTCGCGGATCGAGAGATACTCGGCCTCCACCTCTTCCCGCATCTTTTCTGCCCCGATCTCGTGGACCAGGATCTTGATGCGTGCCTTGTAGAGGTTGTCGCGGCGTCCATAGCGGTTGTAGACACGGAGCGTCGCCTCGAGATAGGCGAGCAGCTCGTCGCGCGGCAGGAATTCGCGCAACGTCTTGCCGATCATCGGCGTGCGGCCGAGACCACCGCCCACGATCACTTCGAAGCCGACCTCGCCCGCCTCGTTCTTCCAGAGGCGAAGGCCGATATCGTGGACGCGCACGGCGGCGCGGTCGTTCGGCGAGCCGGTGATGGCGATCTTGAACTTCCGCGGCAGGAAGCTGAATTCCGGATGCAAGGTCGACCATTGGCGCACGATCTCGCACCAGATACGCGGGTCTTCGATCTCGTCGACCGCCGCGCCGGCGTAATGGTCGGCCGTGACGTTGCGGATGCAATTGCCGCTGGTCTGCATGGCGTGCATGTCGACCTCGGCCAGCGCCGCCAGGGCGTCCGGTGCATCCTCCAGCCGGATCCAGTTGAGCTGCAGGTTCTGCCGGGTCGTGAAATGCCCATAACCACGGTCATACTTGCGCGAGATCTCGGCAAGCTTGCGCAATTGCCGTGATGCCAGGGTCCCGTAGGGAATGGCGATGCGCAGCATGTAGGCGTGAAGCTGCAGGTAGAGACCGTTGGTGAGGCGCAGCGGCTTGAACTGCTCCTCGGTCAATTCGCCCGCCAGACGGCGGCGCACCTGGTCGCGGAACTGCTCGACGCGCTCGGCAACCAGAGTGCGGTCGAAATCGTCGTAGCGGTAGAAGTAGGTGTCAGGCATAACGCACCGCTTCGGCGGCGATCGCCTCGAAGGTCAGGCCCGAGGCCCGGATTTTCTCGCGCAGCGACAGCGGCTCCAGTGCGCCCTGCTCGTCCTCGGCGACGGCGACCAAATAAGGCTCGACCACCGTGAAGCTTTCGGCGCGAGCGCGCTCCAGCAGGATTTCAGCGCTGCGCGGATCGCGGGCAATCGCGGCGTGCTCCAGCCGATCGGTCCATTGTCCGGCATCGTCGAGCCAGACCACGATGCCGTCGGCCAGGCGATTGGCGGAAGCAACCTGCAGATCGCCGCTGAGATTCTTGGCCATTACGACACCTGTGCGAATTCGAAATTCGGTTCGGGCTTGCGCGCGGCATAGGCGGCCACGTCACCCACGATGATGAGACTTGGACCGGCGTCGCTGCGCTGGGAGTGAAGGGCAGCGAGCCGCGCCAGGTCCGAGAGACGGCCGGAAGAAACCCGCTCTTCGGGTCGCGAGCCGTTCTCGACGATGGCGACCGGCGTGGTGGGATCCGTGCCGGCGTCCAGCAGAAGGTCGCGCACGGAAGCGGCTTCCGAGGCGCCCATGTAGATCGCGAGTGTATGCCCCTTGGTGGCAAGCGACGCCCAGTCCGGCCGCCGGTTGCCCTGAGCGCTGTGGCCGCTGACGAAGGTCACGGCGGAAGCGATGCGCCGATGGGTGAGCGGAATGCCGGCGGAGGCCGCGCAGCCCAGGGCTGCGGTGATGCCGGGCACGACCGTGTAGGCCAGGCCCGCGGCTTGCAGAGCGTCGATTTCCTCGCCGCCCCGGCCGAACACGAACGGATCACCGGCCTTGAGGCGCACCACCGTCTGGCCGGCGCGCACGCGACGCACCAGTTCGGCGTCGATATCGGCCTGAGCCCAGCTCGGACGGCCCTTCCGCTTGCCCACGGAGACGAACTCAGCATCGCGCCGGGCGCGGGCCAGCACTTCCGGCGGGACGAGGTCGTCATGCAGGATGGCGTCGGCTTCCTGCAGCAACTGGGCGGCCCGCAAGGTGAGAAGATCGGGATCTCCCGGCCCTGCCCCCACGATATGGGCGATACCTTGCGGCGTCTGGCCGTTGCGGGCGGAATCGAGTTCGGTCAACACGGCCCGGCGCGCGCCGGCTTGATCGCCTGCCAGGGCCAGCCGGCCCGCCGGACCTTCGATCAGGCGGCGAAAGAAGGTCCGCCGCCGTGCAGGGTCGGCGATCAGCGTGTTGACCTGGGACCGGAACGCCGCGGCCAATTTTGCAAGGGCGCCAAACTGCTGTGGCAGGGCGGCCTCGATGCGCGCTCGCAGGATCGTCGCCAAGGTGGGGGACGCGCCGCCAGTCGAGATCGCCACGACGACATCATCGCGATCGACGATTGCGGGCAGGATGAAGTCGCAGAGCGCAGGCCGGTCGGCAACGTTCACCGGCACCCCTGCCGCCTTGGCAAGGGCCTGCACACGGCTATCGCCCTCGACATCATCGGTGGCGATGAAAGCAGCCGCGGCACCTCGGAAATCCTCGATCGTCATCTGGCTCGGCGCGAGTTGGGCGACAGCAGCACCGGCCGATCGGGCGAGCGCCGCCCGACCTTCGGCCTTGGTCCCCTCGCCTACGACTACGACGAGGCGGCCGGCGAGATCGAAGAAAAGTGGCAGGTGTTTCACGACACGGCGGCCCGCAAGACGATGTTGAGCGCCAGCATGCCGGCGGCCTGTGAGACCGACAGAATCCACAAAACGGCTTCGGGTTTGCGCAGGAGCTTGGACATGCTGATACCGCCTTTGATCTGGCGATATCTCGCACATCCGCCATGACTTGAATTCCCGAAGGTTTTCGCCGGAACAGCATTTCTTGCCGCCCAAACCCCGGGCAGGGAAATTTTTACCTTCTGCGGAGCCGGTTTTCCCGCGGGCCTCCAGTTGACCGTCCATGGCAGCAAGACATGAGGGGCGGCACAGGGTAGCCGCCAAGGCCACTCCTCGACCTTGGCGGCAATCTCGCGGCCTCCTAGTCGGCCGCCTCGTGCTTACCAGGGCGAACGATGGCGAGCGCCGACAGGGCCTGGCGGACGCCGGCCCCATAATCGGGATCTGCCTTGGCGCAGTTGGCGATGTGACGCTCCTGGATGTGGATCGCCGCACCGCCGACCGCCCGGGCCGTGTTGTCGAACAGCAACTGGCGCTGGGCAGGAGACATCTTGCGGAACAGATCGCCTGGCTGCTGGTGGTGATCGTCATCCACGCGGTGATCCCAGTGAGCCGCCGCACCGTCGATCTCCAACGGCGGTTCATTGAGCCAAGGCTGGTCGGCCCACTCTCCCAGGCTGTTGGGGAAGTAGTTGGGCGTGCGTCCGAGATTGCCGTCGGTACGCATGGCGCCATCGCGGTGATAGCTCTGGAACGGACACTTGGGCGCGTTGACCGGAATGTGGTTGAAGTTGACGCCCAGACGATAGCGCTGGGTGTCACCGTAGGAAAACAGCCGGGCCTGCAGCATCTTGTCCGGCGAGAAGCCGATACCGGGCACGATATTGGCGGGTGAGAATGCCGCTTGCTCGACCTCGGCGAAGAAGTTCTCGGGATTGCGGTTCAGCTCGAAATGGCCGACCTCGATCAACGGAAAGTCCGCCTTCGGCCAGACCTTGGTCAGATCGAACGGGTTGAACGGGAATGCCTTGGCCTGTTCGTCGGTCATGACCTGGACGAACAACGTCCAGCGCGGAAAGTCGCCACGCTCGATGCTCTCGAAAAGGTCGCGCTGATGGGTCTCGCGGTCCTGTCCGATGAGCGCTCCGGCTTCCTCGTCCGTCAGGTTCTGGATGCCCTGCCGGGTGCGGAAGTGGAACTTCACCCAGGTCCGTTCATTGGCGGCATTGATCAGGCTGAACGTGTGGCTGCCGAATCCGTGCATGTGACGGAAGCTCTTCGGAATGCCGCGTTCGCTCATGACGATCGTGACCTGGTGCAGCGCCTCGGGAAGCAGCGTCCAGAAATCCCAATTGTTGTCGGCCGATCGCATGCCGGTGCGCGGGTCGCGCTTGATCGCATGGTTGAGGTCGGAGAAGCGCAAGGGGTCGCGGAAGAAGAACACGGGCGTGTTGTTCCCGACCATGTCCCAGTTACCCTCCTCCGTATAGAACTTCAGGGCAAACCCACGAATGTCGCGTTCGGCGTCGGCCGCCCCGCGCTCGCCCGCAACCGTGGAGAAGCGCGCGAACATCGGCGTCACCTTGCCGATCTCGGAAAAGATCTTCGCCTTGGTGTAACGGGTGATGTCACGGGTCACCGTGAAGGTGCCGAAAGCGCCGGCCCCCTTGGCATGCATGCGCCGCTCGGGGATTACCTCGCGATCGAAGTGAGCGAGCTTTTCGATCAGCCAGATGTCCTGGAGGAGTGCCGGGCCGCGGCGGCCGGCTGTAAGGATGTTGAGGTTGTCGCTGACCGGCGTGCCGGTTGCATGGGTCAGAAACGGCTTCTTGTCGATCATGATCGGATCCTTCCGGGGCAGCTGGCTGTACGCCGTAAGGCCGCCCAGCAGGTCGAGGTCGGGGAATGGGTCAGCCGTGCCACTGCGAGCAGCGGATGACCTTGCAGAAGTTGCCGCGATGGAAGTGCGGTTCCTTGTCGGCGATGACGTCGGCCTTGACGTTGCCGAAGGTGGTATCCGGCTTGTGCTTGATGCCGTCGTAGAAGGCCTGGATGATGTCTTCCTTGAACTTCGGCGTTCTCGGAAACTCCGTGACGACGGCCTCGCGCTCGGCGTCGGTGTACTGGCTGTAGGTGAGACCCAGCACATCCATCTCGACGCCCGCGGTCACGAGGGCAACGACAGGGTGCATGTGCTGCGGCACGCCCGGTGTGGTGTGCAGCGCGATCGCCGTCCAGACCGTGTAGGCGTCGTCCTCGGAAATACCCTGGCTCCGCAGGAAGTCGCGGGCGGCATAGGCGCCGTCGACTTCGAAGCGCTCGTCCTTGCTGCTGTGGTTGGGCATCAGCCCGATGTCGTGGAACATCGCACCGGCATAGAGCAGCTCGCGATCGAACCTCAGGCCGCGATGAAGGCCGGCCAGCGCACCGAAATGATAGACGCGACTCGAATGGTTGAAGAGCAGCTCGGTTTCCCGGTCGCGAATGAACTCGGTGATCGTGCGGGCGAGCTTGCTGTCGGGAATGGCGGCGTCTTTGACAATGCCTGACATGACTTTCTCCTGGGCGTTGCGTTCGTCGAGAAAGTAGGTCTGCCGTCGTACGTCTTCTATTGACGTAGTACGTTAAAAACGGACAAAACCGGATCGAAGCGGACTCGCAACGGGCGAAGGGGAAAAATGCGGGCGAAGGCGAAAACCGTCGTGATGCTGGCGCTGCCCGGCGTGCAGCTTCTCGATGTCTCCGGCCCCCTCGACGTATTCGCGGAGGCCAATACCCAGGCGGGGGCCGAGATCTATCGGCTCTTCGTCGCGGCCGGCAGACCGGGCCCGATCCGCAGCTCGTCGGGGGTCCGGCTGATGCCGGACCGGGTCATCGACCGCGACTTCGAGGAAGCCATCGATACCCTGCTCGTCGCGGGGTGCCCCAATGCGGCCGAGGTGCCTGCTGACGGCATCGTCGTCGATTGGCTGCGCCTTCGCGCCCGCAAGGCCCGGCGGTTCGGATCGGTGTGCAGCGGTGCGTTCTTCCTCGCCTCGGCAGGCCTGCTCGATGGCCGGCGCGTGACCACGCATTGGGCCGTCGCGGAACAATTGGCCAGACAATTCCCGAATGTGACGGTGGACGAGGGGCCTCGACCTGGCACTTGCCCTCGTCGAGGAGGATCTCGGCCATGAGATCGCCAGGCGCGTGGCGAGCCAGCTCGTGATGTTCTTCAAGCGGCCCGGCGGGCAAATGCAGTTCAGCCGCAAGGGCGAAGCCGTACCGACCGGCCGGGCCGCGCTTCAGGAGCTCCAGCGCTGGGTCGCGACCCACCCCGAGCTCGACCACAGCGTGGCAAACCTCGCCCGGCGCATGGATCTCAGCCCACGCCATTTCTCGCGACTGTTTCGCAGCGAGGTCGGCATCACGCCGGCAACCTGGGTCGAGGAAGCACGCGTGAGTGCCGCGCGGCGGCTTCTCGAACAGGGAAGCGAGGCTCCCAAGCAGGTCGCGGCACATTGCGGTTTTGCCGATGCCGATACTTTGCGGCGTGCCTTCGCGCGGCATGTCGGCGTGACGCCGGCGGAATACCGCAAGCGCTTCGCCGTGATCGCCGCGGCCCCTTAGCAATGGCCTCCTCGGGGCCGCAGATTGGCCCCGAAATGGGCCCAGACCCTCGAGAATCCTCAATTTTTCGAGGTTCCTTGAAAAGTCGTTCTCCCCGCCTAAATCAAGATCGTTCCCGGTGCCCATTCGGGGCTGGGACGTCAAACATCGCTCAGGAGAGGATGAACAATGCGTACTTTCGACTATTCCCCGTTCTATCGCGCCACCGTGGGTTTCGACCGGGTTTTCGATTTGCTCGACTCCGTCTCGAGCCAGGCCGGCGCCAACGGCTACCCCCCGTACAATATCGAGAAGGCAGGCGATAACGCCTATCGGATCGTGATGGCCGTCGCCGGCTTCGCCGAAGCCGAGCTGAACGTGACCCAGAAGGAGAACGAGCTCCTGGTCACCGGCCAGACTGCGCCCGCGAACGGCCAGGAGGAGAAGCAGTTTCTCTACCGTGGCATCGCCGGCCGTAATTTCGAGCGTCGCTTCCAGCTCGCCGACCATGTGAAGGTCACCGGCGCCAAGCTCGCCAACGGCCTGCTCACCATCGAGCTGCAGCGTGAGATCCCGGAGGAGAAGAAGCCCCGCGCGATCCCCGTCGTTGCCGGCAGCCAGGCGGCGCTGACCCACTAACTTGAAGTAGGTAGCAGCCTACTGCCTCGAGGAGCGCCGCGGGAAACCGCGGCGCTCTTTCTTTCACTATGGAGCCGTCGGCAAAAAGACGACCGAAGGTTCGACTTCGACGAGAAAGTCCGGGTCGGCCAGGCTCGGCACGCCGATCCATGTCGCGCAGGGCGGGTTGTCGCCGAACGCGGCTTTCAGCGCATCGCCGATAGCCCTGCCCTCCCGCATGTGACTTTCCTTGACGTAGAGCCGCAGCGCACCGACCTGGTCCAGCGACGCGCCCGCCGAAGCCAGCGCGGCCGCGAGGTTCTCCAGGCTCTTTTCGAGCTGGCGGCCGATGTCGCCACGCCCGACGATGTTGCGCTTGGCGTCCCACGCGACCTGCCCGGACACATGGACCGCCCGGCCGAAAGGCGTTGCGACCACCGCGACCTGGGCAAAGCCGTGTTGTCGGCTGTCGAACAGGTCGGCCGGAGTCAGTACGGACCGGCTCATCGCGCCACCACCCCTTACGCCGCGTTCTGTCGCCGCCTCTATTTGGCGTACTTGCCTTCGAGTTGAGGCGTATGCGGTCCCTCGCCGCCCTTCTCCTTGTGCTGCAGTCGCGTCGTACGCGCCCAGCGGCGCTTCAGCTCGTCCTTCACACCGATATGCAGCGTGCCCACCTTCTCGACCGAGAGCTCGATCTTATCGCCGTCCATGAAGGAGTGGAGCCCACGGTGGTTGGTGCCGGTGGCGAGGATGTCTCCGGGCTCCAGGGTATGGATCGAGCTCACCCATTCGATACAGCGCGGAATCTGGTGCGCCATGTCGTTGGTATTGAACTTCTGCATGGTCTCGCCGTTGTTCTTGAGCTCGATGGCGAGATTTTGCGGGTCGGTGATCTCATCTGCCGTCACGATGCAGGGCCCGATCGGCGCGAAGGTATCGCGTGACTTCATCTGGAAGAAGACGTTGCCCGGCGGCGGCAGGCCGCGTGCCGACCCGTCGATGAAGCAGGTGTAGCCGAAGATATGCTTCATCGCGTCGGCCTGGGACACGCGCGTTGCCGGCTTGCCGATCACCAGTGCGAGTTCGGCCTCACCTTCGAAAATGCTGGCCGGTGCATCGGGCAGCACCATCGCGTCGCCGTCGCCGATCACCGCCGTCGCCGCCTTGTGGAAGGCGTTGATCTGCGGCTTCTCCGGCAGGGTGCCGTCCTCCATGTAGTTCACCGCCATGCAGACGATGTTGCCGGGCTTCGGGACGGGCGGCCGCAGGCGCACGCCCTTCAAAGGCTGTCCCTTGCCTTTACTGCTCGCCTTCTCGACCTTCGCCTTGTAGGCGTCCCAACGCGCGATCAGTCCAATGATCAGGTCGCGCGTATCGAGATGCGGGATGTCCTTCACGGCGTCCGTGACGTCAACGACGTTGTCGCCCTTGATAACGCCCAGGCGCCAATCGTTGAAATAACAAAGCTTCACTTCTTCTCTCCCTCTTCTTCGAGTACCTGCTTGGCGACGTTGGCCGCCGACATCGCCGTCGGCCAGCCGGAATAGAATGCAAGATGGGTGATGAGCTCGACCAGCTCGTCCTTCTTAACGCCATTGTTGAGCGCGCGGGTAAAATGGCCGCGCTGCTGTTCGGTCCGGTTGAGTGCCACCAAGGCGGCACAGGTGATCAGGCTGCGGTCGCGCTTGGAAAGGCCGGATCTCTCCCAGACATCACCGAACAGCACATCGTCGGTCAGCTCGATCAGCTTGGGCGCAAAGGCGCGGAGCTGGTCGCGTGGATTGGCAGTCGGCTTGGCCATCTTTCGAACCTCCTTGGTCAGGGGCTCGCATGATGCAGGAAACGCTCCGGCGGGTCCTCCCCCCATTGCGACAGAAAGCCTTCCTCGACGCTCAGAAGATTGCTGCCGTTGGCTGCGTTCAGTCGATCGGTGTCGGCCCAGCGCTCGTGGACACGTCCCCAGGGATCGCACCAGTAGTCGTAGACCTGGCTTCCCAGGAGATGCCGGCCGACACCCCACATGTGATCGTACTTCTTGAGCCGCTTCAGATACTCGTGGTCCTGGAAAATGGCATCGATATCGTGCGCTTCGTAAGAGACGTGGTTGAGGCCGGGCTTGTCATTGTGCGCACAGAACAGGACGTGATGATCGACATAGGCGTCACCGCGATCGAGCCGGTTGAACGAGCCGATCACGTTGTCCTTGTCGCCGGCGTAGACATCGTCGGAGCAGATCATGCCCAGGGTGGTGCGGAACCACGCTGCCGTTTCCTTGACCTTGGGCGTCGCCAGAACGCCGTGACCGATGCGCTGGATGGGCGTCGGGGACTTGCTGAGGCGCAACAACCGACCGGCTCGCCTATGGGGTTCGCTGCCCGAGTTCAGCAGATCCCGCTCGATCCGGGCCGGCGCCACCCCGCTCATGCCGTGAATGATCTCGATCTGGTAGCCATTCGGTTCGGTCAGGCGCACACGCTTGCCACCACCCGGTTCGTTCAGGGTTTCGATACCTGACGCCCCCGGCAGCCCGGCGAGCCGCTTCAGATCATCCTCGTCGGCCGCGTGATAGGCGAAGCCGATGAACCGGGTGCCGCCTTTGTGCACGGCATGCAGGTGATGATGACCGTCCGTGCCACGCATATAGAGCGCATCAGGCGTGCGCTCCGCCCTGACCAGTCCGAAATGGGTGAGAAACTCTTCCATCTCGTCGAGGTCCGGCGCCTCCATGCGCGGAAAGGCGAATTCGGCGGCTTTGATGCCTGTCATGGTTTCCTCCGCAGATTCCAGCTTCATGAGACCTTGAACTTGTCGGGCAGGCGCTCTTCGTTGCCGAGCGCCACCTTGCGCACGCCCTCGCTGTCGGGGCTGGGCGGAAAACCTTCGGCGGCGCGCGGTGCCGGCGTTTCGACGACCTTGTTGGCCAGCCGGCCGACACCCGTCACTTCGACTTCGATCGTATCGCCCGCCTCGAGCGGCCGGGAATTGGCCGGCGTACCGGTGAGCAGGATGTCGCCGGGCATAAAGGTGATATGGCGCGCCAGATCGGCGATCAGGTAGCCGCAGTCGAAGATCTGCTCGCTGACCGCCCCCTCCTGCACCATCTTGCCGTTCTTGTAGCTGCGCAAGGTCGACTGACGAACATCGACGCCGGAGACGAGGCCGGGCCCGATCGGACAGAAGCCGTCCATTCCCTTCACGCGCAGCATGGAGCCGGCATCGGTGTCGCGGAAATCGTGACAGCCGAAGTCGTTCGCCGGCGCGAAACCCGCGATGCAGTCCCAGGCCTCCTCGCGCGATACGTTCTTGGTGATCCGGCCGAACACGACTGCCATCTCGCCTTCGTAGTTCACGTACTTGTAGCCTTGCGGCTTCACCAGCTCGCCCTTGTGGGCGTTGAGCGCCGTCAGGGGCTTCTGGAAGTAGGTCGGCGTCTTGGGCGGCACGCGCGTGTTGTTGAACTCGTAGTAGCGAGAGATGTAGTTCACGTGCACGCACAGGATCTTGGTCGGCGTGCAGGGCGGCAAGTGCACGACTTCGTCCTCCCTGCAGCTGCGGCCGTCGGCAAAGACGATCCGGTCGTCCTTGAACTCGACCCAGTAGGCGCTGCCGTCCTTCATGACGTGACGGATCTCCTTGTGCGGCCCCTCGAGTACGCTCATCTCACTCACTCCCCCTCACTGAAGATCAAACCAGACATGGACGTTGCCGGTGCCGGCCGCGTTCTCGTAATCCGAGAGCTGCGTGCCCTTGGCCTGGCAGCTCCTGCCGCCGAGCGCGCCCATCATCTGGGCATAGTGGGCGCCATGACCCTCGTACTTCGCAGCTTCCAGCTCGGGGAAGCGGTCGAGCACGATGTCGTGCCGCCCCTCCTTCCAGAGCGCCAGGATCTCCTGATCGAGAGCACGATTGGCGGGATCCGACACGTTGTCGGGATGCCAGATGCGCGGATTGGGCGGCACATGATCGAGATCGTAGAATTTGTGGCTCATGGCGCCGGAGGCCAGCAGCATCACGCGGGCGTCCGAGCGGCGGATCGCTTCGGCCAGGACCTCCCCCATCTGGAGAAAGTGATGGAACTTCGCGGTCTGACAGGTCCCGACACTCAGGACCTTTTCACCCCGACCGAGGAAATGCACGACGTTGATGGTGGGGTAATGCAGTGGCAGCGCCGCCTCGCTGGCATTGCGGGCGGCGACCTTGCGTTCCACCGCGACCTCCTCGACCAGGGCGGCGAGTTCGGGCGCACCGCGATAGTCGTAGGAGAAGTGCGACATGGCAAACGGCAGCTCGTCGGAAGTGTATTGGCCCTTGTAATGGGCCGCTCCCGCGACGAGATGCATGGAGGTCGTGATCCAGTGCGTATCGAACAGCACGAAAGTGTCGGGCTTCACGGCATCGATCCTGGCCCGCACGCGATCGAACCCTTCGATGAGATCGGAGTCGCGCCCATTGCCACGCTGGACGCGCACCTCCTTGGGCTGGACCAGCCCGGGATGATGCGAAACGACGGCGGCACCGACGATCTGGCCCATGGCTCACTCCCGGCTTATTTCTTCGCCTCTTGGATCGCCCGCCAGACGTTGTGCGCATTGGCGGGCATGGGAACATCCTTCACGCCGAGCGGCGCCAGCGCGTCGATGACAGCGTTCATCACCACCGGCATGGCGCCTACGGTGCCGGCCTCGCCCGCACCTTTGGCGCCGAGCGGATTGTATTTGGTCGGCACGGGGTTGGACTTGATCTCCATGCTGCACATCGTGTCGGCGCGCGGCATGGTGTAGTCGAGGAAGCTCGCGGTCAGGAGCTGGCCGCTTTCACGGTCCCACACCACCTGTTCGCCCAGGATCTGGCCCACGCCTTGCGCCACGCCGCCATGGATCTGGCCCTT
>MKRV01000067.1 GCA_001897995.1 Alphaproteobacteria bacterium 65-37 | reverse complement strand
GCGGCGACCGCTCGATCAGCGCCGGCGAAGTGCTGCTCGACGGCCGGCCGCTTGTGCACTGGCGCAAGGCCGAGCTCGCCCTGCGTCGTGCCGTGCTGCCTCAGCACTCGACCGTCGCCTTCGACTTCACCGGCCTGCAGGTCGCCATGTTGGGGCTGCTCGCCCATCGCGGCCGACTGTCGGAGCCGCAGATGAAGGCGCTGGCCGAGCAGGCCCTGCACGAGACCGAGGCGCTCGCCTTCGCCGACCGGCCCTACACGGTTCTGTCCGGTGGCGAACGCCAGCGCATTCAGCTCGCCCGTGTGCTGGCACAGTGCGACGCCGACCCCGCGAACCGGCCTTTTCTTCTGCTCGACGAGCCGATTTCCGGCCTCGACCTCTCCCATCAGCACGCCGCGCTGTCGAGCGCACGCCGGCGGGTCGACCGGGGGCTGAGCGTCCTGGCGGTACTGCACGACCTCAACATGGCGGCGCGCTATGCCGACAAGGTCGGCATCATCGAAAACGGGCGCCTGACGGCCTACGGGCCGACACGCGAGACCCTCGATCCGGAGCGGCTGTCGACGGTGTTCGCGACACCCATTGTGCGAATTGAGGCGTCCGGCGGGACGGCCTTCCTCAGCCCCGGCTGACCTCCGGCGATAATTCACCGCGGATCTGTGTCCAAACCGACATAAACAAGCCGGATTCGACCGATGATATGATGCTCCCGAACACTATGGGCATCTCATCTCGGGGATCATGGGCGAACGCCCCACTTTGCTGATGACGACACGGCTCGGCGTGCGCCCCCTGGGCGTGCGCGGGGATCCGTTGCATGCCGTCGCGGGCCAGCTCCTGGCCGTGATTCGCCGTCGCCTGGGCGATGGCCCGGCCAATCTTCTAGCCGAGCCGCAAATGCGCGAGTCGGGCGACGGCATCGACTGGTATGCCGCCCAGGGCGGAACCGCCCGCCGGCTGAGCGAACTCGGCGAAGACGAACGGTCCGATGTGCTGCGCACCGTCGAGACTCATGTCCAGGCCATCCGCACGCTGGGCGGGCAACTCCAGGCCTCGGCAACCAGCGAAGAAGCGCGGTTGATCGGCCGGTCGCTGGAACTCGCCACCGCCCGCCCGTCGGACGACTTCATCTTCGTGGTCGATGGCCAGCCAGTGATCGTGGCCTGGGGCTACGAAGCCGAGGCCGCTGCAAGCCTGCAGCCGCTGCCGCTCGCGATCGTGCCCAAGCCCTTGCCGCCGGCCGCCGTCTTCGCCAGCGCACCGGCCGTCGCACTGTCCCAGCGCCTCGCCTGGGCGCCATGGCTCAGCGCCTTGCTGTTCGGGCTGCTGCTGCTTCTTCTCCTGCTGCTGGCCTCATGGTTGCTGCGCGCCTGCATCCCGGTCGATCCGTCGCTGCATGTCGCCGCGCACCAGGAGCCGCCGCCGCCCGCGCCGGAAGCACCGCCCGATCCGACGCCGTTGCTCAAGGCCTCACTCGATGAGGAAAAGGCCGACGAGCAGAAGCTGAAGGCCGAACTCGCCTCGCTGCAGGACGAACTCAAGGGCAAGCTCGAACAGTGCAAGCCTATCGAACCGCCCAAGCCGCCGCCTCCACCGCCGCCGCCACCGGCCGCGAAGGCGCCACCACCACCGCCGCCGCAGCAACAGGCCGCCGCGCCGCCCGCGCCTCCGGCTCCCCCCGTGACGCGGCCGCCGCCGGGCAATCTGCCGTGCGACTGGTCGGGCGATTCCGGCGGCGAAGGTGTCACACGCAACCGGCACTATCTCGGCGACAAGCCGGGTTTCGTCGCGTTGAACTATCAGCTCTTCGTGCGGCCGGACGACATCAAGGTCTTCTATCGCGGCCACCAGATCGCCGGCACGGGCGGACCACGCAGCGGCCGTGGCGGTTTCGGCTTCGACTGGAAGCCGGTGGCCGGCGATTATTCGGTCGACGTGGTGGTGACGGGTGAAATCTGGGGCACGCGATGGAACTACTCCATCTCCTGCCCGCGCGGTGGTCGCTGAGGAATCGATATGGCTGCAGGTCCGCTTCTTGTCAGTGAACCGCTGCAACGCTATCGCGCGATGGGCATGGCGGGCGATCCCGTCTGGCGCGCCGCCGGCCAGCTGCGCACCGCCATCGCCGCGCGGCTGTCGCGCGAGCATGCCGATCTGCTGGCAATCCCCGAGGCGGAACCCGGTGGACGCAGCATTGCCTGGTATGCCCCCTTCGACGGCGACGTCCGTCGGCTCGCTGACTTGCCCGAGAACGAGCAGCGCGCGGTCCTGGACACGGTTCATCGCCTGCATAGTGATCTCTCGGGCCTCGCGACGCAGATGGAGGCGCCGGAACGCTCCGGCGCCGAGCGCAACTTCGCGCGCCTGCTGCGCCATGCCCTGACCGCACCCGGCGAAGAGACGCTCTATGTCGTCGGCGGCAAGCCGGTGATGGCGTTCTGGGGTTTCACGGCGGATGCCGCCCTGCCCGGCGTCTTTCTCGCGAGCGCACCGCCGGCACCGGCGACGATGCCCCGGCCGTCGCCGCCCATCGCACCTGCCGTACCACCGTACTCCACCGCAACAATGGCCTCTGCACCAGCCGTGACGGCCGCTGCAGCACCTCGTACTGTCTGGTGGCAGTGGCTATTGCTCGGAGTCGTTCTGCTCCTGCTGCTGGCTCTGCTCGCTTGGCTGGTGCGCCCTTACCTGCCGCGCATCGAGCCGGTTCTCGAAGCCGAAGCGCGCGAGCGGGCCTTGAGCTTCGCGGTGCGCCAGCCGCTCGAACTGCAGCAGGCACGCGCTTCCACCCTGCAGCAAGACAACGAGGATCTGCGCCTCGAGCTTGCCCGCCTGACCGACGAGCTGACGCGTCGCGGTGGCGATTGTGCGGTCGGTGTCATTGCGCCGGGCGGTGTGATCGTGGGCTCCGTCGGTGGCCCGCCGATCGAGCGCGGCGCCAATCCCGATGGCAACCCGACGGCCGATCTCGGCGTTGTCGGCAAGGACCTGAACAAACCCGACGACAAGAGTGCAGACAAAGGTCCCGGGATGAAGGGCCCCGACGAGCAGCACAAGGACCCGACACAGAACAAGAGCGCACAGAACGAAAAGAATGCGCAGAACGACAAGAAAGACGAACCCAAGCCCATGGTCGTGCCGCCGGAAGCCAAGCAGAAGCAGGAGCTCGCCTTCTTGCAGGGCGACTGGCGCTCGCGTACCGGCCTGGCGACGGCGACCGGTGAGAAGGATTTGCGCCCGTCCTACACGCTCGACGACAAGGGCAAAGGCAAGGTGAGCTTCACCCAGAAGAACGGCGCGTCCTGCGAGGCGCCAGCCGAGGCCCGTTGGGATGGTGCAAAATTGGTGATCGAGGAAAAATCGAACCCCAAATGCAGCGACGGCCGCACCTACGCCCGCAACGTCGTCAATTGCGAGATCGATGCCGGGGGCGTGGCGCAATGCAGCGGCAGTCAGCCCGGCGACAAGCGCAGCTACCGCGTGCAGATCGGCCGTTGAATGCCTAGATTGACCGGATTGGCCGAAACGAACGTGACATGAGCGACCTCGCCCGCCTGCCGAGCTACCCCAGCCCGACGACGCTGATTGCCCGCTCCGGCATTCAGTTCCTCGATTTCGGCTTCGATCCCGTGCGCCTCAAGGTGCGCGAATGGGGCTTCCACGACACTGCCGCGACGCGCGCTGTCGACGATCTGGTGCAGCTCGATTTCGACGAAGGCCGCGGCCAATACGAAGTCGTGGAGAACGGCCGCCGTCGCGCCGCCGAACCCAATCTCGTGATCACCGCCAAGGATGCGCTGGCACCGTTCCTCGACAAGTGGGTGCCGGTGCCCTTCCTGCAGGTGCGGCCGAACAACCAGTTCCGCGAAGGTCCGGCCGACTGGGCGCGCGTGCGCGTGGTCGATCTCGAAGCGCGCTACGGTGCGGGCTATCGCGACGAACAGGGCAACCGCTATCGCGCGGTGCTGGCCTTCGACACCGGCCTGATCGCCGAGGCCGAGGGCCGCGCCTATCTCGCCCCCTCGCCCAAGGACGTCACCTCGGGCGCCCTGTTCGCGCTCGCCCCGCAGCAGCGCGCCAACCACTGGCTGCTGCGCCAGAGCTGGATGACGCAGTGGCTCGAGGAGCTGTTCCGCGAACTCCATCCGCGCGCCACGACCGAGGAGATCGACAACGACATCAAGCAGAAGCCGCAGGAGTCGCTGGCCCGCTATCTGGCGTTCCTCGGTCTGCTCGCCGCAGCAGCCAACTTCCCGCCGGTCAAGCTGGTGGGCGATGCCGAACGGCCGGGCCGCGGCGCCATCGAGGTCGACCTCGTGCTCGATGTCGGCAATTCGCGGACCTGCGGCCTCCTGATCGAGGCGGCCGGCGAACTCGGCGTCAACCTGAACGATTCCTACGAGCTCTCGCTGCGCGACCTCTCGCATCCCGAAGTCGTGCACACACGGCCCTTCGAATCGCGCGTCGAATTCGCCCAGGCCTGGTTCGGCAAGAACCATCTGTCGCGCCTTGGCGGCCGGGCCGACGCCTTCGTCTGGCCGACCATGACGCGGGTCGGTCCCGAAGCGACGCGACTCGCCGCCCGCCGTCGCGGCACCGAGGGCAATACCGGCATGTCGAGCCCCAAGCGCTATCTGTGGGACGAGGAGCCGCAGACGCGCGAATGGCGCTTCAACGTCGCCTACGCCCAGGACCAGACGGCGATGCCGGCGGCCGCCGGGCCGATGGCGCAGCTCGTCAACCAGAAGGGCGAACCGCTGCACCTGGTCGATGTCGATGCCGATTCGGCCGATCATCTGCCGGTCTTCGAGCCGCTCTATTCGCGCTCCTCGGTGATGACCTTCGTGCTTTCCGAGATCCTGCTGCAGGCGCTGACCCTGATGAACTCGCCGCAGCAGCGCGGGCGGCGCGCCCATGCCGAGACGCCACGCCGGCTGCGCCGCATCGTGCTCACCCTGCCGACCGGCATGCCGCTCGCTGAACGGCTGATCTTCCGCAAGCGCGCCGAGGCCGCGCGCGACCTCGTGTGGATGATGATGGGCTGGAAGCTCGACGATGCCGCCGCCCCCGCGCCGCGCGTGCTGACCGACTGGGACGAGGCGAGCTGCACGCAGCTCGTGTACCTCTACACCGAAGTCGCGCGCAATTTCGGCGGTGACGCCCGCCGCTTCTTCCAACTCTCGCGCAAGCCCCGTGGTAACCCCGCGGCCGTCGGCGAGGGCGAGGGCGAGACACTGAGCATCGCCAGCATCGATGTCGGTGGCGGCACCACCGACCTGATCATCAACTCCTACCGTCTCGAGGGCGCCGGCACCTCGGTGACCCTGTTCCCCGAGCAGCGCTTCCGCGAAGGCTTCAACGTCGCGGGCGACGACATCTTGCTGCGCGTCGTGCAGGCGCACGTGCTGCCACCGATCGAGGCGGCGCTGCGGACCGCCGGCATCGCCAATCCGGCCGACCTGTTGGCCGAGCTGGTGGGTGGCGACCGCGGCGGCGAAGACGTCATCCAGCGCAACCTGCGCCAGCAGTTTGCGCTGCAGATCGCCCACCCGATCGCCCTCGAGTTCCTGCGGGCCGCCGAAAGCTACGACCCGACCTCGGGCGTCGTCGCCGCCGAGTCTCGGCCCTACGAGACCTTCTTTTCCGGCAGCGCCCGCCCCTCGGAGGAAGTCGTCACCTTCGTGAACGAAGCCGCGCGCAAGCGCGGTGCGGAGAACTTCGACCTGCGCACCGTCGTCTTCCCGATCGACCTGCCCGGCCTCGACAAGACGGTGCGGGCGGAGATGGCACGTGTGCTGGCGCCGCTCGCCGAGATCGTCCACGCCTACGATTGCGACGTGCTGCTGCTCTCGGGGCGGCCCTCGCGCCTGCCCGGCATCCGCGCGCTGGTGATGGAGCTGCTGCCGCTGCCGCCAGAGCGTGTGATCTCGCTGCACGAGTACCGCGTCGGCGCCTGGTACCCCTTCCGCGACGCGCGCCTGCGCGTGGAGGATCCCAAGACCACGGTGGCCGTCGGCGCGATGATTGCAGCCCTTGCCCAGTCGCAACTGCCGGACTTTTCCTTCCGCTCCGACCTGCTGCGCTCCAAGAGCATCGCCAAGTTCATCGGCAAGCTCGACGGCGGCGGCCGCCTGCAGAAGGAAGACCTGGTCTATCGCGATGTCGACCTCGACAATCGAGAGTATGAGCTGCCGGAAACCATCTTCGAGTTTCGCGGCCCCATGTGGCTGGGCGCCCGCCAGATCGATCTCGTGCGCTGGCCGGCAGCGCGCCTCTATGCCTTGGAATTCGCCAGGCCGGAATTCGCCGAGCGGCATGCCCGCGAAACGCCGTTCAGGATCACGCTGGCGCGCGTGAAACCCAAGGACAAGGACTCGGGTGACGTCGAGCGGTTCCGCTTGCGTCAGGTGACCAATCGCGACGGCCGTGCCGTGGCGCTCGACCGCCTGACGCTCCGACTGCAGACCTTACCGCGCCGTGAGGGCTACTGGCTCGACACGGGCATGCTCAAGACCGGTTGAGGGTTGACGGAAGGACCATGGACACAGTCGATCTCAAACTGGCCCAGGACTGCGAGGCGCTGGCCGTCGCCGCCAGCGAGGGCGTGACCTGGCTGAAAAGCGCCGCGCTGCAGTCGCCGACGGTGGCGCAACAGGCGCCGTCGCTGGTGAGCGAGCTGCAGAAGGTCCGCAACCAGAGTCGCAAGCTGGCGCGCGCCGCCCGCCGCCGCATGTGCGTGGGCGTGTTCGGGCCAAGCCAGGCGGGCAAGTCCTATCTCGTTTCGATTCTCGCCAGCCGCGACGGCCGCCCCCTGCAGGCGCGTTTCGCCGACCGCAGCTACGACTTCCTGCGCGAGATCAATCCACCGGGCAACCGCGAGTCGACGGGCCTCGTCACACGCTTCGGCCTGGGGCTGAGCGACGTTTCCGCCGAGTTCCCGGTACGGGTGCGACTGCTGACGCAGACCGACATCGTGAAGATCCTGGGCAATTCCTTCCTGCTCGACTTCGACCATCAGAAGGCCGAGTTCCAGGGCCCCGACGGCGCGTCGATCCGCAAGCGCCTGGCCGAGTTGCGCGCCAAGGCCCAGCCCACGCCGGTGGGCGATCTCGACGCCGACGACGTGCTCGACCTGATCGAGTATTTCGACACGTTCTTCGCCGGCGTCACGGCCGAGCTGCGTACCGACTACTGGCGCGAAGCGATCGACCTCGCGCCGCGCCTCTCGGGCCACGACCGCGCGCGTCTCTGGTCGGTGCTGTGGTACGACTTCGAGCCTTTCACCGACCTCTACCTGACCCTTTACGAGGGCCTGCAGAAGCTCGCCTTCGCCCCCGAGGCGCTGCTCGGCATGGATGCGCTGATCCCGCGCGAGAAGAGCATCATCGACGTGCTGACCCTCGACCGGCTGGGCGCGGACTCCGACGACACCCTGCAGGTGCGTCCCAAGCAGGCGGACGGCCGCTACTCGACCGACACGCGCCTGCCGCGGTCGCTGGTCTGCGCGCTGACGGCCGAGCTCAATGTCGCGATCGCCGAAAAGCCCTGGGACTTCTTCGACCATACCGACCTGCTCGACTTCCCCGGTGCCCGATCGCGCCTGAAGCTCGCCAAGCTCGACGACGTCGCCAAGACCAAGGGCGTCGCCGAGGGCGCCAATCCGCTGCGCGAGCTCCTGCTGCGTGGCAAGGTCGCCTATCTCTTCCAGCGCTATTCGGCGGAGCGCGAACTGTCGGCCATCCTGCTCTGCATCCCCGACGGCAACCAGGAGGTCCGCGACCTCTCCGACATGATGACGGCGTGGATCGACCAGACGATCGGTGCAACACCGGCGGACCGCGCCAGGCAGAAGAACGCGCTGTTCCTGGTGCTCACCAAGATGGACCGCGAGTTCGAGCAGAAGGCAGGCGAGACCGAGGAATCGCGCCACCTGCGCTGGAGCGCCCGGCTCGGCAACTCGCTGGTCAACAACTTCCGCGGCGAGTGGCCACTCAACTGGAACGGCCGGCCGTTCGACAACACCTTCTGGCTGCGCAATCCCACGGTCATCGACGAACGGCTGATGGACTATGACGGCAGCCGCGAAACCGGCGTCGCCGACGCTTTCGCGCAGCGCGCGACCGAACTGCGCCGGCACTTCATCGGCAACGAGGATGTGCGCCGCCACTTCGCCGATCCGGCGCGCGCCTGGGACGAAGCGTTCCGGGCCAACGACGGCGGTGTCTCCTATCTGGTGAAGAGCCTGATCCCGGTGTGCGATCCGGCGATCAAGCGGGCGCAGGTGCGCGGCCAGCTCGAGGTCCAGATCCGCCGCCTGGTCGATCGCCTCGCCGGCTTCCACAGCGCCTCCGACGGCGACGCCCGCGCCAAGAAGCGCGACCTCGTGCATACGGTGCTGCGCGGCCTCGCCAATGTGATCCAACAGCAGCTGTTCGGCGAGCTGGTGGCGGCCCTGCAGATCGCCGACACCGCCCTGCGCGAGATCTATTTCCGCATCGCCACGGCGCGACCGGCCGACGAGGCGCCGTCACGCAACGGCAAGCCCCAGGGCCCCGTCGCGCAATCGACCGGCGCCGCCGTCGATCTCGGCGCCATCTTCGCCGACGTCTTTGGCGAGGAGGCCGCACGCAGCGCGCCGACGCCGTCCGGAGTCCTGGAGGATCGCGCCGAGCGGTTCGCCCGCGAGGCGGCCGACTACTGGCTGGAGAACATGCGCCGCATCGGCGCCGACGAGAAGGCGCTGTCGCATTTCGGAGTCGACCGCCAGCATCTCGGCTGGCTGATCGACGAGCTGATCGTAGGCGCCCATCGCCTGAAGCTGATCGACCAGCTGTCCCACGAGGTGCGGGCACTGGAGAACGCCGCCAACGCCAAGTGGGAGGAGATCGCCGAGCGCCAGGTGCGCACAGCGTCTTCGGCACTGAACGGCTATGTGAGTGCGCTGGGCTTCGACAAGCTGCCACTCGACCAGCGGCCCGGATTGCCCCCCAATTCGCCGACCCGCCGCGTCTTCGAGCGACCGACCGTCATGGCCGACGGCGTGCCCGTCCTGAGCGAGGATCCCGCCCCGATCTATGCCGACTACTGCAAGGATTGGATGCGCGCGTTCCTGCAGCTCGCCATGGACAATGTCGGCTACGAAGGCGGCCGCGAGATCACGCCGGAGCAGAACGACCGGCTGGGCGCCATCCTGCGCGCCATGCCGGCCTGAGGAGCATCGCGTCGATGCCGGTTCGCGCCTCCGTCTCGCCATTGCCCCAACCCGGCCATGCGCTGCTGCGCGTGACCGAGCTCGAAGCGGCGGCCGAGGGCCTCACTTTATCGATCCAACGCCAGCAGGGACCGGAGTCGCACCTGGCCGACGACGGCTGGCGGCGCACCGAGACCTGGCTGATGCCCGACCAGGTCAGGCGACGCGGCGACGTGCTGGAGTTTCATCTCGGTCCCGAGATCTGCGATCGCCTGGCCGGGATTGCGACCGTTCGCTTGAGGGTACGCGAGCCCGACATCGGCGTGGTCGGAACGACCGTGGTGGCGTGGCCCACGATGCTGACGTCGGGCGCCTCCGACGGTTCGAATCCTTTTGCCGAAGACATCGTCCGGCTGCGCCGCGCCCGCGAGCGGCCGCCGGCCGAGGTCGAACCCGAGCCGCCTCCGCCGCCGCCCGTCGTCGACCCGCTGCCACCACCGCCCCGGCCCAAGCCGGAGCTGCGCGCCGCACGCGATCCGATGGCCGATCTTCCCCAGCGGCGCGGCGGCACGGGCTGGATGATCGCCGCCGCAATCCTGCTGATCCTGGCGGGCGGCGGCTACTACGTCTGGACCAACTACCTCAACAAGCCTGAGCCGGTCGTGGCCGCTACGCCGCCGCCGTCGGCCGCGCCGACGCCGCTCGCCAATGCCGGAGCCCCGCAGAAGTCGGTGCGAGAAATGGTGGCCGACTATCTCGCGACCAAGCCCGCGCCTGCAGCGATGCTGGCCAAGGGCCGCGACTTCGCCAAGGACGGCAACATGGCGGCCGCGTTCCTGGTCTTCCGTCAGGCCGCCGAGCAAGGCAATGCGGCGGCTCAAGTCGAGCTCGCCTCCTTCTACGATCCGACGGCACAGGCCAAGGCCGGCTTCCCGCACGATGGCCCGCTCGCCGCCGACTGGTACGAACGGGCCGCCCTTGCCGGGGTCGCCGAGGCACAGCGGAAGCTCGGCCTGCTGCTGGCCAAGGGCGGCGCGGGCCTCGTGGCCGATGCGACAAAAGCCAGGAGCTGGCTGCAGCAGGCGGCGGCGCAGAACGACGCCGACGCCCAAAAAGCGCTCGAATCCCTGCCGAAATAGGCTTTCCGGCCCTATATGCCACGGCTATGCCGCGGCCTTCCCCGACGTCTCGAATTCATACGGGCCGTACTCCTACATGATCGGTCGTCCAGGAGACGCCGACCCATGTCTGTCGTCAGATCAGCGACTTGGCGCGCCACTTTCAGGGGCACGGCCTTTGCCGTCCTCGCCCTCATGGCTGCGACCACTCCCTCTTCAAGTCGTGAACCTCTCGCCAGCAGTGTCGGCGTGGTCCCTGAACAGTGGCCGGCGCCGGCCACGGCCCCGAAACCTGTGCGGCTCACCTGCCGCCTCTATTTCGGCTGCGTGCCGGCTTTCCAGCCTGAGTCCCATCTCGAAAAGGAAAACCAATGACCGCCGTCGACGTGCTTTCCCCTGTTTCGTCCGACACCCTGGTCGATCGCGTGATGGCGGTCGCCCATCTCCCTCCCACGGCGCATGTCGCCGTCATCGGCCATCACACCCTCTCCATCGTTCTCGCCCTGATGCACCGCGGCTGCGCCTGCGTCCGCAGCCTGCGCCCGGGTTCCGCCTCGCCCGACCGCGAGTCCGCCGACCTCGCCTGGATCGTCGACGTCGCCAACGAGGACGAACTGCACGATGCCCTGCAAGCTGCCCGCAATCGCACCGGTGCCTCCGGACGCGTCGTCGTCGAAGGCTCGGACTGCGCCTGCGCCAACGGCCTTTCGGCGATCCGCACGCACGCCCTGGCGGCGGGCCTCGACGTCGTTTCCTTCGATCATCTGTCGCGCCGCCTCGTTCTGGCGCCTGCGCTCTCGACGCGGCTCGCTGCGTAGGAGCCCTCCCCATGTTCGATATCATTGCCCGCGCCCGCGGCTCGATGGCTGCGCTGCCCACGCCCTACCGCTTTGGCAAGGTCGATACCGAGGCGCTCGAAGGCCTGAGCGATCGCCTGATCGCCGACGGCTTGTCGGCACTCCTGCCCTGCGGCACGACCGGCGAGGCGCCGTTGCTGACACCGGAAGAACATCGCCTCGTGGTCGCACGCACCGTGGCCGCGGCGGCGGGCCGCGTGCCAGTCATCGCCGGCGCCGGCAGCAACAACACGCAGACGGCCGTCGAGCTTGCGCGGTCGGCCGAAAAGGCCGGCGCTGCCGCCTTGCTTTGCGTGACGCCGTTCTATCTGAAGCCGAGCCAGGCCGGCCTGTTCGCACATTTCAAGGCGATCCACGATGCCGTGGAACTTCCCCTCCTTCTCTACGATGTTCCGTCGCGCACGGCGTGCGCCCTGGCCGACGTCACGGTGCGCCGTCTCGCCGACCTGCCGCGCGTCGTGGGCCTCAAGGACGCCACCGGCAACATCCCGCGCGTGCCGCGCCTGCGCCGGCGGCTGGGCAATCGCTTCCTGCTCCTGTCGGGCGACGATGGCACGCAGGCCGCGTTCCGTCTGGTCGGCGGCGACGGCTGCATCTCGGTCACGGCCAATGTCGCACCCGCTCTGTGCGCCGGCCTCCATCGGGCCTGCGATGCGCGCGACGGCGAGGAGATCGCCCGGCTCGAGCGAATCCTGGCACCGTTGCATGCTGCCTTCTTCCTCGAGGCCAACCCCATCCCGCTCAAGCGGGCGCTGTATCATCTCGGCCTCATGGGTGACGGGTTGCGTCTGCCGCTCACCCCGCTCGGCCCCTTGGACGACCAGAAACTGGTCCATGTGCTGGACACCATCGCGCCCGCCGAGCGCGCCGCGCGTCTCAGCCTCCCTCCTTCCCGGCCTCGCCTGCCCCACGCTGCCTGACCGGGTCTCCCCGACATTCCAGTGGCGTTTCATCCCCCGTGCACTTAGCGTGCGCGGGGGATCTGCATTCAGGGGAGACATCATGAGGTTCAAGCTGTTTGGCCGCGCGGCGGTCCTTGCCGTCACCGGACTGGCCCTGCTGCAGGGCGGGGCCGCCCTCGCCCAGGGCGCCGTCGACAACAGTGTGCTGAGCTCGACGACCTTTCGCGAGCACAAACGGACCTTCGGGCTGGTCTACACCCTGCCGAAGGAAGTGAACGATCTCCTCGCCGTCACCATCGGCGGGCTGCTGCGTGAAAAGCTGCTGAACGCCGGCCTGGTCGACGAAGCCCTGCGCTTCAACATCCCGCACGTCACCGTGCTGCACATCCACAACCCCGACCCGACGACGCCGGAAAAGATGCTGAAGGCGCTGCCCAAGCTGCCGCCGGTGCTCAATGTGCGGCTGAAGACCTTCTACACGACCGAAGCGGCCAAGGGCGCCGGCCATCCCTGGTGGCTCGACCTCGGCATCGTCAAGGAAGGCCCCGGCTACGACGCCATGATGGCCTTCAACACCACCGCGACGCCGGTCCTGACGGCGCTGCGCGACGGCCCGCTGCCGCGCGTCACCGGGCCGGTCTACGCCGTGATGGGCGATGCCGCCAAGGAGCTGGTGCAGACGGTCGGCGTGAGCGGCCTCAACACCGTGAAGGACGGAAAGGAACTGCGGCCGCACAATCCGCACAACACCCTGGTCTATTCGATGGCCAAGTTCACGCCCGAGATCCAGGCGGCGTTCGACCGGACGGCGGCGGAGTTCAACCAGATCCTGCCGGACGGCATCGCCACGGCTTTCCGCACGGTATCGATCGTCGAGCTGGGTTTCTCCGGCAACGTGCTGCGCGAGATCTACCGCATCAGCCTGGAGGACGGCAGCGTCCTCAACATCGCCACCGGCGCGGTGGTACCGAAGTAGCTCGGACCATCGCTCAGACCAGCCGGTAGCCGACGCCAGGTTCGGTCAGGACGTGGCGCGGCGAGGCGGGATCGGCCTCGATCTTCTGCCGGAGCTGCCGGACATAGACCCGCAGATATTGCGGGTCGACCGATTCGTCGCGCCACACCTCGCGCAGCAGATGGCGATGCGTCAGCACCTTGCCGGCATGGATCACGAGCTGCTCCAGGATGTCGTATTCCTTGGGCGAGAGCTTGACTGCCTCGCCGCCGCGCTCGACCAGGCGGCGCACCAGATCCACCTTGAGATCGTCGCTGGCGAACAGGCGCTCGGCGCCCTGCTCCTGCAACCGATGCCTGAGCGCGGCGCGAAGCCGCGCCATAAGCTCCTCGGCGCCGAACGGCTTGGTGACATAGTCGTCGGCGCCGGCATCGAGAGCGATGACCTTGGCGGCCTCGTCGCCGCGACTGGACAGGACGACGATGGGCACATGGCCGAGGTCGCGCAGACGGCCGATCAGCTCCAGGCCGTCGACGTCGGGCAATCCGAGATCGAGCAGCACCAGGTCGGGCCGGTGATGGCGCATGGCCGACAGTGCCTCCGCACCGTTCGCCGCTTCGACGATGCGATACTCGTGCGCCGCCAGGGTCGTGCGCAGCAGGCGCCGGATCGGCGGCTCATCGTCGACGATCAGAATGGTGGCGCCTTCAGCCGCCATGTTCAGCCACCATCTTTCGAAACCGGATAGCTCACCGTGAACTCCGCGCCGCTGCGATCGGCTCGATTGCGCACCGCCAATGTACCGCCCATTGCCTCGACAAAACCGCGCGCGATGGCGAGACCGAGGCCGGTGCCGGCGCGGCGGCGATCGCCGGCATCGGCCCGATAGAATTTCTCGAAGATGCGGTCAAGATCGCCCTCGGCGATGCCCGGTCCCTCGTCGCGCACCGCGATCTCGACACGTTCCCCGTTCTGCCGGGCCACCACCTCGATCCGACCGCCGGCCGGCGAGTACTTGGCGGCATTGTCGAGCAGATTGAACAGGACCTGCTCGGCCAGCACAAAATCGAGCTGCAGCGAAGGCAGGCCGGGCGCGACCGAACTCGACACGACGTGGCCCTTCACCAGCGGCTCGGCCCGTCGCAGCGACGTCGATACGAGGTCGCCGACCTCGACCGCCTCCCGCTTGGGCGTGATGGCACCGGCATCGAGCCGCGTCATGTCGAGCAGGTTGCCCACGAAGCGGTCGAGGCGCTCGGCTTCGGCCAGAGCCGTCGCCAGCAGGTCGCGACGCGTTTCGGCATCGTAGCGCTCGCCGTAGCTCAGCACGCTCGACAGCGAGCCGATGATCGACGCCAGCGGCGTGCGCAAGTCGTGCGACACCGAGGTCAGCATGGCCGAACGCAGGCGCTCGCGCTCGGCGCCGAGACGGGCCTGGTCGATATCCTCGGCCAAGGTCACACGCTCGATGGCGATCGCCGCCTGATTGCCCACGGCTTCGAGCAGCCGGCGCTCGCCGGCCGTCAGCTCGCGGCTTTCCTTGTTCAGGTGTACGCCGATCGTGGCGATGGCCGACCGGCTGGTACGGAATGGCACAAACAGCCAGCGCCCGCCCGGCAAGGTATCGGTGCCGCGACCGGCCGGCCGATCGGCATCCCAAGCCCAGCGCGCCGCCGCGACATCGGCCTCGCTCAGCTCGTCATCCGGCGGAAAGGCCGCTTTGATGGTCAACCGGCCGTCCTCGGGCATGAGGACCACGATGTCGGCATTGAGCAGGCGCGCCAGATGGGTGACCACGATCCATAGGAGATCGTAAAGATCGACGACACCGGCGATCTTGCGGCTGAAGGCATAGAGCTCGGCCGTGGTCCGCGCCTCGCGGCGCGCCGACTCGGTCTGGATGCGGGTTCGGGCGGCCAGCGCGCTGGCGATCGCCGCCACCACCATGAAGAAGAACAACGCGACGACGTTGGCAGGGTCGGTGATGGTGAATTGGTAGAGGGGCGGCAGAAAGAAAAAGTTGAAGCAGAGGACGCTCAAGCTGGAGACCCAGAGCGACGGCACCAGGCCATGCCGTGCCGCCGCGGCCAGCACGGGCACCACGTAGATCAGCGAAATATTGGGCAGCACGATCAGTCGGTCGATCAGCACGCCGATCGCCGTCGCCGCCGCCGTGGTCATCACGCCTTCGAGATAGGGCCCCGGCGTCTTCGGCACGTCGCGCAGCCAGTCCTTGGCACCAGTGGCCTGCTCGCGGTCGCCCGACGGCGCCACCTCGACGGCGAGTCCGGAGCCCGATCGCACCAACTCGTCGACCACCGAGCCGTGGCGCAGCTCGAACCAGCGCGACCGCCGCGATTTGCCGACCACCACCCGTGTGGCGTTGCGCTGGCGCGCGAACGCCAGGACCTCCTCGACGACCGACCGCCCGGGCACGGTGACGACCTCGGCACCGAGCTGGGCCGCAAGCCGCATCGCTTCGGTGAGCCGTCCGTGCTCCTGCTCGGTCAGGGTGGCGTGACGGTCGGTCTCGACATAGAGCGCGATCAGCTCGGCATCGAGGGCTTCGGCGCTGCGCTTGGCTGCCCGCACGGCATTGGCCGCGCCGGGTCCCGGATCGAGGCAGACGATGACCCGCTCGCTGGCCGCCCAGGGACCGGTGATGGCGTGTTCGCGCATGTAGCTGCGCATCTGCTCGTCGACCCGGACGGCGGTGCGTCGTAGCGCAAGCTCGCGCAACGCCGTCAGATTACCCGGCGAGAAGTAGTGACGCAGCGCGCGCTGGGCCTGATCGCGCACATAGACCCGGCCCTCGGCCAGCCGCGCGATCAGGTCCGCCGGGGTCAGGTCGATCAGCTCGACTTCGTCGGCGGCATCGACCACGCGATCGGGCACCGTCTCGCGCACGCGAATGCGCGTGATGCGTGCCACGACATCGTTCAGGCTCTCGATGTGCTGGACGTTCAGGGTCGAATAGACGTCGATCCCGGCTGCCAGCAGCTCCTCGACGTCGAGGTAGCGCTTGGGATGTCGGCTGCCCTCGGCGTTGGTATGAGCGAGCTCGTCGACCAGGACCAGCGCCGGCCGGCGCTTCAGGATGGCGTCTAGGTCCATCTCGTGCAGCGTACGGCCACGATATTCCACGGCGCGCCGCGGCACGACCTCGAGACCGGCGAGCTGCGCTTCGGTCTCGGCCCGGCCGTGCGTCTCCACGACGCCCACGACGACATCGACACCCTCGCGTTTGCGGCGGTGCGCCGTCGACAGCATTTCGTAGGTCTTGCCGACGCCCGGTGCGGCGCCCAGGAAGATCTTGAGCTTGCCGCGCGATTCCTTTTCCGCGGCTTTCAGCAGCGCGTCGGGGGATGGGCGGGCGTCGTCAGCGGCCTGGGCCATTGGGCCCGATCATTGTCACCGCTTAGCCTGTGCGTCGAGGGCCAGATTGAGTCGCAGGACATTGACCCGGGGCTCGCCCAGCAGGCCGTACATGCGGCCTTCGGTATGCTGTGCGACCAGACGCTGGACGTCGGCCTCCGGCATGTTCCGTGCCTTGGCCACACGCGCCACCTGCCAGGCGGCGGCGGCCGGCGAGAGATGCGGGTCGAGGCCGCTGCCCGATGTCGTGACCAGCTCGACCGGCACGCCCTTGCCGAGCTTGTCGGCGTCTTCCTTGACGCGGTCGATCAGCGCCTTGGAGGTGGGGCCGAGATTGGAGCCCGACGAGTTGGCGGCATTGTAGGGCGCCGACACCGTCTTGGTCGCGTCGGCGGGATCGGTATCGACCGTGGCCGACGGCCGGCCGTGGAAGTAGCCTTCACCGGTGAAGTTCTGGCCGATCAGGGTCGAGCCGATCACCTTGCCGTCGCGCACGATCAGCGAGCCGTTGGCCTGGCTGGGGAAGACCGCCCCGGTCAGGGCGACCATGGCCAGGGGATAGGCCAATCCCAGCAGCACGGTCATCGAGAGCAGCATCACGATCGATGCACGGAAATGACGAAGCATGATTCTCTCCTTGGCGCGGGCCGGTCAGGCGAGGCCCGTGGCCGCGACGATGACATCGATCAGCTTGATGCCGACGAACGGCACGATGAGGCCGCCGATGCCGTAGATCAGCAGATTGCGCCGCAGCAACGCTGCCGCACCGCTCGGCCGGTACTGCACGCCGCGGAGCGCGAGCGGGATCAGGGCGATGATGATCAGTGCGTTGAAGATGATGGCCGACAGGATGGCGCTTTGCGGCGTGGCCAGCCCCATAACGTTCAGCACCCCGAGCTGCGGATAGAAGGCGATGAACATCGCCGGGATGATGGCGAAGTACTTGGCCACGTCGTTGGCGATCGAGAAAGTGGTCAGCGCGCCGCGCGTCATCAGGAGCTGCTTGCCGATCGCCACGATCTCGATGAGCTTGGTCGGGTCGCTGTCGAGATCGACCATGTTGCCGGCCTCGCGGGCGGCATTGGTGCCGGTCTGCATGGCAACGCCGACATCGGCCTGCGCCAGCGCCGGCGCGTCGTTGGTGCCGTCGCCGCACATCGCCACCAGCTTGCCTTTGGCCTGCTCCTCGCGGATCAGGCGCAGCTTGGCCTCGGGCGTGGCCTGGGCCAGGAAGTCGTCGACGCCGGCTTCGGCGGCAATCGCCGCGGCGGTCTGCGGATTGTCGCCGGTGATCATGACGGTGCGGATACCCATGCTGCGCAGCTCGGCAAAGCGCTCGCGGATGCCGCCCTTCACGATGTCCTTGAGGTACACGATGCCCAGGATCTGGCCGTTGCGCGACACCGCGAGCGGCGTGCCACCCTCCTTGGCGATGTAGGAGGCGATGCGGTTGACCTCCTCCACCGGCGGCGCAACCTTGAGCGAGCGCGCATGCTCGATCACGGCATCGACCGCTCCTTTGCGGATCACCGCGCCCTCGTGATCGACGCCGCTCATCCGGGTCTGTGCCGTGAAGGGCACGAAGCTGGCATGCAGGTCCGCCACTTCAATGCCGCGCAGGCCGTGCTTCTCCTTGGCCAGCACGACGATTGACCGGCCCTCCGGCGTCTCGTCAGCCAGGCTCGCGAGCTGGGCGACGCGCGCCACCTCGTCCTCGCCGACGCCGCTCACCGGGATGAACTGCGTGGCGTGGCGATTGCCGAGCGTGATGGTGCCGGTCTTGTCGAGCAGCAGCGTGTCGACGTCGCCCGCCGCCTCGACGGCGCGACCCGAGGTCGCCAGCACATTGAAACGAACCAGGCGGTTCATGCCGGCGATACCGATGGCCGATAGCAGGGCACCGATGGTCGTGGGAATGAGGGTGACGAACAGCGCAATCAGCACGACCACCGAGACCGCACCGCCGGCATAGGCGGCGAAGCTCGGGATCGTCACGACGGCGAGCACGAAGATCAGGGTGAGGCCCGCCAGCAGGACGCTGAGCGCCAGCTCGTTCGGGGTCTTCTGGCGGGATGCGCCTTCGACCAGGGCGATCATGCGGTCGAGGAAGCTCGATCCCTGTTCGGCCGTGATGCGGACCTTGATCTTGTCCGAGAGGACGCGCGTGCCGCCGGTCACCGCCGAGCGGTCGCCGCCGGCCTCGCGGATGACGGGAGCCGACTCGCCGGTGATGGCCGATTCGTCGATCGTCGCCACGCCCTCGATGATCTCGCCGTCGCCCGGCACCAGGTCGCCGGCCTCGACCAGCACCTTGTCGCCCACCTTCAGCGTATGGGCGCGGCGCGGCTCGAACATGTCGCCGACGCCCAGCAGCACCTTCGCCATGGTCTCGCTGCGCATGCGGCGGAGCGTGTCGGCCTGCGCCTTGCCGCGGCCCTCGGCCACAGCCTCCGCGAAAGTGGCGAACAGGACGGTGATCCACAGCCAGACCACGATCTGGATCTCGAAGCCGGTGCGCGGCGCCCCCACGATCAGGTCGCGCACGGTCAGCACCGTGGCGGCGAGTGCCACCAGCTCGACGGTGAACATCACCGGGTTGCGGGCCAGGGCCCGTGGATCGAGCTTGGTGAAGCTCGCGACCAGGGCAGGTTTCAGGATCGCCGCATCGAACAGCGACGGCGATTTGTCTCTCTTGCTCATGAAGCGCCTCTCAGAACAGCGTGCCGGCCAGCAGGGCGAAGTGCTCGGCGATCGGCCCGAGCGCCAGTGCCGGCAGGAAAGTGAGACCGCCCACGATCAGGATGGCGCCGACCAGCAGGCCGACGAACAGACCGCCATGGGTGGGGAAGGTGCCGACCGAGGCCGCGGCTTTGCGCTTGGCGGCGAGCGAGCCGGCGACGGCGAGCATGGGGATGATGACGGCGAAGCGGCCGACCATCATCGCGATGGCGAGTGTGCCGTTGTAGAAGACGGTGTTGGCCGAGAGGCCGCCGAAGGCGCTGCCGTTGTTCGCCGCCGCCGAGGTGTAGGCATAGAAGATCTCGCTGAAGCCATGGGGGCCGGCATTGGCCGGACCGGCGAGGCCGACCGGCAGGACGCTGGCCAGCGCCGTGAACCCCAGGATGGCGAGCGGCAGGCTGAGGATGGCCAGCATGGTCATCTTGACCTCGCGCGCTTCGATCTTCTTGCCGACATACTCCGGCGTGCGGCCGACCATGAGGCCCGCCAGGAAGATCGCCAGCACGGCGAACAACAACATGCCGTAGAGGCCGGCGCCGACACCACCGATGATGATCTCGCCCAGTAGCATGTTGATCAGAGGGATCATGCCGCCGAGCGGCATGAAGCTGTCGTGCATGGCGTTCACGGCGCCGCAGGAGGCAGCGGTGGTGACCACGGCGAAGAGCGCCGACAGCGACGTGCCGAAGCGGACTTCCTTGCCCTCCATGTTGCCCGCGGTGTTGTCGACACCCAGTGCCGCGATCAGCGGATTGCCGCCGGCCTCGGCCCAGTAGGCGAAGAAGGTTCCGATCAGGAAGAGCACGCCCATGGCCGCGAAGATCGCCCAGCCCTGCCGCTCATCGCCGACGGCGCGGCCGAAGACGTTGGTCATGGCGGCACCGATCACGAAGATCGACAGCATCTGAATCAGATTGGAGAAGGCCGTCGGGTTCTCGTAGGGATGGGCGGAGTTGGCATTGAAGAAACCGCCGCCGTTGGTCCCCAGCATCTTGATGGCGAGCTGCGAGGCGACCGGACCCTGCGCAATGGTCTGCTTGGCGCCCTCGACCGTCGTCGCGTCGACGTAGGAGGCGAGGTTCTGCGGCACGCCCTGCCAGACGTAGAAGATCGTCAGCAGAATGCAGGCCGGCAGCAGGACATAGAGCGTGGCCCGCACCATGTCGGCCCAGAAATTGCCGAGGGCCTTGGCCTCCGTGCGTGCGAAGCCGCGCACAAAGGCCATGGCCAGCGCGATGCCGGTGGCGGCGCTCAGGAAGTTCTGAACCGCAAGGCCGGCCATCTGCGAGAGATAGCTCATGGTGCTCTCGCCGCCGTAGCTCTGCCAGTTGGTGTTGGTGAGGAAGCTCACCGCCGTGTTGCCGGCGAGATCGGGCGGGATCGACGTCATGTCCTGCGGGTTGAGAGGCAGGAGGTCCTGCAGGCGCAGCAGCAGGTAAAGGAAGGTGAAGCCCACAATATGGAAGACGATCATCGCACGGGCATAGAGCCACCAGCTCTGCTCTTCCTTGGGATCGATACCGGCCAGGCGATAGAGACCGCGCTCGATCGGCAACAGCACCGGTGAGAGGAAAGTGCGGCGCCCGGCCATGACACTGTCGAGGTAGCCGCCGAGCGGCCGCGTGACGAGCAGCAGAATCGCGATGAAGAGCGCGATCTGCACCCAACCGTTGATGGTCATGGCAGCCTCAGAACTTTCTCTAGAACTTTTCCGGGCGCGCCAGCGCGACGGTCAGGTAGACGAGCAAAATCGCGGCGAGACCGCCGCCCAGGACATAATCGAGAATCATCGCCCGGCCCTCAGATCCGATTGCAGAGGCGCTCGTAGGCGATCAGCAGGCAGAACAGCACGAGGCCGCCGCCGTAGAACAGAACGTCCAACATGGAACTCTCCTTCGCCCGGATAGAAGGGGTGTCGGGCGTAGGAAATCGAGCCGGCGAAGCCGCTGCAGGCATAGGAACGGTATAGGAATTTCGCGATCGCCCCGATCGCTGCCGCAGCCCTTATGAATTTCCTACGGCCGCGCCCCGCCACCGACATGGATTTCCTAGGCTGGCCCCGCGTCTTTTGCGCGCCATAACAAGGGGATTCGAAATATGCTCAGGAAGTCAGCAAGCCTTGCGGTGACGACGCTCGCCCTGCTGGGCTCTGCCACTGTGTCGGCGCCCGCCGCCTATGCCCAAGGCTCGCCGGATCCCGCGGCTCAGCCGGCGCCCGCGACGCCGCCCGCGGCCCCTGCGGCCCCCGAGAAGGCAGCGCCCGAGAAGGAAGTCTGGAAAGGACCGTTCGGCGGCACCTTCACCGCGAGCTTCGCCGTCCTCAACGACTACTCCTATCGCGGCATCTCCCAGACCCAGCGGGACGTCGCGGTCCAGGCTTCGGTCGGCTACGAGACGCCGGCTTTCTCCGAGAAGATCCCCCTCTCCGCCTATGTCGGCGTCTGGGGCTCCAACGTCAATTTCCCCGGCACCGGCGCCTCCGTCGAACTCGATCTCACGGCCGGCTTCCGCCTCAAGGCCCTCGACGACAAGCTCACCTTCGATCTCGGCTATATCCGCTACAACTATCTCGGCGCGCCCGAGAACCTCTATCTCGACTTCAACGAGTTCGG
>MKRV01000066.1 GCA_001897995.1 Alphaproteobacteria bacterium 65-37 | reverse complement strand
CGTCGGCGCTGGCGACGACGAATGTCCGCAGCACGACGGCTGACGGCGCGAGGGTCTGGCCATCCCATTTCGGCGTCAGCGACGGCGTCACGGGATACTGCGCCACGAACTGGCTGGGCTGGGCGCGGATGCGCTCTTCCAGCGCCTTGCGGTCCGCGCCTTCCAGCATGCCGACGACGATCGGCTCGCGATCCGCACCGAGGCAGGGCCGCACGATCATCAGATCGAGATTGGCGAGGGCAAAGGTGAGTGCCGCCGGTTCGCCCAGCCACCAGACGTCGAGCGACGGCAGGTCGAGACGGCGACCCAGCAGGCGCTGGCTCAGCCGTTCCAGAAAGGGAATCATGGCCGGCGTTTCCACCAGTCCCGAGCCCAGGGCATTGGCGAGCGCGATGCGGCCGTTGCGCGTCGCCTCGACCATGCCGGTGATGCCCAGCGCAGAATCGGCGCGCAGTTCCAGGGGATCGGCAAAGGCGCTGTTCAGGCGGCGCAGCAGCACATGCACGGGCCGCAGGCCGGCCAGGGTCTTGATCGACACCTGGCCGTCGCGCGCCACGAGATCGCCGCCCTCGACCAGCGGCACGCCGAGCAGGCGCGAGAGATAGACGTGTTCGAAGTACGTCGCCGACAAGGAGCCGGGTGTCAGCACCGCCATGTTGGGTTGGTCGACATCGGCCGGCGCCATCGCCAGCAGGGAATCGTGCCAGCGATCGACGAAGGGGCGCAGATGCCGGATCGGCACGGAGCGGAACGCCTCGGGCAGACTGCGCGCGAGAACGCGCCGCATCTCGAGCGCATAGCCGATGCCCGAGGGCACTTCGGTGTGGTCGGCCAGCACGTACCAGCGCCCGTCACCCAGCCGCACCAGATCGACGGCATAGTGGGCGAGGTGGCGTCCCGGCGCCTGGCCGTCGGTGACCTGCACGGGCCGCAGGAAATGCTGGTTGGCATGTACCAGCATCGGCGGCAGCACGCGCTCCTTGAGGAGGAGCTGCGGGCCGTAGAGATCGCCGAGCACGGCATCGAGCAGCTCGGCGCGCTGCACGAGGCCTGCCTCGAGGGCCGACCATTCGTGCGGCGCGATCACGAAGGGCAGCGGATCGAAGGTCCAGCGGGCCGCGGCGCGGTCGTCGAGCAGGTTGACGGTGGCGCCCGACTCCTCGAGCTGGCGGCGCGCGCTCTCGACACGTTCACCCAGCCCGCCGGGAAGCGAGCGGATGACGCTCAGAATGCCTTGCCAGTGATAGCGGATCGACTTCTGGCCCGTGACCAGTTCGTCATACGCGCTTGCCGGCGAAGAAGTGAGGCCGCGCAACGACTCCATGGGCCCGTGGAAGAATATTGAAAGAATGGTCGACGAGAGCGGCCAAAATCGCACGGGCCGCCGATCAGGTCTACCGCGAGGTCTACCGTATCAGGCGCGCCGCAGGTCGAGGGTCAGCGGGTGTTCCGGATTGTCGAGCGGGCGCGGTTCTGCGGCAACGCCGCCGGTATGGCCGATCGGGAAGAAGCGGGCGCGGCGGCGAGCTTCGGCCTCGTTGGCATTGACCGGCATGCGGTCGTAGTTGCGGCCGCCGGGATGGGAGACATGGTACGTGCAGCCACCGATCGACCGGCCGTTCCAGCTGTCGTGGACGTCGAAGACCAGCGGCACGTGCACGCCGATCGTGGGGTGCAGCGCATTGGCCGGCTGCCAGGCACGATAGCGCACGCCGGCGACATATTCTCCGGCGATGCCGGTGGCACGCAGCGGCAGGCGCCAGCCGTTGCAGGCAACGACATGGCGCTGGTCGTTGAGGCCGGCCACCTTGACCTGCAACCTTTCCACCGAGCTGTCGACATAGCGCACCGTGCCGCCGCCGCCCGGCTCCTCGCCCAGCACGTGCCAGGGCTCGAGGGCGTGGCGCAGCTCGAGCTCGAGGCTGCGTTGGGCAATCTCGCCGATCCGCGGGAATCTGAACTCGAAGTGCGGCGCGAACCATTCCGGCGCGAAGGAATAGCCGGCGTCGGCGAGATCGCTCAGCACGTCGGTGAAGTCCTGCCAGACAAAGTGTGGCAGCATGAAATCGTCGTGCAGGCGGGTGCCCCAGCGGCTGAGCGGCCTGTCGTACGGGTGATCCCAGAATTTTGCGACCAGGCCGCGCAGCAAGGCCTGCTGAGCGACGCTCATGCGCCAGTGCGGCGGCATCTCGAAGGCGCGCAACTCCAGCAACCCGCGGCGTCCGGCAGCCGAGTCGGGTGTGAAGAGCTTGTCGATGCAGAACTCGGTGCGGTGCGTGTTGCCGGTCGCGTCGACCAGCAGGTTGCGGAAGATGCGGTCGACCAGCCAGGGCGGCGCCTGGCGTCCCGGCAAGATCTGGCGGAAGGCGATCTCCAATTCGTGCAGCGCGTCGTTGCGCGCCTCGTCGACCCGCGGATGCTGGCTGGTCGGGCCGATGAACAGGCCGGAGAAGAGATAGGAGAGCGAGGGGTGATTGAGCCAGTAGCCCAGCAGGCTCTTCAGGAGGTCGGGTCGGCGCAGCAGCGGTGAGTCTGGTGCGGAGGGACCGCCCAATACGAAATGGTTGCCGCCGCCCGTGCCGGTGTGGCGACCGTCGATCATGAATTTCTGCGCCCCGAGCCGGGTCGTGCGCGCTTCCTCGTAGACGATCTCGGTGCGCTGCACGAGGTCGCGCCAGGTGGCCGAGGGATGGATGTTCACCTCGATCACGCCGGGATCGGGGGTGACGCTGAAGCTCTGCAGGCGGGAATCGCTGCCCGGTGGCGGATAGCCTTCCAGGAAGACGGGCTGGCCGAGCTCCTGGGCGGTGTCCTCGATGGCGGCGACGAGGTCGAGATAGTCCTCGGTACGCTCGGTCGGCGGCATGAAGACGTGAAGATGTCCGTCGCGCGGTTCGAACGCCACGGCGCTGCGCACGATCCAGGACGGCGACGACCCGACGCCGGGCTGCAGCGCGAGATCGGGCGCCAGTGCCCGCTGCCAGGCTTCGCGGCGGGCCGCGTCACCGTCGCCGGGATTGTCCGGCGCCCTGTGGCGGTCCTGCTGGCGCAGCACGGGGGCGCGGCGGAAAGCATCGAGCGGCGGCAGGTCGGGATGCGGCGCCATCGGATCGGGTTCGGCGATGAAGCCCGCATCCAGCGGTGCCGCCCAGGGCAGCGAATCCAGCGGCAGGCGGAAGCCAATCGGCGAGTCGCCGGGGATCAGGTAGCACTTCTCGGAACGCAGGAACCACGGCCCGCTCTTCCAGCGTCCGGCGTGTCCGTTGGCATTGCCGTTGCGCGGCGGGCCGTGCTCGCGCTCGACGGGCAGCACGTAGCCCACGGCGGTTTCGAGGCCTTTCTCGAAGACGCGGGACAGCCGCTCGCGCTCCAGCGGATCCTTCACCTTGGCAGCGTCGACCGTGACGTTGCTCGGCAGACGCCGCTCGCGCCACAGGTAGTACCAGGTATCCTCGAAAGCCGGGAACAGATAGGCCGGGTCGAGCTGCAGGCGCTCGGCGAAGGCACGTGCGAAACGATGCGCCGTCTCGGTCGTGGGATTGGTGGGCTTCGCTTCCAGCGCATAGAGCTGTGGGTTGCGCCAGATCGGCTGGCCGTCCTTGCGCCAATGACAGGTGAGCGCCCAGCGCGGCAACTGCTCGCCGGGATACCATTTGCCTTGGCCGAAATGCAGCAGCGGTCCCGGCGCGAAGCGGTCGGCCAGCTTGCGGAACAGCACGCCGGCCAGGCGGCGCTTCTCCGGCCCCAGCGCCAGGGTGTTCCATTCGGCGCCGTCCATGTCGTCCACCGACACGAAGGTCGGCTCACCGCCCATGGTCAGCCTGAGGTCGCGCCGCTCGATGTCCTGCTCGATCGCTTCGCCGACTTCCAGCAGGCTCGCCCATTGTGCGTCGGTATAGGGCTTGGTGGTGCGCGGCGTCTCGCGCACCCGCGCCACCGACATCTCGTGCACGAACTGCACCTCGGCCTTTTCGACCAGGCCCTCGACCGGGGCGGCGCTCGACGGCTCGGGCGTGCAGGCGAGCGGAATATGGCCTTCGCCGGTCAGCAGGCCCGAGGTCGGGTCGAGTCCGATCCACCCGGCGCCCGGCAGATAGACCTCGCACCAGGCATGAAGATCGGTGAAGTCGTGGGTGGGACCCTCCGGCCCCTCCAGCGGCTTTTCATCGGGCGTCAGCTGGATCAGGTAGCCCGAGGCGAAGCGTGCCGCGAAACCCAGGTGGCGCAGGATCGTGACCAGCAGCCAGCCCGTGTCGCGGCACGAGCCCTTGGCGCGGCCCAAGGTCTCCTCGCAGGTCTGTACGCCCGGTTCCAGGCGCACGATGTAGCCGATCTCCTTTTGCAGCCGGGCGTTCAGGCCGACGATGAAGTCGATGGTGCGCTGGCGGCTGCGGTCGACCGTATCGAGCCAAGCCTGCAGCAGCGGCCCCGGCGGGTCGAGCTTGCGGAAAGGGGCAATTTCCTCGGCGAGCGAGGAATCGTAGGCGAACGGCCAGTGCTCGGCCTCGGGGACGAGGAAGAAGTCGAACGGGTTGATCACCGACATGTCGGCGACCAGGTCGACGGTCACTTCGAACCGGTCGGTCTTCTCGGGGAAGACCAGGCGGGCCAGGTGGTTGCCCTGCGGGTCCTGCTGCCAGTTGATGAAGTGCTCGGCCGGCGTGGCCTTGAGCGAGTAGGAAAGGACCGGCGTGCGGCTGTGCGGCGCCGGCCGCAGGCGGACGATCTGCGGCCCCAAGGCAATCGGCCGATCGTACCGATAGGTCGTCCGATGATGCAGCGCGACGTGGATACTCATGACGACCGCCCGATCTCCCCTGACCCTAGCCTAAGCAAGTGACATGCCAGTGTCAGCTATCCCGTGTCAGCCGTCGTTCTTTGTTTTCGTCGAAGAGTCTTCTCCGCCCGCGAAGACGGCAGTTGGATTCACGCCTCTTTGGCCTCCCCACTTGAAGCTGTTGGATTCACACATCGTTCTCTTCTGTCCTCTCCCGTGAAACGGGAGAGGAAGGGGCCCCATGCGCAGCATGGGGGAGGTGAGGGCGTGGATCACGGAAATGGCGTGTGCGTTGAGACATCTCTGACCCACCTCACCTACCCCATGCTGCGCATGGGGCCCCCTCCTCTCCCCCCCCCCACTCCGCGGCTTGTCCCAAGCCGCTCCGTGGGCGGAGAGGACGCCTGAACGATGTGTGAATACGACACCGCGAAGACGGGGCGAGGGCGTCTCTATGCCGTAGCTAGGCCTGCTCTCCGTTCACGATCGCCTTGATCGCGCTGACCTTGCGGACGGTCCCCTTGAGGGCCTCGACGTACGACTTGAGGTGCCGGTCGAAACGCGACTGCGGTCCGACCAGATTGATACCGTAGAGATCGCCGAAGATGCGTACCGGGAGCGCCACACCCATGACGTCGGGTGAGCTTTCGCCGACATTCGTCCAGTAGCCGCGCTTGCTGCCTTCCTCCAGGCTGCGTTCGTACTGCGCTCGGTTGCGCAGGGTATTGTCGGTGAGTTTCGGGTACTTTAGCTCTGCCAGAAGCCGATTGCGCGGCTCCTCGTCCATGGCTGCCAGGATTGCCTTGCCGATCGAGGAGGCGTGCAATTCGCGCACCGCGCCGACATTCATGGTGTATCGGACGGCGTGCGGCGACTCGACGATCTCGAGATAGACGACGCCCAGCCCCTGCAGCTTGCCCAGGATCACGGTTTCTCCCGTGGTGTCGCGCAGCGCCTCGAGGTGCGGCCGTATATGCTGTGCAATCGGATCGTGATGGGCGATTGCCTCGGCCACCTGGCTCAACCGCCGGGTCGGGTAGAACGCGCCGCGGGGGCGCAGATAATAGATGAACCCCCGGTCGGCCAAGGTGCGGACCAGCGAAAAGCAGGTCGAGGTCGGCAGCGACAATTCGCGGGCCAGGTCCGATACCGTGATCGGACGCTGCCGGCGAGCGAAGCTTTCGAAGATGTCGAGCGTGCGATCGGCAGTTCTGACCGTCATCTTGTCCTAAAACAGCTATGCCCGATCCAGGAAGGATCGGGCCCTTCCTCAGACTACAGTGCAGGCCCCGCCAGTTGAAGATGCCCACTGGACGCTCAATGAGGGTCCGCGCATTCTTTTCACTCTCCCGTGTATACCGCCGTCTGCTTGGCGATGAAGGCGTCGATGGCGCGCCGATGGTCCGCGGTGGCATGCGCCAGCGATTGCATGGAGGCCGCCATGTCCAGCGCCGTGTCGAGCTTCACGTGCCGCCCGTCGCGCAGCAGCCGTTTGGTCATGCGGAGCGCATAGGGCGGATGGGCGGCGATGCGGCCGGCCAGGTTGCGGGCAGTTGCCAGCAAGTCACCGTCCGGCACGACGCGCGACACCAGGCCGATGCGCAACGCCACTTCGGCGTCGATGGTCTCGCCGGTGAAGGCAAGCTCGCATGCCTTGCTGTAGCCCACGACCCGCGGCAGCAGCCAGGCGCCGCCGTCGCCGGGGATCAGTCCAAGGCGGATGAAGCTCTCGGCGAACCGGGCACTGGTGCCGGCAATGCGAATATCGCACATGCAGGTCATATCGCAACCGGCACCGATGGCGGGCCCGTTGACGGCGGCGATGATCGGCACTTCCAGGGCCTCGAAGGCCGTCGGGATGCGCTGGATGCCGGTCCGGTAGCCAAGGCGGATGCGGGCGGGGTGGCGTGGATCCACGTGATCCTTGGCCGCCGCGATCAGCTTGATGTTGCCGCCGGCACAGAAGGCGCTGCCCGCACCCGTGAGGATGGCGCAGCGGATGCCGGGATCGCCGTTGATCAGCTCGACGGCGCCGACAATGGCATCGATCATCTCCTTGCCCGAGATGGAATTCCGGATTTCCGGACGGTTCAAGGTCACCGTCGCGATGTGCGCCTCGACTTCGAATTTCACCAGCTCACTCATCACAGCTCCTTCGATTCCATTCGTTCTTCACGAGATCACGCCAGCCTCGCGCAGGGCCTTCACGGAGGCGCTGTCGATGCCCCAGTCGGGAAGGACCGCCTCGCCGGATTGCGGTGTGCGGTGCGGCGGCCGCGGCAGTGCTGCGGGCGTGCGCGAAAAACGCGGAGCCGGCGCCGGCTGCTTGATGCCGTCGACCTCGATGATGGCGCCGCGCGCCTGGAGGTGGGCGTGGTCCGGGGCCTCGGCGACCGACAGCACCGGCGCGAAGCAGGCGTCGGTTCCTTCGAGGAGTTCGCACCAGGCGTCGCGGGTCCTGGTCTTGAACAGGGCCGCCAGCTTCGGCTTGACCTCGTGGCGGTGCGCCGGCCCGTCGCGGCCGATCAGGACTGCCGGGTCGAGGCCGATGCGCTCGTACAGCTCGGTCCGGAAGCGATCCTCGATCGGGGCGATCGAGATGTAGTGCCCGTCAGCGCACGCGTAGACGTCGTAGAAGGGCGCGCCGCCATCGACCACGTTGGTGCCGCGCTCCGTGGTGAAACGCCCGGAGGCGTGACTGCCGTAGAAGGCCGTCATCAGCGACAGGGCGCCGTCGACCATGGCGATGTCGACGACCTGGCCGCGACCGGATGATTTCGCTTCGAGCAGGCCGCAGACCAGGCCGAAGGCGAGATAGAGGGCGCCGCCGCCGAAGTCGCCGACGAGGTTGAGCGGCGGCACCGGCGGGCCGCCCTCTCGGCCGATGGCGTGCAGGGCGCCGCTCAGGGCGATGTAGTTGAGGTCGTGTCCCGCGGCCTCGGCGAGCGGGCCGTCCTGCCCCCAGCCGGTGGTGCGCGCATAGACGAGCCGGGGATTGCGCGCGAGGCAGATGTCGGGCCCCAGCCCCATGCGTTCCATCACACCCGGCCGGAAACCTTCAATCACGCCGTCCGCCTTGTCGACCAGGTCGAGCGCCAGCTCCACGCCCTGCTTGCTCTTGAGGTCGACGGTCAGAAGCTGGCGGTTGCGGCAGGTCAGGTCGAAGCCCGGCACCTTCTCGCTGCCCATTTGCACCTTGTCCGGGCGCACGAGCCGCAGCACCGTGGCGCCGAGGTCGGCCAGCAGCATGGCGCCCATCGGACCGGGGCCGATGCCGGCGAACTCGACGATGCGGTATCCCGTGAGTGGGCCCATTTTATCTCTCCTTGAGGGTTGCCGGTGTGCGGACGACGTCGCGTGCCACCAGCGCGGCGATCTCGGCGGCAGAGAGGCCCGCGATCGACAGGATCTCCTCGCTGTGCTGGCCGAGCGTCGGTGCCGGTGCGATCGACGGTGGTGGTGTCGCCGACCAGCCTGAAGGCACGCCGATGCGCCGGATCGCTCCTTCGGTCGGGTGCTCGGCGATATCGAGGAAGCCCGTTTCGAGGAGGTGCGGATCGTCCAGCAGGCTGTCGAGCGTATGCAGGGGCATCGCCGGAATGTCGGCGGCATCGAGCGCTGCCAGCCATT
>MKRV01000065.1 GCA_001897995.1 Alphaproteobacteria bacterium 65-37 | reverse complement strand
TGTTGCACTTGGCCGGAATGCGGCCGAGGGGATTGTGGCCGCCGCCCGGGATGGTCACGAGCTCGGCACCGGTCACCGCCGCCACGGCCTCGGCCCGTGCATGGAGCTGAATTCGGTCGTCCTCGCCGTGGATCATCAGGGTCGGGCAGTGGATCCTGCGATACATCGCCTCGCTGGTGTCGAAGGCGGGCGGCATCGGACGGGCATCCACGGTATTCACCAGCACCGGGCCGGTGGTCTCCGCCGCCCAGCCCACGGCATCCTCGATCTGCTTCGTCGAATGCGGCTCCGAGAAGATGTTGCGGACGAAGAAGTCGGCAAAGTCGGGATAGGACGACAGCCAATGGCAGCGGTTGTACTTGTCCCACCCGTCGGGCGACGGCTTGCCGTCGGCGCGGAAGTGCTCGACCGACGTCCCGGGATTGTTCGGCCCGATGCTCGCCGAGGTTCCGACCAGGATCGCCGCCTTCACCCGCTCCGGATGATAGGCCGCGATCACCGAGATCAGCATGCCGCCGAAAGAGAGACCGACAAGAATGGCACTCGTCGTGGCTGTCGCCTCCATGACGGCAAGCGCGTCGGCAACGTAGTTGTCCAGGCTGTAAGCCGCGACGGCGTCCGGCCGGTCGGACTTGCCGTTGCCGCGGCCGTCATAAGCGATGCAGCGATAGCGTTCGCTGAAGTAGGGCAGCTGCGCCTTGTAGACGCGGGAATGGACGATGCTCCAGGGCGGCACGAAGACCATCGTCTGCGGCCCGCTTCCATAGATCTCGTAGTAAAGCCGAACACCGTCACGCGTCACGAAGCCAGTCTGGTCCGGTAATTTCGCGCGCATCGGATCACCTCGCTGCGGCGTGCGCCTCCAGAGTGCGAAGAAGATCGCCGACGCGGCGAAGGCCCAGCCGGGCCGGCGAGCCCGCCGGCTCGACCCCGAGCAGATAGAGGCTCTCCGCGCCGATGAACGCATTGGCGACGAGCGCGCCGATCTCTTCCGGCGAAAAAGGGCCGAGCCCACCGACCTCGCCTGCGGCTTTGCGCGCGGCTTCGACGATCAGATTGATCCAGCCCATCAGGCCCGCGCGGACAGTTCTAGCGACCTCCGGGTCGGCCCAGCTCGCTGCGATCATTTCCTGCAGGACCCGGACATAGCCTGAGGCGATGTCGTCCTCGAGGTAGTCGCAGGCGCGATCCCACCGCTCCGACAGCTTGAGCGAGGAATCGCCGAACAACGCCCCCTGACGGCCGAGGAGCTGGGCGTTGAGATACTCGAACAACGCCAGCACCAGGCCCTGCTTGGAGCCGAAATGATAGTGGATCTGGCTGAGCGGCACGCCGGCTGCCGCCGCGACATCGCGCGTCGACAGGCTTGCATAGCCCTTTTCGTACAGGACCTTTCGGGCCGCCTCGAGCAGCGAGATGTCGGTCTCGACTTTCCTCGCTGTCGCCTGCTTTACCTTCATCGTGGCGTCTTCCGTGGCAGAGGGATGATCATGGAAACCTGCTCCCGGTAGCGACGATATTGATCGCCGAACAGGTCGACCAGGTCCCGCTCCTCGAGGTAGATGCCGATCATGATGTAGCCCGTCGTGGCCACAGCGAACAGCAGATGGCCCATCGTCATCGTCGGTGTTGCCCAGAACGCCAGCAGGAATCCGAGATAGATCGGATGACGCACGTTCCTGTAGAGCAGCGGTGCCTTGAAGACGGGTGCCGGCACGGTGCTGCCGCGCAACCTGGCATAGACCTGGCGCAGCCCGAACAGCTCGAAGTGGTTGATCAGAAACGTGCTGAACAGGACCAGGGCCCAGCCGAGCCAGAAGACCGCCTGCAGGATGGCAGCGCCCAGCGGGTTCGCGACCGACCACACGATCTCGGGGATCGGCCGCCACTGCCAGTAGAGCAGCGCAAGCGCGAGGCTCGCGAACAGCACGTAGGTCGTGCGTTCGACCGGCGGCGGCACGAACCGGGTCCACCAGCGCTTGAAGCCGGGGCGCGCCATCACGCTGTGCTGAACGGCGAAGAGCCCGAGCAGCAGCACGTCGATCACCAAGGCTTCCCCGAGCGATGTCGCGGGCCCGCGGTCGACGGTCCTGGGAACCGGCAGATTGCCGACGAAGGCGATGGCGTAGAGGAACGTGGCGAGGAAGAAGCCGTAGACGGCGACGCCGTAGAACGCAGAGGCAATACCGGGCATGGTTCGCTCCTCGTTGTCATTCGGTCGACCGACCGATTTTCTGATCCATAATTCGGTCGACCGACCGAGTCAACCTGCCGGCACAAAGAAAAACGGCCCGCTCGAAGGCGGGCCGTCATTTCTCTTTTTATATCAATCTCTTAGACCGCCCGCTCCACCATCAGCTTCTTGATCTCGGCAATCGCCTTCGCCGGATTCAAGTGCTTGGGGCAGGTCTTGGTGCAGTTCATGATGGTGTGGCAGCGATAGAGCCGGAACGGATCCTCGAGCTGATCGAGGCGTTCGCCCTTGGCTTCGTCACGGCTGTCGGCGATCCAGCGATAGGCCTGCAGCAGGATGGCCGGGCCGAGATAGCGCTCACCGTTCCACCAGTAGCTGGGGCACGACGTCGAGCAGCAGAAGCACAGGATGCACTCCCACAGGCCGTCGAGCTTGGCACGCTCCTCCGGCGACTGCAGGCGCTCGCGGGTCGGCGGCTGGGTCGTCGACTTCAGCCACGGCTCGATCGAGGCGAGCTGGGCATAGGGCACGTTGAGGTCGGGCACCAGATCGCGCACCACCGGCATGTGCGGCAGCGGGTAGACCTTGATGTCGCCCTTCACCTCGGAAATGTACTTGGTGCAGGCCAGCGTATTGGTGCCGTCGATGTTCATCGCGCACGATCCGCACACGCCCTCGCGGCAGGAGCGGCGGAAGGTGAGCGAGCTGTCCATCTCGTTCTTGATCTTGATCAGCGCGTCCAGAATCATCGGACCGCAGCTGTCCATGTCGACTTCGTAGGTGTCGACCGACGGGTTCTTTCCGTCGTCGGGCGTCCAGCGGTAGACCTTGAACGTCTTGATGTTCTTGGCGCCCGCAGCCGCCTTGTACGTCTGGCCAACCCCGATCTTGGAATTGGCGGGAAGAGCAAACTCAGCCATCGCTTCCTCTCGAACTCAGTAGCCGCGGCTCAGTACACGCGCGCCTTGGGCGGGAACGACTGGACGTCGTTGCTCATCGGCTGAAGGTTGACCGGACGGTAGTCGATCCGGGTCTTGCCGGTCTGCTCGTCGACCCACACCACGGTGTGCTTCAGCCAGTTCTTGTCGTCGCGCTCGGGGAAATCCTCGTGCGCATGCGCACCGCGGCTTTCCTGACGGTTGGCGGCGGAATAGATCGTACCCTGGGCCTGCAGGATGAGGTTCTCGAACTCCAAGGTCTCCATGAGATCGGAGTTCCAGATCATCGAGCGGTCCTTGACGCGGATGTCGCCCTTGCCGGCGTACACCTTGTCCATGTTCTGGCAGCCTTCGGCCAGGCTCTTGGTCGTGCGGAATACCGCGCAGTCGTTCTGCATGGTCTTCTGCATGTTGGCGCGCAGCTGGGCCGTGCTGGTGCCGCCCGAGGCGAAGCGCGCCTTGTCGAGGCGGGCGATCGCCTCCTCGCCGGCATTGCGCATGTCCTTGTGCGTCTCGCCGGGCTTCATCAGCTCGGCCACACGATTGGCGGCGGAACGGCCGAACACGACCAGCTCGAGCAGGGAGTTGGACCCCAGGCGATTGGCGCCGTGCACGCCGATCGAGGCCGCCTCGCCCAGCGCCATCAGGCCCTGCACGACGGTGTTCGGATCGCCGTTCTTCACGGTCATGACTTCGCAATGATAGTTCGCCGGGATGCCGCCCATGTTGTAGTGGCAGGTCGGCAGGATCGGGATCGGCTGACGGGTGACGTCGACGCCGGCGAAGATGCGCGCGGTCTCGGCGATGCCCGGCAGGCGCTCGTGGATGATCTTCGGATCGAGATGCTCGACATGCAGCTCGATGTAATCCTTGTTGGGGCCACAGCCGCGGCCTTCGCGGATCTCGATGGTCATCGAGCGGCTGACGACGTCGCGCGAGGCGAGGTCCTTGGCCGACGGCGCGTAGCGCTCCATGAAGCGCTCGCCGTTGCCGTTGGTGACGTAGCCACCCTCGCCGCGCACGCCCTCGGTGATCAGACAGCCCGCCCCGTAGATGCCGGTCGGGTGGAACTGCACGAACTCGAGGTCCTGCAGCGGCAGGCCGGCGCGCAGCGCCATGGCGCCGCCGTCACCGGTGCAGGTGTGTGCCGAGGTGGCAGTCGCATAGACGCGGCCATAGCCGCCGGTCGCCAGCACCACACGGTGGGCACGGAAACGGTGGATGGTGCCGTCGTCGAGGTTCCACGCCATCACGCCGCGGCAGACGCCGTCGTCCATGATGAGGTCGAGCGCGAAATACTCGATGAAGAACTCGGCGTGGTTCCTCAGCGACTGCTGATAGAGCGTGTGCAGGATGGCATGGCCGGTACGGTCGGCCGCCGCGCAGGTGCGCTGGGCGATGCCCTTGCCGTACTCCGTCGTCATGCCGCCGAACGGACGCTGGTAGATCTTGCCCTCGGGCGTGCGGCTGAACGGCACGCCGAAATGCTCGAGCTCGATGATCGCCGGGATGCCGTCGCGGCACATGTATTCGATCGAGTCCTGGTCGCCCAGCCAGTCGGACCCCTTGACCGTGTCGTACATGTGCCAGCGCCAGTCGTCCGGCCCCATGTTGCCGAGCGCCGCCGAGATGCCGCCCTGCGCCGCCACGGTGTGGCTGCGGGTCGGAAACACCTTGGTGATGCAAGCCGTCTTGAAGCCCTTGTTGGCCATGCCGAAGGTGGCGCGCAGGCCAGACCCGCCGGCGCCGACCACCACCACGTCGTACTCGTGGTCGATGATCTTGTAGGCGTTGCCGCCGATGCTGAAGGTACCCGCAGCGGCGCCGTTGCTCTTGCTAGCTTCGGCCATGATCAGCCTCCGAATCCGATGCGCAGGATAGCCACCGAAGCGGCCAGCCCGAAGAAAACTGCGATGAACTTGAGGGCGATGATCGACGCCAGCTTCAACCCTTCGCTATGGACGTAGTCCTCGACCACCTCCTGCATGCCGAGCTGGGCGTGGTGCAGGCCGATGACGATGGTCAGGATCAGCAGCACCATCACGATCGGCGAGCCGATCCAGGCGCGAACGGTGGCATAGTCGGCACCGCTCATCATCACCAGCGAGACGGCGAACCAGACGACCAGCGGGATCAGCGCCACGGCGGTAATTCGCTGCACCCACCAGTGATGCAGGCCACTCTTGGCCGAGCCGAGACCGCGGGCGCGGGACAGATGGGTTCTGAGGTCGGTCATGTCTTTCTCCTCAGATCAGCCGCAGGCCGACGATCCAGGACAAGGCCGTCGCAACCGCCGTCGCAATCAGGACCAGCCAGCCGCTGCGATAGGCGTCCTTGATCTCGAAGCCGTAGCCCGCATCCCAGAAGAGATGCCGAATGCCGTTGAACAGGTGATAGAAGACGCAAAACAGCCATCCGCCTAGGACAAAGCGACCGATGATCGAGCTGTTGAAGCCGCGGAAGGCCTCATACGTGCCGGCGCCGCTGGCGGCACAGATCACCCAGATGGCGAGATAGAGCACCCCGACCGAGAGCGCGATGCCCGTGGCGCGATGCAGGATGGAGAGCATGGACGTGAGCTGCGGCCTGTAGACCTGCAGATGCGGAGAAAGCGGCCGATGGACCGGCCGATTGGCGACGCTCATCGCGTTGAATCCTCAAATGCCTGAAGCGGCTGCGCTTTTTTAGCGCGCAACCGCTTCAAGTCAACGAATGTCGGCTCTGCAGGTGCGGTAAGCCTCGGATTCTCAAGTGAAAATCCGTCTAACGAACCGATGCCGCCGAACCAGTCGACGGCAGGTAACCGACTCACACGCCGCATCAGGCCGCGCGGCGCGGTACCAGCAGCCAATAGTCGAGGTCGAGGACGACGGCGGGGTGATACTTGCCGTCCGCGCCCTTGCCCGGGAACGTGTTGCAGGGACAGTCCTTGGCGGCAATGCTTCTCATTCGCAATGCGCCGAGATCCTTGCGCCCCGGCAGCTCCGCCCGCTCCAGCACTTCCGACCACGCATAGATCGTGTCGCCGCCGAAGGTGGGCGCCACGTGGCTGCCGGCATTGATGGCGGCAACGCGGAAGCCATTGGCCAAGCCGTTGAAGGAGAGCGCGCGCGCCAGCGAGATGACGTGGCCACCATAGGCGAGGCGGCGGCCAAAGCGTGTGCTCTTGCCGGCGAAGGCGTCGAAATGCACACGCGCGGTATTCTGGTAGAGCCGCGTCGAGAACATGTGGTCGGAATCTTCGAGGGTGATGCCACTCACATGGTCGATGCGCTCGCCGGGCTCGTAGTCCTCCCAACGATAGGACGACCCCGCCGCACCGTCGTCGTAGCCTGCGAGCTTCAGGCCGGCCGGCACGATGAGATCCGCTGGCGCCACCGACGGCGCGGTCTTCGGCACGACGGTCTCGGGCACCTGGGCGTTGGGATCACGCTTGTGCACCATCACCCAGCGCACATAGTCGAGCACCATCTCGCCGCGCTGGTTGACGCCGGTCGAGCGCACCCAGACGACGCCGCTGCTGCGGTTGGAGTTCTCGCGCAGCCCCAGCACCTTCGAATGCGACGACAGCGTGTCGCCGGGATAGACCGGCACACCCCAGCGGAACTCGGCGTAACCGAGATTGGCGACGGCGTTCAACGAGATGTCGGGCACGGTCTTGCCGATCACGACGTGGAACACCAGGAGATCGTCGAGCGGCGCGCGCGGCAGGCCGATGGCGCGGGCAAATTCGTCCGACGAATTGATCGCGAAGCGCGAGCCGTAGAGACCGACATTCAAGGCCGCATCGGCTTCGGTCAACGTGCGCGGCGTGGCGTGGCGAATCTCCTGGCCGACGCGGAAATCCTCGAAGAAATTTCCGGCGACCGCCTCGCTCTTGGTCTTGCTCGTGGTGCTCATGCCGCCTGCAGCTCCTTGATCGCGGTGGCCAGCGCCAGCGCGCGCTCGGCCTGTTCGACGTGAAGGTTCTCGATCATGCGGCCGTCGACCGTGACGACGCCCTTGCCTTCGGCTTGCGCCGTCTTGAAGGCGGTGACGATCTTGCCTGCCATCTCGAGCTCGGCAGCCGACGGCGCGAACACCTCGTTGCAGGGGTCGACCTGACTGGGATGGATCAGCGTCTTGCCGTCGAAGCCCATCTCGAGGCCCTGCTGGCAGACGGCGCGGAAGCCTTCGGCGTCCTGGATGTCGTTGTACACGCCGTCGAGAATGGTGAGGCCGTGCGCGCGGGCAGCCAGCATGCCGAGCCCCAGCGCCGTCACCATCGGCAGGCGCATCGGCGTGTGGCGCGCGCGCATGTCCTTCACGAGGTCGTTGGTGCCCATGACGAAGAGCGTGAGCCGCGGATGGGAACCGGCAATCTCGTCGGCGCGCAGGATGCCCTTCGGCGTCTCCATCATCGCCCATACCGCCATCGACTTCGGCGCACCGGCGGCATCGAGCAGCGCCACGACATTGGCGACCTCGGCGGCGCTCTCGACCTTCGGCACCAGCACGGCATCGGCGCCCGACTTGGCAATGGCGGCGATGTCGGCCTTGCCCCAGGACGTGGCAAGCCCGTTGCAACGGATCACGATCTCGCGCTTGCCGTAGCCCTTGCTTTGCGCCGCGGCCACGACATTGGCGCGAGCCGCTTCCTTGGCGTCGGGCGCGACCGCGTCCTCGAGATCGAAAATCAGCGCATCGGCCGGCAGGGTCCGCGCCTTCTCAAGGGCGCGCGTATTGGCACCCGGCATGTAGAGGACGCTGCGGCGCGGACGAACGGATGCGGACATATCTGGGCTCCCCAACGGTCCTTGGCGAAAACGCGGCGGACTATAATGGCGGGCCTCCTTGTGGCAAGGTGGCTCTCGTCCATGCGCTTCCTCTCGCTTCAGAGCCATGTTGCCTACGGCTACGTCGGCAACCGGGCGGCCACTTTTCCCCTGCAACGATTGGGCCACGAGGTCTGGGCCGTGAACACGGTCGAGTTCTCCAATCACACGGGCTATGGCGCCTGGCGCGGCCGCGCCGCCTCCGCCGAGCAGGTCGGTGAGATCGTGCAGGGCGTCGAGGCACTGGGCCAGTTCGCGCGCTGCGACGGTTTGCTCACCGGCTATGTCGGCGACGCCGCCCTCGCCAACGTGATCCTCGATACCGCATCGCGGGTCCGCGCCGCCAATCCGCGTGCACTATGGTGCTGCGACCCGGTGCTGGGCGACATCGATACCGGCATCTATGTGAAACCCGGGATCGACGTTTTCTTCCGGGAGCGTGCAATTCCCGCCGCCGATCTGGTGACACCCAATCATTTCGAACTGGAGCATCTCACCGGCCGGAAGGTCGCCAGCCTGGACGACGCGCTGGCAGCGGCCCGCACGTTGCTCGGTGGACGAGGAGGCACCCCCGGGACGGGCCCCCGCCTCGTCCTGGTCACCAGCCTGCGCCGCGCCGATGCGCCCGCGAACCGGATCGAGATGGTTGCCGTCGCCCGCGAAGCCGCCTGGCGGGTCGCTACCCCTTTGATTCCGTTCGAGATCGCCCCCAACGGGACGGGCGATGCGGTCGCCGCCCTCTTCTCGGCCCACTGGATCGAAAGCGGCGACGTCGCCGGCGCCCTTGGCAAGGCAGCCTCGTCGATCTTCGCGGTGCTCGAAGCCACGCAGGCGATGGGCGAGCGCGAGCTGCAGCTGGTCGCCGCCCAGGAGAAACTCGTCGCGCCCCCGCAGCGTTTCACGGCCGAACAATTATAGCGCCGAAATGCAGGTTCCCGGCTTCGTCTTCAATCCCATAGCGCTCGCGATCGAGGGCGCGGTGATCGGCTTCCTGATCGCAGTACCCGTGGGGCCGGCGGCGGCGCTGTGTATCCGCCGCTCGATCACCGTCGGCGCCATGGCCGGCTTTATGACCGGCATCGGCGCGGCCCTGGGCGATGCGGTGTTCGGCGCGGTCGCCGCCTTCGGCCTTTCCTTCGTGCAGAACTTCGTGGCGACGCACGAGCGTTGGCTGCTCGGTATCGGCGGCGCCGGCCTGGTCGTGATGGGCTGGACGACCATGCGGCATCGGCCGCGCAATGTCGGCGATCCGGTGGCCGACGACCGCGAGCATCAGCTCGCGACACACCTGCATTACACGACGTCGAGCTTCTTCATCACCGTGTTCAATCCGCTGACCGTGATGGCTTTCGGCGCGGCCTTTGCCGGCCGCGACCTGGCCGGCGTCGGTGGCAGCCTGCCCGACGCCACGCTGCTGGTCGCCGCCGTGTTCTGCGGCGCGCTCGCCTGGTGGACGATCATCTGCACCGCGTCGGTGGCGCTCCGGGCGCGCTTCACCGGCACCGGCATGCTGTGGCTCAACCGCACCTCGGGCGCCGTGATCCTGGGGTTCGGTCTCGCTGCGCTGATCTCGCTGATTCCGCTGCCCTGGAAACAGATCGGCAAGGCGCTGGGCGTGTGACACGCGCGCAGCGCTACTCCGAGAGCTCGTACTGCTCCTCAGGGATGGCTTCGCCTTGCCGCCACCGGAAGGTCCGCTTGATCGAGCCTCTCATGTCGAATTCCCGCGCCAAGCCTTGCCGATGGAAGGTTCCCATGAACTCATCGGTGATGGTAACGCCCGCGAGCGGGACCGATTTGCCGCCATCCCAGTTGTAGAGATCGAAGAACCTGTATTCGAAGTCCAGCGCGTACTCCAAGCCGTCGACACCCGCAGCGACCGTGGCGGTGCCCTTGCCCCAAGTATGGTAGCCGCCGACGGCGTAGAACCAATCCTTGCTTTCGCTTTCGAAATTGTAGCTGTCCTCCGTCTTTCTGGAGGTGATCGAATGAGTGCCAACACCGAGCTTCTCGACGAATGCCTTCGCCTGCGCGACCTCGTCACGAAAGCGTTCTCTGGGCGTGGGACCTGAGTCGACCATGTCCTCGAGATCGATCGTCAGCGGTCGACCGGACGCGGACATGTAGTGACGCAGGTGCATCGCGCAATTGACTCCGTAGAAAGTAACAGCCGAGCTCCCGAAAGGCGGCAGGGCTTCGGTGATGACCTGCGCCAGCGCAAACATCGACAATTCCATCGCCTCTGAATCGTAGACCCCGGCGCCGGCGTCGCGCGGAATGCTCGGATCACTGCTTCCGATCTTGTATCGTTCATCGAGCGTGTGAGCTGGGGGCAGCTTGGGCACTTTCGGAATCAGGGGCCTGATCCGGATGAACGGACGCGACTTCTTCCGGGCCGCCAGCAGCGAATCGAGACGCGCAATCGTCTCGGCGCCGGCGGCGCCATCCTTACCAGCGAGCTTCTGGTCACTCTGGAACTGGTAGACGACACTCTTGGTTTCCGCCCCATAGATGCCGTCGGGAAAGCCGCTTTTCTTGAACGTGATCGGCAACTTGTAGCCGAGGTCGGCAAGGGCTCCTTGCAGGATGGCGACGCCATTACTGGTCTCGCCCTTGCTCATCCAGGGAGCGTTCGCGGCAGCCTTATGGATGCGGTCGCTGGCAACAAACGGAGCGTAACTCAGTGGCATGGCTATCCTCCTGAGACCGTATTTTTGCAGCGGAAAATTCACACCGTGTGAAGGGCGAGTCAATGTCGTCCGTGAGATCAGGGCTCCCGAATCAAAAGCCCCGGGTATCGAAACCCGGGGCGCATGAAACCCGCTCCTCCCGCCGTAGCGGGAGGAGCAGCAGGCTTCAGATCCGCTCGATGATGATCGCGGGCGCCATGCCGCCCGCGGCACACATGGTGACCAGCGCGAACTGCTTGTTCTGCCGCTCGAGCTCGTCGAGCGCGGTGCCGATCAGGATGGCGCCGGTCGCCCCGATGGGATGGCCGAGCGCAATCGAGCCGCCATTGACGTTGACCTTGTCGCGATCGAGATCGAGATCGCGCATGAACTTCTCCGAGACGACGGCGAAGGCCTCGTTGATCTCCCAGAGATCGATGTCGGCCTTCTTGAGACCGGCCTTCTCCAGGACCTTCTTGGCCGCCGGCACTGGCGCATTGAGCATCAGTTCGGGGCTGTCGCCCATGTTCGCCATGGCGACGACGCGGGCGCGCGGCTTCAGGCCATGGGCCTTGGCGTAGTCGGGCGACGCGAGCAGCACGGCGGCCGACCCGTCGACGACGCCGGAGGAATTGCCGGCGTGATGGACGTGCTCGATCTTCAGGTCGGGATAGGCCTGCAGGATAAGCGAGCGGTAGGTCATGCCCTTGTCGTCGAGCGGGGCGTCGGCCATGGCCGTGAAGGCGGCCTTGAGCTGTGCCAGACCCTCGCGCGTCGTCTGCGGACGCGGATACTCCTCACGCTCCAGCGCAAGCGTACCGTCTTCTTTGTAGACGGGGATCAGCGACTTGTTGAAGCGACCCTCGGAGATGGCAACGGCGGCGCGCTGCTGGCTGACATAGCCCACCTCGTCCAGAGCCTGGCGCGGGATCTTCTCCAAGGTGGCAATAGCATCGGCGCAGATGCCCTGGTGGGTCTGCGGATGATGCAGGCGCAGGCGCAGATTGCCGTTGTCCATGACCGGCGGGCCGCTGCCGCGGCTACGGTCCATCGACATCATTTCCGTGCCGCCGGCGACCACCAGATCTTCCATGCCCGACTTGATGCAGGCGGCGGCCAGGCTCACAGCGCTGATGCCCGAGCCGCAGAAACGGTCGATCGTGATGCCGCTCGCCTTGACGTCATAGCCGGCGTCGAGCGCCGACATGCGGCCGAGGTCGCCGCTCTGCTTCGAGACCTGGGCGGCTGTCCCCCAGATCACGTCGCCGATCTCTTTGGTGTCGATCTTGTTGCGCTCGGCGATCGCCTTGAGAACGGTCGCACCGAGCTGCTGCGGATGAATCTCCCACAGCGCGCCCTTGCCGGCCTTGCCGACGCCGCGCGGCGTACGGCAGGCATCGATGATCCATGCTTCGGTCATTGCTCTCTCCTTCCTCAGGTCTCAGCTCAGCGTGGCGCCATGCGGATGGCGCCGTCTATACGCACGTCTTCACCGTTGAAGTAGCCGCAGGTGATCATCGTATGAGCGACCTGCGCATATTCCTCGGGGCGGCCGAGACGCTTGGGGAACGGGACCGAGGCTGCCAGGGCCGCCTTGACGTTCTCCGGTGCGCGCGCGAGCAGCGGCGTGTCGAAGATGCCGGGCAGGATGGTGTTGCAGCGAATTCCCTCATTCGAGAGATCGCGCGCCACGACCAGCGTGATGCCGACGACGCCGGCCTTCGATGCGGTGTAGGCGACCTGGCCGATCTGGCCGTCTTCGGCCGCAACCGATGCCGTATTGAGGATCACGCCGCGATCGCCGTCGGGCTGCGGCGCGAGCGTCAGCATGCCCGCCGCCGACTTGGTGATGCAGCGGAACGTGCCGATCAGGTTGACGTTGATGATGCGCTCGAAGTTCTCCAGCGGATATTCCTTCGGCGCGCCGGTCGTCCTGTCGAGTGACGCTGTCTTCTGGGCGCCACCGCCGACGCCGGCGCAGTTCACCAGGATGCGCTCTTGCCCGTTGGCGGCCCGCGCCTTGGCGAAGCCGGCCTCGACCTCCTCGGTCGAGGTCACGTTGACCTTGCAGAAGACGCCGCCGATTTCCTTGGCGAGCTTCTCGCCCAGTTCCTCATTGAGATCGAAGATCCCGACCTTCACGCCATGCGAGGCGAGCATGCGCGATGTCGCGGCGCCGAGGCCGGACGCCCCGCCCGTGACGACCGCTGATACTGTCTTGTCGAGCTGCATTGTTGGTCACCCTCAAATGATCACCCCGTCGAGGGGTCCACCGGAGTGTTAGAACATCGCCATCATCCCCACCAGCAGGGCCGCCCGCGCCAGCCTGCGCAGAGCGAACCTGATTTTTCGATCAGCGGTTGGTCGCGCAAAGCGTCGCAACGCCCTGCGCGCCGCACCTCGTGCCAGCCCTCAGGCCAGCGTGCAGCTTTCCTCGAAGGTGAAACGCGGGCTGCGGGTAAAGAGCTTCGCCGAATCCCCGTAACCGATGTTGCACAGGAAGTTCGACTTGTACTTGCCGTCGGGGAAGAAGGCCTGGTCGACCTTGGCATTGTCGAAGCCGCTCATGGCGCCGCAGTCGAGGCCGAGCGCGCGCGCCGCGATGATCAGGTAGGCGCCCTGCAGGCTGCCGTTGCGGAAGGCCGTGGGCTCAGCCGACGGCTTGCCTTTGAACCAGGTGATGGCGGTCTGGTCGTGCGGGAACATCCGCGGCAGGTGTTCGTAGAATTCCGGGTCGTAGGCGACGATCGCCGTGACCGGCGCCGCCATCGTCTTCTCGGTGTTGCCGGCACTCAGCGCCGGCCGGAGCTTCTCCTTGCCCTCCTTGGTGCGCACGAAGACGATCCGCGCCGGCTGGCAGTTGGCCGAGGTCGGCCCCCACTTCAGGAGATCGTAGAGGGCGCGCAGCTGCTCGTCGGTCACGGGCTTGGGCAGCCAGCCGTTGTGGGTGCGGGCCGAGCGGAAAATAGTGTCCAGAGCCTTGTCGTCGAGCATCAGGTTCCTCTTTGAAGTTGGCGAACCCTAGCCAAGCATGCAGCCGTGGTCGAGGCACGCGGACGTGATCCGGTAACGGCTTCGCAACTCCTTGCCGCACCCCCTGCCGCCCAGCGGATTGTGCTAGGCTCGCGGCAGTTGCTGACAGGGTTCGCTTACAGGGTTCGTCAATGCTGCCGGTTCTGCTCGATCCTGCGAAATTCAAGGATGCGTCCCTCACCGCCAAGGGCGAACGGCGGGCCCAGGTGGCGCTGAAATCCCTCGATACGCTGTGGTTCAACACCGGCACGCTCTGCAATCTCACCTGCCGCAACTGCTACATCGAGTCCTCACCGCGAAACGACCGGCTGGTCTATCTCACGGCAGCCGAGGTCGCGGCCTATCTCGACGAGATCGAGCGCGACAGCCATCCCACCCGGCTGATCGGTTTCACCGGCGGCGAGCCGTTCATGAACAGCGACCTGCCGGCGATGCTCGACGACGTACTGTCGCGCGGCTTCAAGGCGATGGTGCTGACCAACGCCATGAAGCCGATGCACAAGATGAAGCCTGCCCTGCTGACGCTTCTGCACAAGCATGGCCGCAACCTCACACTCCGCGTCTCGGTCGATCACTACGACCGCAAGCTGCATGAAGAGGAGCGCGGCGCGCAGAGCTGGAAGCCGACGATCGACGGTCTGAAATGGCTGAGCGACCAGGGCTTCGACGTCCACATCGCGGGACGCCGTTTCTCCCACGAGACCGAGCAGGAGGTGCGGGCCGGCTACGCCCGCCTGTTCGACGAGCTCGGTGTATCGATCGATGCCGACAGCCCGGTCACGCTCGTGCTATTTCCCGAGATGGATCCGACGGTCGACGTGCCCGAGATCACCACGGCCTGCTGGGGCATCCTGAAGAAATCGCCCGACAGCGTGATGTGTGCCTCCGCCCGCATGATCGTGAAGCGCAAGGGTGCCGAGCGGCCGGCCGTCGTTGCCTGTACCTTGCTGCCCTACGACCCGCAGTTCGAGCTGGGCACGACCCTGGCCGACAGCGTCGGCGACGTGCCCCTCAACCATCCGCATTGTGCGAAGTTCTGTGTTCTGGGCGGTGCGGCCTGCAGCCAGTAGCGACGACCGACCTCGACGTCGTCATTCCGACGTTGAACGCCGCACCGACGCTCCAGCGCACGCTTTTGGCCCTCGGAGACGCGGCTCCCGGGAGCAGTGATCTCGACCTGCACATCACCGTCAGCGACGGCGGCTCGCGCGACGAGACGGTCGCCCTCGCACGCCAGGCCGGCGCCGCGGTCGTGATCTCGGCCGTTGCCGGTCGTGGCCCGCAACTCGCGGCGGGCGCCGAAGCCGGCCGTGCCGCCTGGCTCCTCTTCCTGCATGCCGATACCGTTCTCGGTCCCGGCTGGACGGCCGTCGTCCGTAGCTTCACAGCGCGCAAGGCCAATGCCGGCAAAGCCGGCTACTTCCGTTTGCGCTTCGACACGGCAGACCATCGCGCACGCCGGGTCGAAAGACTGGCGACGCTGCG
>MKRV01000064.1 GCA_001897995.1 Alphaproteobacteria bacterium 65-37 | reverse complement strand
ACACCACCGTCGTACGGAGCCAGATCCAGGGCCAGCTCACCAGCATCACCTTCGTCGAGGGGCAGACGGTGAAGGCTGGCGACCAGCTCGCCCAGATCGATCCGCGGCCTTACGAGGCCCAGCTCCAGCAAATGAAGGCCAATCGTGACAGGGACCAGGCGCAGCTCGCCAATGCGTTGGCAAATCTCGGCCGCTACACCGACCTCCAGACCAAGGGCTATGCTTCCTCGCAGCTCTCGGACACGCAGAAGGCACAGGTCGCCCAGCTCGACGCGGCCATAAAGGCCGACGAAGCGTTGATCGCCCAGGCCGAAGTCCAGCTCGGCTATACCCACCTCACCTCGCCGATACAGGGCATCACCGGCGTGAGGCAGGTCGATATCGGCAACATCATTCATCCGACCGATCCCAACGGACTGGTCGTGGTGACGCAGATCGAACCGATTTCCCTGATCTTCACCCTGCCGCAGGACAAACTGCCGGCGATCCAGGCCGAGATGGCCAAGGGCCCCCTCACCGTCGTCGCCTACAGTCAGGACGACAAGATCAAGCTCGACGAAGGCACTCTGCTGCTGGTCAACAACCAGATCGCCCAGTCGACCGGGACCGTCCAGCTCAAGGCGAACTTCCCAAATGCCGCCCACCGCCTGTGGCCGGGCCAGTTGGTCAATGCCCGCCTGCTCCTCGAGGTTCGCAAGGACGGCCTCACCGTTCCCGCGGCGGCCGTGCAACAGGGCCAGAACGGGCCGTACGTCTATGTGATCGCGCCCGACAACACGGTGAGCGCCCGCCCCGTCACCGTCGGGCAGATCAGCGGAGGCGAGGCGCTGATCGACAGCGGCCTCAGCGCCAACGAGAACGTCGTCGTCGACGGTCAGTACCGGCTGACCGAGAACAGCACAGTGCGCCTGCTCCACGGCAAGGCCGCCCGCGAGGCCGATCTCCAGAGCGCCGTCGAGAAGGCGATCCCATGAACATCTCCGCCGTCTTCATCCATCGGCCGATCGCGACCGTTCTGTTGATGGCCGGCCTGCTGCTGTGCGGCCTCGTGACCTACACCCTGCTGCCGGTGGCAGCGCTGCCGAACGTCAACTATCCGACGATCCAGATCTCCGCCCAGTTGCCCGGTGCGGACCCGCAAACCATGGCGTCCACGGTCGCCACGCCGCTGGAGCAGCAGCTCAGCCAGATTCCCGGCGTCACCCAGCTCGCCTCGACCAGCGCGCTCGGCGTCACCACGCTAACCGTCCAGTTCGAGCTCTCGCGCACCATCGACAGTGCCGCCGTGGACGTGCTTTCCGCGATCAATGCCGCCAGTCCCTACCTGCCGACCAACATCCCCTATCCGCCGACCATCAGAAAGGTGAACCCGGCGGAAACGCCCATCCTGCTGGTGGCGCTGACGTCGGACACTCTGCCGCTCACCACGATCGACGCCTATGCCGAGAACATCCTGCTGCCCAAGATCTCGATGATCCCGGGCGTCGGCCTGGTCGGCATCGGCGGCCAGCAGAAGCCCGCCATCCGCATCCAGGTCAATCCGCAGGCACTGGCCGCGCGCGGCATCGGCCTCGAGGACGTGCGCAGCGTCATCGGCCAGGCCAATGTCGATTTGCCGAAGGGAACGCTCAACAGTCCGCGCCAGACCTACACGCTCAACACCAACGACCAGCTCCTGAAACCGGACAAGTACGAGGAACTGATCGTCGCCTACAGAAACGGCTCCCCCGTCCGCATCCGCGACATCGGCCGGGCGATCGAGGCGCCGGAAAACGATCTCCTGGCGGGCTGGTCCGGCCGGCAGCGTGCGATCATCCTCGCTGTCCAGCGCCAGCCGGGCGCCAACGTGATCGAGACCGTCGACCGCATCAAGGCGCTGCTGCCCCAGCTTCAGGCGTCGATGCCGCCGGCGATCAAGGTCGACATCCTGGCCGACCGGACGACCACCATCCGCGCCTCGGTCGCCGACGTGCAGTTCACCCTCCTGCTGACCGTCGCCCTGGTGGTGATGGTCATCTTCGTCTTCCTGCGCAACTTCTGGGCGACGGTCATTCCTGCCGTGACCGTGCCGCTGTCGCTGATCGGCACCTTCGCCGTGATGTATGCCCTGGGCTACAGCCTCGACAACCTGTCGCTGATGGCACTCTCGATCGGCGTCGGCTTCGTCGTCGACGATGCGGTCGTGGTGATCGAGAACATCGTGCGTCACCTGGAAGAGGGGCTGAGCCCGATGGACGCCGCTCTGAAGGGGTCGCACGAGATCGGCTTCACCATCGTCTCCATCACGCTCTCCCTGATCGCCGTGTTCATCCCCCTCTTCTTCATGGGTGGCTATGTCGGCAAGCTGTTCCAGGAATTCGCGGTCACGCTTTCCGTCTCGCTGCTGCTGTCGCTGGTCATCTCGCTCACCTTGACGCCGATGATGTGCGCGCGGCTGCTGAAGAACGAAAGCCGTCGCAGCCATGGCCGGCTCTATCGCGCGTCCGAACGGGCGTTCGACGCCCTGCTGCGGCTCTACGAAAGGGGCCTGAAGGTCGTCCTACGCCACCGCTTCGTGACGCTGATGGTGATGCTCGGCACCATTGCCTTCACCGGTTACCTCTATGTCGTGATCCCCAAGGGCTTCTTCCCGCAGCAGGACACCGGGCAGCTCACCGGAATCACGGAAGCGTCACAGGACATCTCCTTCCCGGCGATGGCCCAGCGCCAACAGGCCTTGGTGAACATCGTGCTGAAGGATCCGGCTGTCGCCTCGGTCGGAAGCTATGTCGGCCCGGGCGGCCCGACCGCGACACTCAATCAAGGACGCGTGTTCGTGAACCTGAAGCCCCTGGACCAGCGCGACGCCAGCGCCGACGAAATCATCAACCGGTTGCGGCCGCAGCTCGCAAAGGTCCAGGGCATCACCCTCTATCTGCAGGCCGCGCAGGACATCACCATCGGTGCGCGCTTGGCCAAGACGCAGTATCAGTACACTCTGACCGATGCCGATCCGACCGAGCTCGCCCATTGGTCCGCCATCTTTCTCGAGAAGATGAAGGCCATTCCCGGCATCATCGACGTCGCCACCGACCAGGCCAATGCCGGCCCGATGCTGGACATCGCAGTCAACCGTGAAGTCGCCTCGACCTTCGGCATCCTGCCATCCACCATCGACAACGTGCTCGACGACGCTTTCGGCCAGCGCATCGTCTCGACGATGTATACCTTCCTGAACCAGTATCACGTCGTGCTCGAAGTCGATCCGCGCTTCCAGTACAGCCCGCAGGCGCTGCACGACATCTACCTGAACTCGGCGACCGGCCAGCAGGTGCCGCTCAGCACCCTGGTGAGCAGCGACATTCGGCCGGCGCCGATCGTCGTCAATCACCAGGCCATGTTCCCGTCGGTGACCGTGTCGTTCAACCTGCGTCCCGGCGTGGCGCTGGGCGATGCCGTCGCCGCCATCCAGACGATGGAGCGGGAGACCGGCAAGCCGGCCTCGCTTGCCACCTCGTTCCAGGGCAATGCGCAGGCCTTCCTGGCCTCGCTGTCGGGCACGCCGCTGCTGGTCGCGGCGGCCCTGATCACGGTCTACATCATCCTGGGCGTTCTCTACGAGAGCGCCATCCATCCCATCACGATCCTGTCGACCCTGCCCTCCGCCGGCGTCGGCGCCCTTCTTCTGCTGATGGCCGTTCACCTCGACCTCAGCGTGATTGCCATGATCGGCATCATCCTGCTGATCGGCATCGTCAAGAAGAACGGGATCATGCTGGTCGACTTCGCGCTCGAGGTCGAACGCACTGAGAAGCTGGGCCCTGAAGAATCGATCTACCGCGCCTGCGTCATGCGCTTCCGCCCGATCCTCATGACGACGATGGCCGCCATGCTGGGCGGTGTGCCCCTGATGCTGGGGACCGGAACGGGATCGGAGATCCGTCAGCCCCTGGGCTATGCCATCGTCGGCGGCCTGGCGCTGTCGCAGCTCCTCACGCTTTACACGACACCCGTCGTCTTCCTCTATCTCGACCGCCTCAGCCATCGGCTGGGAGTGAAGCGGAAAACCGCCTAATCATCAGCGCGTACGCCGGCCCGCTTGCCCTACCTTCATGTTCCCCTCTCCCGTTTCGCGGGAGAGGGCGGAAGCGTGCGACTCCGCTCACTGCTATACGCAAGTATACTTTCAGCAATCGAGCGGGGCTGATTAGGGTGATGGGCACGCAGATGTCGACGTTTCCTCTTTCGTGGCGGCCTTCGTCTTCGCCCGTCATCGCCTATGGCCTTGCCGTTCTGGCCGTGACGGCGGCGTTCGCGATGGCGCGGCTGCTCGAAACCTACCTGCAGACCATGCCCTACGTTTCCCTGTTCCTTTGCGCCATCATGTTCGTCGCCTGGGCCGCCGGCCTGGGCCCCAGCCTCCTGGCCGTCGCCGTCGCGGTACTCTATTTCACGTTCTTCCTCCTGCCCCCCGAAGGAACCTTCGAGGTCGCCGCCAACGACATTCCGCGCATCGCACTCTTTCTCGTCACCGCCCTCTTCGTGGTGGCGCTGAGCGCCGCGCAGCGCCGCAGCAGCCGGGCGCTGGCACGCTCGAACGAGGCTCTCGGCCGCACGAACAGGGCATTGCAGGCCGAGAACGCCGACCGCCGGCGCGCGGAGACCTATCTCGACGAGGCGCAGGCGCTCAGCCGGACCGGCTACTTCGCCTGGAAGGTGAAGAGCGGCGAAATCTTCCTGTCGTCCGAAGGCTATCGCATTCTCGACATCGACCGGGACGACGAGCCGACGCGCGATCTCGTCCTGCAGCGTGTGCACCCGCACGATCGCGCCAACCTGCAGGCGGCGTTCGGTCCTGGCCGGCCAAACGGACAGGACTACGACTTCGAGCTGCGCTGGCTGGCCCCTGCCAATGCGACCAAGCACCTGCATGTCCACGCCCGCCGGGTGCATCTCGGATCCGGCGAGGAGGAGATCGTGGGCGCCGTCATAGACGTCACCGAAACCCGCCAGGCCCAGGATACGCTGCAAGCCATGCAGGCGGCCCTCGCGCACGCTTCCCGCGTCGCCACCCTGGGGGAAATGAGCGCCTCGATCGCCCACGAGGTCAACCAGCCGCTGGCCAGCATCGTCGCCAACGGCGAGGCAGGCTTGCGCTGGCTCAACCGCAAGGAGCCGGTGCTCCCCGAAGTCGAGAGCGCCATGAAGCGAATCGTCCGGGATGCGACGCGCGCCAGCGAGGTCGTTCAAAGGCTGCGGGCGCTTGCCCGAAAGGCACCGGTGGAAAAGCAGCCGCTCGACCTGAACGACGTGATCCGCGAGAGCATCGGCCTTCTCCAACGCGAGATCCTCGCCAACCGCGTCGCCTTGACGGCCGATCTCGGCACCGGGCTCGCCCCCGTGCTTGCCGACCGGATCGAATTGCAGCAGGTTGTCATCAACTTGATGGTGAACGGCATGCAGGCGCTGGCGTCCGTCACCGATCGGCCGCGCCTGCTCGTGGTTCGTTCCAGCGTCGAGGGGAGTGGCGTGCTGGTCGCCATCCAGGATTCCGGCGTCGGCCTGGACGCATCGACCGTCGCCCGCCTGTTCAGTCCGTTCTTCACCACGCGCGAGGCCGGCATGGGCTTGGGCCTGTCGATCTGCCGTTCCATCGTCGAGGCCCATGGCGGGCGCATCTGGGCATCGGCCAATGACGGACCGGGCGCTACCTTCGCATTCTCCCTGCCGTTCCAGCAGGAGCTCGCCGCATGAGCCGCGTCTTCGTGGTCGACGACGATGCCTCGATACGCGAGGCCCTCGATAGCCTGTTCCGCTCGGTCGACCTCCAGGTCGACGTGTTCGCCTCGACGGCGGAGTTCCTGCAGCACAAGCGGGCCGACGGCCCAAGCTGCCTGGTGCTCGACATCAGGCTGCCGGGTGTGAGTGGGTTGGACTTCCAGATCCAGCTTCAGGCGGCGCAGATCCGGATCCCGATCGTGTTCATGACCGGACATGGCGACATACCGATGTCGGTACGGGCCATGAAAGCGGGTGCCGTCGACTTCCTCGCCAAGCCGTTTCGCGAGCAGGACATGCTGGACGCGGTGACGGCGGCCCTGCAGCGCGACGAGCAGGCACGCGCGGCCGAGAGGACGCACCATTCGTTGCGCGCCTCGTTCAATCAGCTGACGGCGCGGGAGCGCGAGGTCATGACCCTGGTCACCTCGGGCCTGATGAACAAGCAGGTGGCCGGCAAGCTCGGTCTCAGCGAGATCACGGTCAAGCTGCATCGCGGCCACGTCATGCGGAAGATGCAGGCAAGGTCACTTGCAGACCTTGTGAGGATGGCGGAGAGCCTGGAACTGCACCGGCCGGACGGCAGCAGGTCCTAAACGTCTGTATGATTCCCAAACTGCCGGAGATGAGCCACCTTGGCCTCCTGTCGGGGACGACGTCGCGCATGCCGTCGTGATCGTCTTCTGAAGGAGTACCTGTTGTCGGAGATCCCCCTCGTATCCATTGTCGATGACGACGACTCCGTTCGAGCGGCCATGAGCAGCCTTGTCAGGTCGTTGGGTTACGATGCATGTGTCTTCGCCTCCGCCGAAGCTTTCCTGACGTCGCCGCAGCTCACCGAGACCGCCTGCCTGATCCTCGACGTCCAGATGCCGAAGATGAGCGGACTCGATCTGCAGGCCGAGTTGCAGGCGCGGCGCAGCACCATTCCGGTCATCTTCATTACGGCATTTCCCGAGGAGCATATCCGCCGCCGGGCCGAAGCAGCCGGCGCGATCGGCTTCTTCGGCAAGCCCGTCGATGGTCACACCATCATACGATGCCTGGACGAAGCCTTGAGCACGCGCCGCACGTCGGCTTAGACGGCGACAAGCGGGGACAGCGAACGGCTCGGGCCCGACAAACCCTCAAGGTCGCAAGGCGCGCGCCAACGCGGTGGCTACGCTGGCGAGCTCCCGCCGGAACAGAATCGCCTGCTTGTCCGTGAAACGCGAGGTGGGCACGGCCAGGTTCACCGCACCCAGCAGCTCGTTCCCGTGGGTCACCGCGCTCGCAATGCCGGTGATTCCCGGTGTGAACTCTTCCCTCGAATAGGCGAACCCGTCTTTCCGAGCCGCCACGATTTCCTTTCGCAGCAGGTTGACGGAGCGCAAGGTCCGCGGCGTGATCGCCTCGAACGACAGGCCGGCGAGATAGGCCTCCAGCTCCCGCTCCGCCAGGTGCGCCAGGACGACCTTGCCGGCGGAAACGGCATAGAGCGGTGCGAGATCGCCTTCCCTCATGGTGAAGCTCAACGCCTGCCCGCCGACGATCGTGGCCGCGACTTCGACCCTGTCGCCGCGGCGAACGTAGAAGCCCGAGGTCTCGTTCACGGCGCCGCTCAGCCGGCGCAGATGCGGCGTGACGATCGTGGCCAGCGACGGAGTATCCAGCCGCGCCGCCAACTGGCGGAATCTTTCCCCGAGCCTGTAGCCGCCTCCTTCATCCTGGCGCAGATAGTCCCGCGCCTGCAGGTTGTTGAGCAGGTGGAACAGGCTGCTGCGCGGTATGCCGGTGCCGGCCATCAGCGCCGTGAAGGACGGGGGCACCTCGGCCTCAGCCACGAATTCGAGGAGATCGAGCGTGCGGTCCGCCGACTTGACGGTGGGTTTTGCTTCAAGTTTCATATTCAGAACTAGTTCTATAGGAGAAACAGGTCGTGACCAATCCTGCCGTGACGCCCGCCGACTGGCGCGTGACCGATCCTGCTCTCGTCGATCGGCTCGCCATTCGGGAACTGCTGGAGAACTGGGTCGTTTGGCGCGATGCCGGCGACTGGGACCGGTTCGCGACCGTCTGGACCGAAGACGGCTGGATGTCGGCCACGTGGTTCCAGGGGCCCGCCGCCGAGTTCATTCGCGTCAGTCGCGAGGGATGGAGCAAAGGCGTCAGCATCCTGCATTTCCTCGGGGGGACGAGCATCGATCTAGCGGGAGACCGCGCCATCGCGCAAACGAAGATGACGATTTCCCAAAGAGCCGCCGTGCACGACGTCGCGTGCGATGTCGTTTGCACCGGGCGATTCTACGATTTCCTCGAAAAGCGAAAGCAGCGCTGGGGCATCGTCCGGCGCCAGCCCATCTACGAAAAAGATCGGCTGGATCCGATCGACCCGGCCTCCGCCCCGTCGCTCGACCGCGATGCCCTGAGCGCCTTGCCCGAGGGCTACCGACATCTGGGCTATGCGCAGGAGCAGATCGGCTATCGCGTGAAGCGCGACATGCCCGGCCTGAAGGGGCCCGAGGTCGAGGCGCTGTACCGCCGGGGCGCCGCTTGGCTGGCCGGCGGCACGGCGTTCGACCCACCCCACTGATTGACGATCGAACGCGCTGCCCTCCGGCAACCTTGACTTGGGGTCGTCCCTTTGATTTCATTATATGAACTAGTTCATATATGAAAACCAAAAGGAAATGCCGTGAGGCTCGACGGACAGACTGCCATCGTCACGGGTGCCGCGCGTGGGCTGGGCCGCGCTTTTGCGCACCATCTGGCTGGTCTCGGCGCCAACGTCGTGGTGACCGACCTGGATTTCGCGCAAGCCTCCGCCTTCGGTGAAGAACTTTCGGCAGAGACGGTCGCGGAGGAGATCGAACAGCTCGGCGGGTCGGCTCAGCGCATCGAAACCGATCTGACGAAACCAGCGTCGGCCCGTGCTCTGGTAGAGGCGTGTCTCGATCGCTTCGGCCGGCTCGACATCCTCGTGAACAATGCCGGCGGCAATCTCGTGCCGGTCGAGCGCAGCAGCCCTTCCTGTGTCATCGAGGAAGATGCCCGGGCGGCAATGGACCTCAACTTCATGACGGCGCTGCAGTGCAGTCAGGCCGCTATTCCCGCGATGAAAGCGCGTGGAAAGGGCGTGATCGTGAACATGTCCTCCGCCTCGGCCCGCTTCATCTCGGCCGGCGGATCGAGCGCACTCTACGGCGCAGCGAAAGCGGCACTGACGCATCTGACGCGCAGCATGGCGCTCGAGCTCGGCCCGCACGGCATTCGCGTGAACGCGATGGCGCCCGGCCTGATCTGGACGTCACGCGTGAAAGCACAGTCCGAAGCGCGGGGAATCGGTCGCGCCGCCGATGTCGGCCGCGTCCCGCTTGGACGCTACGGGACGCCAGAGGATTGCGCCCTCGTTCTCGAGTTCCTGGTGACCGACCTGTCGCGTTACGTCACCGGACAATGCATCTCGGTCTGTGGCGGCACCCAGCTCACGGCCGCCTGACGCGGCGACGGGCGGATCTCAGGAAGGAATAGCGATGCTCAGACTCGTATTGGCGACGCTGCTTCTGGCGCTTGCCTCGACCGCCCGGGCCGAGACCTGGCCGGATCGTCCCATCAAGATCATCACGGCGGCCGGCCCCGGTGCGGCACTCGACACGCTGACCCGCAAGCTCGCCGAAGCCCTGCAGAAGGAACTCGGTCAGCCGGTGATCGTCGACAACAAGCCGGGCGCCAACCAGATCATCGCGGCAACAGCCTGCGCCAACGCCCGGCCCGACGGTTACACGTTCTGCACGACCGCCACGGAACCCTACACCAACAACGTCTTCCTTTTCCGCAACCTGCCCTATGATCCGACCAACGGCTTCGCGCCGGTCGCCATGTTGGCCAACCAGCTCGCGGGCATCGTGGTCCGCAAGGAGCTGGGAGCGGAGACGCTGCAGGACGTCGTCGCCTATTCGCGCGCCCATCCCGGCAAGCTGAACTGGGGATCGTACGGCATCGGCAGCAATTCCCACCTGTACCTCGAAGCCGTGCGCCAGGAGACGGGCTGGGCCGTGACGCACATTCCCTATCGCGACGTGACCAATCTGACCCAGGGCTTGCTGGCCAACGATGTCCAGCTCGCCTATGCCGTGCTCGACGACAAGATCCAGCGCCAGATCGCCGACGGTACGCTCAAATTGATCGCCTATGCCGGCACCGCCCGCTCCCCGCTCTATCCCGACGTGCCGACCTTCGAGGAGCTTGGCCTCGAAAGCTATCGCATCCGCGGATGGTATGGTCTGCTGGCACCGGCGGGAACACCGCCTGCAATCGTCGAACGCGTGAATCGCACTGCCATGGAGGTAATGAATTCACCCGACATGAAGACGATCCTTCAAGCGCTATCGGTAGCACCCGTCGCCGCCCACGCGCCGGCCGACATGGCGGCCAACATACGTCGCAACCGCGATGTCGTCGGCAGCTCACTCCAACGCGCCAACGTGCAAGCGCAATGACATGAGGATCCCGTTCTACTTTTCGATCAAGTCGATCTGGTCCTATATCGGCCACGTGGCGATCGCCGCCTTCGCAGCCGAGCAGGGCGTGACGCTCTTGCACCGGCCGGTCCATCTGGGATCGCTGTTTGCCGCGACAGGTGGAACGCCCCTTCGCCAACGCCACATCTCGCGGCAGCGCTATCGCGACTTCGAGGTCCAGCGCTGGTGTGCGCGGCGCGGCGTGGTGATCGACCTGACGTCGCCCTACCTTTCGGCCGATCCGCAGCTCGCCGACTGTCTCGTGATTGCAGCGATGATGGGGGGCCACGCGGTCGAGCCGTTGCTCGGCCGCCTGTTCGCCGCGACCTGGCGGGAACGCCGAAACATCGCCGAACCTGCCACCGTCGCCGAGATCGCCCGCGGCGTGGGTCTGGACGGAGCCGACCTCCTCGAGCAGGCAAGCTCGACCGCGATTCTCGCGGACTATGAACGCAACCTCAGCCTGGCCGTCGCGGACAACGTGTTCGGCCTGCCGAGCTTCGTCCTGGACGGCGAGGTCTTCTGGGGACAGGACCGTCTCGATTTGCTGGGTGACGCCCTGGCGAGCCGACGCCCGCCTTATCGCGCGACCTGCTGACCGCCGCTCAAACGTGCCGCGCGCGACCGGCGAGCGAGCCGAGGCCGGCCATGGCGAAGCACAGCGCGACCACGACGGCGAGCGGCAGCCGCCAGCCACCGGACAGGTCGTGCAGGACGCCGACCAGCGGCGGTCCGGCGGCAGCCATCAGATAACCGACGCACTGCGCCATGCCCGACAGGGCCGCCGCCTGCGGCGCGGTCGCGGCGCGCAGGCTCATGAAGGAGAGGCCGAGCATGAAGGTGCCGCCCGATCCGAAGCCGAACAGCGCCGCCCAGACGGCGCCCGCCCGCGGCATCAGCAGCAGGCCGGCCAGTGAAAGTGCTGCGATGGCCGACATGCCGACAGTGATCGCCCGCTGGTCCCGCAGCCGGCCGACCACTGCCGCCAGCAGCAATCCGGGGACTGCCGTAGCAAGCTGCATGACACCGTGCAGCGAGCCCGCCTGCACCGGCGAATAGCCGGCATCGACCAGGATCGCCGGCAGCCAGCCGATGACGACGTAGTAGATGAAGGAGTTCAGCCCCATGAAGAGCGAGACCTGCCAGGCAAGCGACGAATGCCAGATCGCGCCGCCCGGCGAGGAGCCTGCGACGCCCTTGACCGGCGCGGAGTGGCCACCGAGCTGCGGCAGCCACATCGCCATCGCCGCGAGCGGCAGGATGGCCAGCAGGCCGAGCGCACCCTGCCAGCCCAAATCCGGCCCACCCAAACCCGGCCGCCCGGCCAGCGGCACCACGATGGCCGAGGCCAGTGCCGCGGTCGCGCCCGACGTCACCGCATAGGCGCCAGTGAGCGCCGCGACCCGGTGCGGGAAGTCGCGCTTCAGCAGGCTCGGCAGCAGGACGTTGCAGACGGCAATGCCGGCACCGATGCCCGCCGTGCCGAGATAAAGACACCAGGCCGGCCCCGAGGACCGCACGGCAATCGCCGCCACGAGCAGCAGCAGCGCGCCGAACAGGCTGCGCTCCATGCCGTAGGCGCGGGCAATCAGCACCGCGAAGGGCGACACGGCGGCAAAGGCCAGGATGGGCAGGGTCGTCAGGAGGCCAGCTTCGGCCGTGCCGAGAGAGAAACTTTCGCGGATCATGCCGAGCACGGGCGCGACGCTTGTAAAGGGCGCACGCAGGCTGGCGGCGATCAGCAGGATGCCGGCGATCAGAAGCACAGGACGGGCGATCTTGCCGGGACGCTCTACCGTGGACATGGGCCTGCATATAGGCGGGCCCGACTGGCAATAATTCAGCGATAGTGCCAATCTATCGCTGAATCCGGCCAAGTTCTTCCGCCATGGCAACACTGTCACTTCGCTCGTCGATCTACGCCTTCGATCCGGACCGGACCCGCCAGCCGGCGGTGGCGATTCGTGTCGAGGCCACGGCCAACGATCGCGAGGCACCCGTGCATCGCCATCGCAAGGGGCAACTGATCCTGTCACTGCACGGCAGTGTCACCTGCGAGGTGCCGAACGCCCAATGGATGGTGCCGCCGCAGCGCGGCATCTGGATCCCGGGCGGTACGCCGCATAGCAACCGTGCGACGGCCAATGCCCGTCTCTGCTTCCTGTTCATCGAGCCGGATGCGGCGGCCCTGCCGGCCGACTGTTGTGCGCTCGGTCTCTCGCCGATGATCCGCGAGATGGCGCTGCATCTCGCCGATGGGCCGCAGGACTACAAGCGCGGCAGCCACACCGAGCGCCTGGTGCGCGTGCTGCTCGACGAGCTTTGCCGCATGCCGGTGGAGCGCACGTATCTTCCGGTCTCCGACCATCCCAAGATCCGCCAGATCGCCACGGCGCTGGCCGACGATCCTTCCGATCGCCGCACGCTCGCCGAGTGGGCGGCGCATCTTGCGCTCAGCGAACGGTCGCTGGCCCGCCTGATGGTCAAGGAGACCGGCCTGACCTTCGGCCGCTGGCGCCAGCAGCGGCACCTGCTGCATGCGCTGCGCCAGCTCTCCACCGGCGAGCCGGTGCAGCGCGTGGCGCACGAGCTGGGCTACGAGTCGGTGACGGCCTTCATCACCATGTTCAAGAAGGCGCTCGGCCAACCACCCGCCCGTTACTTCGCCTCTTCGACGCGGCAGTGAGATCGGCAGACATGGCTTCGGCCGCCGGACAGCCGACGATATTCAGCGCGAGGTCGCTCAATCGTGCAGCCAGCTCGGCAGGTGCCAGGCGACCCTCGGGCGAGTACCAGCGGTGCATCCAGCGCACCATGCCGCTGATGGCGAGCGAGGCGAGCTTGGGGTCCGCGACCTTGAACTCGCCGGCGGCCACGCCCTCCTCGATCAGGCTGGTGAGCTTGCCGTCGAACTCGCGATGCTTGCGGCGAACCTCGGCGCGCTTCTTCGGCGCGAGGTTCCGCTCCTCCTCCAGCATGATCGCTGTGAGCTTCTGGCGCTCGATATTCTCCTCGACATAGAGCCTGACCACCCGGCGCAGGCGCTCTGCCGGGCCGCCTTCCTCGGCGTTCAGGATCTCGAGGATGCCGGTGTGCAGGTCGCGATAGGCGCGGTCGTAGAGCTGCTCGAGGATCGAGTACTTGCTGTCGAAGTAGGTGTAGATGAAGGGCTTGGTGACGCCGAGGCTGCCGCCGATATCGTCGATGGTCGTCTTCTGGAACCCCTTCTCCGAGAAGAGTTCCAGGGCGTTCTTCAGGATCAGCTCGCGCTTGTA
>MKRV01000063.1 GCA_001897995.1 Alphaproteobacteria bacterium 65-37 | reverse complement strand
GTGAGGAAATGGAACGCCTCCATAAATCCTGCTCACGTCTGATCTGGCTGAACCCGCTCTTGCGGTACGGTGCCTACGAGCCCAAATCTCAGGGCAACAAGGCCATGTTGCCGCATGTCGACGAGTTCCGCCCGGTGCACAATCTGGAGAGCCTGGCGGGCCTGATTGCCGCCCTGGGCACGCATGCTGCCGGCACCGACGGACGCCTGGCGGGATGGCAGACCGAACTTCGCCAGGGGTAAGACCCAAGGAGTAAGCCATGAGCGATGCACTCGATGTCCTGGATCAGGTCGGCAAGTGGAAGGCCGGTGGCAAGAAGGTTGCGATCGCCACCGTGATCACGACCTGGGGTTCTTCGCCGCGTCCGGTCGGCAGCCAGCTCGGCGTCGACGAGACGGGGGCCATGGTGGGCTCCGTATCGGGCGGCTGCATCGAAGGCGCCGTCGTCAAGGAAGCGCTGGCGGCGATCGCCGACGGCAAGCCGCGCCTGCTCGACTTCGGCGTCACGGATGAACAGGCCTGGGATGTCGGGTTGGCCTGTGGCGGTAAGGTTCAGGTCTTCGTCGAGAAGGTGAACTGAGCGATGAAAGCCGAAACCCTGGCTGCCCTTCAGGATGCCCGCAAGCAACGGCGGGCACTGGCGCTGGCAACGCGCCTCGGCGACGGCGCCGAGACCCTGATCTACCCGGACAGGGCGCTCGGTGTGCAAGCCGATGACGAGACGCTGCTCTCCGCCGCGCGTCGCGCCTTGGAGATCGGCCGCAGCGAAACCGTCGACCTCGGCGGCCAGCGGATCTTCTTCAATGTCTACGTGCCGCCGCCGCGGCTGATCATTGTCGGCGCCGTCCATATTGCCCAGTCGCTGGCACCCATGGCGTCGCTGCTCGATTTCGACGTCACCGTTGTGGATCCGCGCCGGGCCTTCGCCACCGACAGCCGCTTTCCCGGCGTGAAGGTGATGCAGGAATGGGCCGACGAAGCGTTCGAGAAGATGGGACTCGATCGGTCGACCGCCGTGGTGACGCTCACGCACGATCCCAAGCTCGATGATCCGGCGCTGGAATATGCGCTGAAGTCGGACGTCTTCTATATCGGGGCGCTCGGCAGCCGGAAGACCCATGCCAAGCGCAAGGAACGTCTGGCCGAGGCCGGGATCACCGACGAGCAGTTCGCACGCGTCCACGGCCCCGTCGGACTCAATATTGGAGCCAAGTCGCCCGCCGAGATCGCCATCTCCATCCTCGGCCAGATCGTCGAAGTACGGGCACGACGTCTCGAAGCTCTGACAGCGCCGAAGGTCGCCGCGGCGTGAGGTTCGGCGAGACCCCCATCGACGAGGCGGCCGGTGCCATTCTGGCGCACAGCTGGCGTGCCAATGGCGTGAACTTCGCCAAGGGGCGCCGTCTGTCGGCCGATGACGTCGCCAAGCTGAAGGCCGGCGGTGTCGCGGCCGTGGTTGCCGCCAGGCTCGACCCCGAAGACATCCACGAGGACGAAGCCGCTGCCGGTGTCGCCAAGGCCTTGGCGGGCGAGGGCATCGAGGTCACGGCGCCCTTCACCGGCCGCTGCAACCACTTCGCACGTGAAGCAGGCCTCGCCGTCATCGATCACGAACGGATCGACGAACTGAACGAGCTCGACGAGTCGGTAACCGTCGCGACCCTGCCGCCCTATGCGCGAGTCGAACCGCGGCAGATGGTGGCGACCGTCAAGATCATTCCCTATGCCGCGCCGCGAACGGCGGTCGCGCGGGCCGTCGGCGTTGCCAAGTCGGCCAACCAGCCGTTGGTCTCGGTGGCGCCTTTCCAGGCCATGCGCGCGGGCCTGGTGCAGACCAGGCTGCCGGGCACGCGGGACAAGGTGCTCGACAAGGCCGTCGGCACGACCAGCAAACGCCTGACTTCGCTCGGCAGCATGTTGGCCGGCGAGCGGCGGGTCGCGCACGACGCCAAGGCAATCGCCGGCGCACTGGCTGAACTGAAGGCCGAGGGCTGCGATCTGTTCCTGATCGCCGGAGCGTCGGCCATCGTCGATCGTCAGGATGTCGTGCCGTCGGGCATCGAGGCCGCTGGCGGCAAGGTCACGCATTTCGGCATGCCGGTCGACCCCGGCAACCTGCTGTTGACCGGCGAGCTGGATGGCCTGCCGGTGCTCGGCCTGCCGGGCTGTGCCAAGTCGCCCAAGTACAACGGCTTCGACATGGTGCTGGAGCGCCTTGCGGCACGCCTGCCGGTCGGCCGTGCCGAGATCGTACGCATGGGCTCCGGCGGCCTGCTTGCCGAGATCGCCAGCCGTCCGCAGCCGCGCGACGACAGCGAGACCGAAGGCGAGGGGCCGCAACAGGCGCCGCGCGTGGCGGCGCTGGTGCTGGCGGCCGGCCGGTCGACCAGGATGGGCGGCCCCAACAAACTGCTGGCCGACGCCGCCGGCGCGCCGCTGGTCGTCCATGCCGTAAAGGCGGCGCTGGCATCACAGGCCGTCGAGGTCGTCGTCGTGCTGGGCCACATGGAAGATCAGGTGAAGCCGGCGATCGAGAAGGCCGCTCCGGCGAAATCCCGGCTACGCTTCGTGACCAACCCCGATTTTGCCGAAGGGCTCAGCACGTCGGTGAAAACCGGAATTGCGGCGCTGGGTGCGAATATCGATGCCGCCGTCGTCCAGCTCGGCGACATGCCGGGCGTGGGCGCACCGTTGCTCGACCGCCTGATCGCGGCATTCAGCCCGGTCGAGGGCCGCTCGATCTGCGTGCCGACGGTCGGCGGCAAGCGCGGTAACCCTGTCCTGTGGGCGCGGCGTTTCTTTCCGGAAATGACGGCGCTCTCCGGCGACAGCGGCGCCAAGCACCTGATCGGCGAACACGCCGATCTAGTGTGCGAAGTCGAGATGACCGGCGAGGCCGCCATCACCGATATCGACACCCCCGAAGCGCTGGAAGCCTGGCGGGCCCGGAGTACGGCATGAGTTTCGACGTTGCTGCCGTGCGCCGGCAGTTTCCGATCCTGTCGGAGATCATCGACGGCCGGCCCATCCACTATCTCGACAACGGCGCGTCGGCTCAGACGCCGCTCGCCGTGATCGATGCGGTGCGCCACTACGAGACGACCAGCCGGGCCAACGTCTTGCGCGGCGTGCATCGTCTGGCCGAACGGGCGACCGAAGCCTACGAGAATGCTCGGGCCGAAGTGGCGACGTTCCTCGGCGTGCAGCCAATGGAAACCGTGTTCACCGGCGGCTGCACGGCGGCAATCAACCTGGTGGCCTATTCGTATGGGTCGCTGCTGAAGCCGGGCGATCGCATTCTCCTGTCCGAGCTCGAGCACCATTCCAACATCGTACCCTGGCAGCTCCTGCGCACCCGTTCGGGTGTCGAACTCGACATGATCCCGGTGACCGACGACGGCCGGATCGATCTTGCCGAGCTGCCGCGCCTGCTGACACCGAAGACGAAGCTCGTTTCATTGGCGCATGTGTCGAACGTCACGGGAGCTCTCCTCGACGTCCGCGCCGTCGTCTCGGCGGCGAACGCGGTCGGCGCCAAGGTGATGCTGGACGGCGCCCAGCGTGCCCCGCATGGACCGCTCGACCTGCCGTCGCTCGGTATCGATTTCTACGTCTTTGCCGGGCACAAGGCCTACGGACCGAACGGCATTGGCGTCCTGTGGGGCCGGCCGGAACTGCTGGAAGCCATGCCGCCTTTCATGGGCGGCGGCTCGATGATCGGCCGGGTGACGTTTGCCGAGACGACCTGGGCGCCGGCGCCGCGCCGCTTCGAAGCCGGCACGCCTGCGATCGGTCCTGCCATCGGCTTGGGCGCCGCCTGCACCTGGATGCAACGGCTCGACTGGTCGGCCGCGCACGACCACGAGATGGCCCTGGTGCAGCGCCTGATGGATGGGCTGCAGCGAGTCGACGGTACGCACCTGTTTGGCCCGGCGAGCCTGCAGAACCGCTATCCCGTCGTGTCTTTCACCTTGGACGGTGTGCATCCCCACGACGTCGCGCAGACACTCGACTCCTTCGGCGTCGCGGTTCGCGCCGGCCATCACTGCGCTCAGCCGCTGATGGATCGCTTCGACCTCGACGGCACCACGCGCGTGTCGATGGCCCCCTACAACGACAACTCCGACATCGACGCGCTGCTGGCGGGTGTCGCGCATGCCGCCAAGACCTTGAGATGAACGATCAGCTCTACCAGGACCGCATCGTCGCATTGGCGAAGGCCAAGACCGGCGCCGGCAGGCTCGAAGCCCCGACCAAGTCGGCGCGGCGCGACAACCCGCTATGCGGCGATCGCGTCACGATCGACGTCAAGCTGGACGGGCAGGGGCGGATCACCGAGATCGCCCACCAGGTGCGCGGCTGCCTGCTTTGCCAAGCCTCGGCGTCGGCCTTGTCGGCCGTGGCCGTCGGCCGCGACGCCGCGGGCATCGCGGAAGTTCGTCACGACGCAGAACGCGCGCTCGGTCGGCAGGCCGGGGAGGCGCATGAGCCCTTCACCGCTTTCGTGCCGGTTGCCGCGCACAAATCGCGGCAGGAGTGCGTGTTGCTGCCGCTAGAAGCCCTGAAGGACGCGCTCGCCTAGAATCCATAGGGCGCACACATCTCAGAACTCCTCCCCCGTCAAAGCGGCTTGATTACAAGCCGCAACGCGGGGGAGGGGAAGAGCGCGAGATGCGCCCACTCCGTAGCTGGGGCGCTACGCGCATTTAGTCGAACGCAACCCGCTGTAGTTTCGTCGCCCTACCGCCCCGCTTGTGTCACAGTCGCTGGTCACGGTGCGCGTGCATCGCCGGGAGAGACTATGCACCTTTTTCTGAGCGTCGTGGCCGTACTGGGCCTGATCGCGTTCCCAAGTTTCGCCTTCGCCCAAGACCTCGTCCTCAAGCGAGTCATGCTGTCCTCAGGCGGCCTCGGCTACTTCGAATACGAGGCAACCGTCGAAGGGGATGCCACCCTGAAGCTCACGGTGTCGCTCGGCCAGGTCGACGACGTTCTGAAGAGCCTGGTCGTCTACGACGACAAGGGCGGTGTCGGTGGCCTCAGCCTGCCGGGGCGTGAACCGCTGACCCAGGCCTTCAAGGACCTGCCGTTCGACCAGAACTCGTTGGGCTCGCCAGCCGAGCTGCTTTCCACCTTGAAGGGGGCCGAAATCTCCGTGGCCGGCAGCCGCACGCTTTCCGGCAAGGTCGTCTCGGTGGAAGAGGAGACCGTCACGCTGCCGGGCGACAAAGGAACGACCAAGCGCACACGCGTGACATTGTTCACGGACCGCGGCCTGCAGCAGTTCATCCTTGAGGACGCCGAGAACCTGCAGTTCGCCGACGCCTCGCTGCGCGCCAAGATCGGCCAGGCCCTGCTGGCCATCCAGAACAATCGTGCCAAGGACGCCCGCACGCTCGAACTCGCGACGCGCGGCGAGGGCAAGCGGACGGTGCGCGTCGCCTACATCGTCGAGGCGCCGGTCTGGAAAGCCTCCTACCGCCTGACCCTGCCGGCCGATGCGGCCGCCCCGCGCTCGGCGTTGCAGGGATGGGCCGTGGTCGAGAATCTGAGCGGGCAGGACTGGAAGGATGTCGAGCTCACGCTCGCGTCGGGACGTCCCGTGGCCTTTCGCCAGGCACTCTACAACGCCTACTACGTCACGCGCCCCGAAGTGCCGGTCGAAGTCGCGGGGCGGCTCATGCCCGGTGTCGATCGCGGCGGCGTAGCCGCCGATCAGCTGCGCCAAAAGGCAATGCCCGCTGCACCGGCGCCGGCGCAATACGAATCTCAGCGCCGCATGGCAGCACAGGCCGCTGCACCGCCGCCGCCGCCGGCCGAAGTGGCGGCCGGTGCGGAGCCCATCGAAGCGAGCGATGCCGCCACGCAGGTCGTCTTCAAGTTCCCGCGTCCGGTAACCGTGGAGAACGGCCGCACGCTCTCCATTCCGATCATCGACCGGCAGGTGCCGGCGGCGCGCCTGGCGCTCTATCAGGCCGAAACCGCGGCCCGCAATCCGCTGGCCGCCATTCGCCTCACCAACGACGGCGAGACCGGCCTGCCGCCGGGCATCATCACGATCTACGAACGCGACAAGGCGGGCTACGTCACCTATGTCGGCGACGCTCGCCTGTCGGGCTTCCCGATCGGTGAGACACGGCTCCTGGCCTATGCCGTCGACGAGAAGATCGTGGTCGAGCGCGATGTTGCGCAGACCGACCACATTGCGACCGGCACCATCGCCAACGGTGCACTGCGGCTGTCACGGGTGGTGCGCCAGACCACGACCTATCGTGTGCGCGGCCCCGCCAAGGAACCGCGCCAGCTGATCGTCATGCAGCGCCGCCTGCCGGGCTGGACCCTGGCGAAGCCCGAGGCCAAGGGGGTCGAGCTCAGCGAAGGCAATTACCGCATCCCGTTCCAGCTGCCCGGCGGCGATCAGACCCAGACATTCGAGGTCGTGCAGGAACAGACCCAGCAGCAGGAGATCCGGCTGGTCGAGACTGCTGCCGATCAGATCCGTGTCTACGCCCAGGCCCGCGAATTCGATGCCAGGACGCGTGAGGCCCTGACGAAGGTGCTGCAGCTCCAGCAATCGGTGGCCGAAGCGCAGCGCAAGGTCACGCAGGTCGACGGCGAGCGGCAGCAGATCGTCCAGGAGCAGGCGCGGCTGCGCGACAATCTCGCCCGCGTGCCGGCCAACAGCGATCTGCAGCGCCGCTATCTCACGACTCTCGACAAGCAGGAGACCGACCTCGAAGCACTCGCCAAGCGTCGCACCGATGCCGAAAAGGGCGTCGAGGCCGCCCGCGAGGCGCTCAGGACCTACGTCGCCTCGCTCGGCTGATCAGCCGGCGCGCAGCGTCCTCACGGCGTCGTCCCTGCGGAAGAGGTAGAGCAGGGCGCGCAAGGCCTTGCCGCGCTCGGATTGCAGGTCGGGGTCGCGCTCGATCACGAGGCGGGCGTCGTCGCGGGCGGCTTGCAGAAGCTCGCCGTGCGCCGAGAGATCGGCCAGGCGCATGTCAGGCAGGCCGCTCTGCCGCGTTCCCAGGATCTCGCCGGCGCCGCGCAAGCGCAGATCCTCCTCGGCGATCCGGAAGCCGTCTTCGGTTTCGCGCATGATCGCGAGCCGTGCTTTCGCGGTTTCGCCGAGAGGCTGGGCATAGAGCAGCAGGCAGGTCGATTTGGCGCTGCCACGGCCGACCCGGCCACGCAGCTGATGAAGCTGGGCGAGGCCGAAGCGTTCGGCATGCTCGATCACCATCACCGTCGCCGCCGGCACGTCGACGCCGACCTCGATGACCGTCGTCGCCACCAGGATCGACAGCCGGCCGTCGGCGAAGGCGGCCATCGTCGCTTCACGCTCGGCACCTTTCAGCCGGCCATGCAGCAATCCGACCTTGCCGGGGAAGCGCTCGCCGAGCAGCCGGAAGCGCTCTTCGACGTTGGCGAGGTCGATCTCCTCGGACTCCTCGATCAAGGGGCAGACCCAGTAGACTCGCGCACCGGCCGCGATCTGGCGGCCGATGCCCTGGACGACCTCGCCTATGCGCTCCAGGGGAATGGTACGCGTGTCGATCGGCTGTCGCCCGGCCGGCTTCTCGGTCAGCTTGGAAACGTCGAGGTCGCCATAGGCCGCCAGCATCAAGGTGCGCGGGATCGGGGTCGCCGTCATCACCAGGAGATCGACGGCGTGGCCCTTCGAGGAGAGCGCCATGCGCTGATGCACGCCGAACCGGTGCTGCTCGTCGACCACGGCGAGCGCCAGGTCGGCGAATTCCACTTCCTCCTGCACCAGCGCATGCGTGCCGACCACGAGCTGGATCGAGCCGTCACTCAGGCCCTGCAGGGTTTGCTTCTTCTGCCGCTGGCCGTCGCGGCCGGTCAGCAGGGCCAGCCGCACGCCGGCCGCCGCCGCGAGTGGCGCAATCGTCGCATGGTGCTGGCGCGCCAGGAGCTCCGTGGGCGCCATCAGGGCCGCCTGCGCGCCGGCTTCGACGCAGATCAGCATCGCCAGCAGCGCGACCAGGGTCTTGCCGCTGCCGACATCGCCTTGCAGCAGCCGCACCATGCGTTCGGGCTTGCCCATGTCGGCAGCGATCTCCTCGATGGCAGCCTTCTGGCTCGCCGTGAGATCGAAGGGCAGGGACGACAGCGCCGCCCGGCGAAAGCGGCCGTCGCCCTCTGTCGCATGACCGGCGAGAATGCGGTTGTGATGGCGAACGAGCGCGATGGCGAGCTGGCTTGCCAGCAGCTCGTCGAAGGCGAGCCGCGCCCGCGCAGGGTGCATTGGCGAGAGGTCGGCCTCGTCTGCTGGGGCATGGGCCTCGGCAAGCGCCTGACGCCAGCTCGCCCAGCGTTGTTTCGCCAGGTACGTGGCGTCCTGCCACTCGGTGAGGTCCGGTGCCCGATCGACGGCAGACGCCATGGCCTTCTGCACCGGTCGCTGCGTCAGGCCCGCCGTCAGTCCGTAAACCGGCTCGACCCGCAGGATGGAGTCGCGCTGCTCCAGGGGAACCGCATGGTCGGGGTGCGTCATCTGCACCTCGCCCTGGTAGATCTCGATCTTGCCGCTCACCACCCGCGTCTCGCCGACCGGCAGCAGAGTCTTGAGGTAATCTTCACGCCCGTTGAAGTAGGTGAGGCAGAGCCGGCCGGTCTCGTCGCTGCACCAGACTCGGTAGGGCTGGCGGGGGCCGCGGGGCACCAGATGCTCGTCCACGGTGACCGTCAAAGTCGCAACGTCGCCTGCCCGGGCGCCGGAAACCTTGGGTGCGTTGCGCCGGTCGATGACCGCGAAGGGCAGATGCCACAGGAGATCAACTACCAGAGGCCCTGCAAGTTTCTCGACGAGCTTGCCCAGCCGCGGCCCGATTCCGGGTAGCGACGTGACATGGGCAAAGAGGGGTGTGAGGCTCTGCGGGCGCATGGTTGGTAGGCTTTACGGCTGCGTGACTTCGCCATCGCCGCCGCCTATATGCTACGCCCCTTTCGTTGGGGCCGGACCTGGGGAAAACATGTCGGGCGAGGAACTCGAGACACGGCGCAAGCGTCTGCTCTACCGCAGCGTCTACCGCGGCAACAAGGAGAACGACATTCTCCTGGGCCAGTTCGCGCGCGCACACATTGCCGCGTTCGACGTGTCAGAACTCGATCAGTACGAACGGCTGCTCGAGATCGGCGACAATCAGATCTACGACTGGGTCAGCGGCAAGGAAGCCGTCCCACCGGAAAACGACACGCCGGTCCTGCGCAAGCTGCTTGCCTTTCGCGTGAGGTTCTAGTGTCGTCGCCGCTTGCCGACCTCTTGGCTGCGATTCCTCGCAAGGCCGGACGATGGACAATCGCCGGACTGCCCGAAGGGGCGGACGCGCTCGTGTTGGCGGAGCTCGCCCGGACGACGGCGGGGCGTGATATTCTGCACGTGGCACGGGACGGGCAGCGCCTCGAACGGCTGCAGGACGGCTTGCGCTTCTTCTCCCCCGACCGTGAAGTGCTCGTCTTCCCGGCCTGGGACTGCCTGCCATACGACCGCCTTTCGCCGCACCCCGACATCGTCGCCGAGCGACTGGAAACGCTTTCGCGACTGGCAGCGCAACGCAAGCCGGGCCTGCCCGGCCGCATCATCCTGGTCTCGGTGGGAGCGGCCCTGCAGCGCGTGCCGCCGCGCAGCCTTTACGCCGAGGCGGCGACGATCCTGCGCAAGGGTCAGACCATCGATATCGACTGGCTCATCAAGTTCCTGGGGGAGAACGGTTACGGTCGCGCCGAGACCGTCATGGAGCCCGGTGAGTTCGCCGTGCGCGGTGGTCTGTTCGATCTTTTCCCGCCCGGGACGACGGAGCCGCTACGCCTCGACCTGTTCGGCGACGTGCTGGAGTCCATCCGCTCCTTCGACCCGATGAGCCAGCTGTCGACCGGCAATCGCGACGAGGTCGTGCTACTGCCGGTGAGCGAAGTGCTGCTGAACCCCGAGAGCATCGCCCGTTTCCGCGGTGGCTATCGCGAGCTGTTCGGCAACGTGGCCGGCGACGACATTCTCTACGAGGCAGTGTCGGCCGGGCAGCGCCATGTCGGTGTCGAGCACTGGCTGCCGCTCTTTCACGAGCGCCTCGAGACGCTGCTCGACTATTGCCCCGAGGCCGTGGTGACGGCTGACCATGAGGCAAAAGAAGCCTTCCAGGCGCGTCATGACCTGATCGTCGACTATTACGATGCCCGACAGAAAACCGGCGCCAAGGGCGGCATGAGCGGGGCGACCGACTACAAGCCCGTGCCGCCAGAGCGGCTCTATCTCAAGCCGTCGGAATGGGATCGACTGCTCGACGGCCATGCCACGGCCCAGTTCACGACATTCGACGCCGTCCCCGGCACCGCCAATGCCCTCGATCTCGGCGGCCGCCGCCATGAAGGCTTCGCCCAGGCGCGCACCGCGCAGGGCGTCAATCTCTTCGACAAGGTCGCCGAGCATGTGAAGGCAGCGAACGGCGCGGGCCGCCGGGTGGTGATCGCCGGATACACCGACGGTTCGACCAGCCGCCTGCAGCATCTCCTGCAGGAGCATGGCGCCACCACGCCGGTGCCGGTTGCCGACTACGCCATGGTCCAGGGCCTGCCGCCGGGGGCGCTCGGCCTTGCGGTGTGGCCGTTGGAGCACGGTTTCGTCCTCGAAGGGCTCGAAGTCGTCGGCGAAGAGGACATTCTCGGCGATCGCCTCTCGCGACCGGCGCGAAAGCGCCGCCCGTCGGAGCGCTTCATCGCCGAAGCCGCAGCGTTGAGCGACGGCGATCTCGTCGTGCATCGCGAGCACGGCGTCGGCCGCTACGAAGGGCTGGTGACCCTGGAGATCCAGAACGCCCGCCACGACTGCTTGCGGCTCACCTATGAAGGCGGCGACAAGCTCTTCGTCCCGGTCGAGAACATCGACGTGCTGAGCCGCTACGGCTCGTCCGAGGAGGGCGCCATCCTCGACCGCCTGGGCGGCGTTGCGTGGCAGTCGCGCAAGGCCAAGCTCAAGCAGCGCATCGCCGACATGGCCGATCGCCTGATCCAGATCGCGGCGGAGCGCGCCGTGCGGCGCGGCGAGACCTTGAGCCCGCCTGACGGGCTCTACGACGAATTCTGCGCACGCTTCCCCTATACCGAGACCGACGATCAGCTGCAGGCGATCTCGGACGTCCTGGAAGACCTGTCGTCGGGCAAGCCGATGGACCGGCTGATCTGCGGCGATGTCGGCTTCGGCAAGACCGAGGTCGCGCTGCGCGCCGCGTTCGTCGCCGCCATGTCGGGCAAGCAGGTCGCCGTCATCGGCCCCACGACCCTGCTGGCGCGCCAGCATCACCGCAACTTCGTGGAGCGCTTCCAGGGCATGCCGCTGCGCATCGGCCGGCTCTCGCGCCTGGTCGGCGCCAAGGAGGCCAAGGCCACGAAGGAAGCGATGAAGGAGGGCCATGTCGACATCGTGGTCGGCACCCATGCACTCCTGGCCAAGAGCGTCGAATTCAAGGATCTCGGCCTTCTCATCGTCGACGAGGAGCAGCATTTCGGCGTCGGCCACAAGGAACGCCTGAAGGAACTGCGGGCCGACGTGCACGTGCTTACGCTGACGGCGACGCCCATTCCGCGCACCTTGCAGCTCGCCCTGACCGGCGTGCGCGACATGAGCCTGATCGCCACGCCTCCGGTGGATCGCCTGGCGGTGCGCACCTTCGTGACGCCATTCGACGGCGTCACCATCCGCGAGGCGCTGCTGCGCGAGCAGTTCCGCGGCGGCCAGAGCTTCTATGTCTGCCCGCGCATCGAGGACCTGGCGACCGTCGCCGCCGAGTTGCGCGAGCTGGTGCCCGAGATCCGCATGGCCATGGCGCACGGTCGCCTGCCGCCGACGCAGATCGAGAACACCATGCAGGAATTCGTCGAGGGCAAGTTCGACGTGCTGCTCTCGACCAACATCGTGGAAAGCGGCCTCGACATCCGTAACGCCAACACGATGATCATTCACCGCGCCGACATGTTCGGGCTGGCCCAGCTCTACCAGCTTCGCGGTCGTATTGGCCGCGGCAAGATCCGGGCTTACGCCTACCTCACCGTGCCGCCGGGGCGGGCCCTGAACGAGGCGGCCGCCAAGCGTCTCGAGGTCATGCAGACGCTCGATACGCTGGGCGCCGGCTTCCAACTCGCCAGTCACGATCTCGACATTCGCGGCGCCGGCAATCTGCTCGGCGAAGAGCAGTCGGGCCATATCCGCGAAGTCGGCATCGAGCTCTACCAGCAGCTTCTCGAGGAAGCCGTGGCGACGGCCCGCGGCCGCGCGGAGGAGGCGGAGCGGGCGGACTGGTCGCCGCAGCTCAATCTCGGCATCCCCGTGCTGATCCCGGAGGAGTACGTTCCCGATCTGTCGGTGCGCATGGGCCTCTATCGCCGGCTTGGCAGCCTCACCAGCCAGACCGAGATCGACGCCTTCGCCGCAGAGCTGGTCGACCGTTTCGGCAAGTCACCGGTCGAAGCGGAATTCCTGCTCAATACCGTGGCCCTGAAGCTGCTCTGCCGCGCCGCTGGCGTGGAGAAGATCGACGCCGGCGAGAAGGCGCTCGTCTTCTCCTTCCACGAAAACAAGTTCGCCCGCCCCGAGCGACTGATCGGCTGGATTCAGAAGAATGCGCCGCTGGTCAAGCTCCGGCCCGACCACCGCGTGGTCGTGCAGCGGGTCTGGGTCGACGAGCGGCAGCGGCTTTCCGGCGTGACGTCGATCGTTTCCGCTTTGGCGAAGCTCGCCGCCTGACGGGCTTCTTTCTCTTCGCAGGCTTCTTCAGCAATACCTTGGTCGCCCGGCGCGCACACCGCAGCAGCCAGTCGCTGAGCCGCGTGTCGCCGGAGGCGCGGGCCAGGATCACCGCACCGACGGTCACGATGGCGGCGGCGGTGGCATCGGCGTCGAGCCCCTTGCGGTCGCGGGCCTTGGCGAGTTCGCCGATCGCGGCATGCAGCACATTGGCATAGGCCAGCCGGGCGGGCAGGGCCGATCGGGCAACCTCTCCCGGGAGCGCGGCCAGGGTGCAGGCCAGGGCATTCGCCGCAAGATCGTCCCGACTGAGGTAGGCGTCGAGCGCCTCCTGGGCAGTCCCGGCCCGCAGCCGCGGCAGCAGCCCATGCCCCATGCGAACGATCTCGGCGAAGAGATCGTCCTTCGACGTGAAGTGGGCGTAGAAGGCGCCGCGCGTGAGGCCGGCCGCCAGCATGATGTCGTCGATGTTGGTTCCGGCATGGCCACGCAACCGGAAGAGACGGGCGGCGTGCTCTACGATCTCGGCTCGGGTACGGGCCTTTCGGGCAGGGCTTTGAGGCATGATATGTCGATCATCATATCATATGACGATCGACATATCATGCTGTCGGCTCACGCCGTCGACTGCGCTGCGCTGGTGGCGGCATCGCGCTCGGCGAGATTGAAGACCTCGACGAACGCCGACGGCGGCTGGGCGCCCGAGACGGCGTACTTCCGATTGACGATGAAGCAGGGCACGCCGTTGATGCCGAGGCGCCTTGCATAGACGTCGGACGCCACGACCTCCTGCCGGCCGTCGTCGCTCACGAGATAGCGACGCGCCCGTTCGGGCTCGATGCCGGCGCGTGCAGCGCACTCGACCAGCGTTTCCAGGTCGCCGAGATCGAGGCCTTCCTCGAAATAGGCCTTGAAGAGTTCGCCCACGACCTCGTCCTGCCGCTCGACCTTGGCGCTCCAATGCACCAGGCGATGCGACAATACTGTGTTGGGCGTGCGCCTGATGCGCGAGAACTGGAACTCGATGCCGGCCTCGCGGCCGCTTTCGGCGATGGCTTGATAGATCTGCCGGGGCCGGTCGCCGCCACCGAACTTGGCGCGGACATAGTCGTCACGCGTCATGCCTTCGGCCGGCATGTCGGGATTGAGCTGGAACGGCCGCCAGGCGACGGCGATGTCGGTCCGCCCGCTCTGGAGGAGCGCCCGTTCGAAGCGGCGCTTGCCGATGTAGCACCACGGACAGATCGTGTCCGAGACGATGTCGACGTAGATCATGTGGCGAGCTTACGCCTTTCGCGCCAATGCAGGAAGACAGCGGACGCCACCACGAGCGCCAGCGCAACGGAACTCAGCCAGGCCGCATTTGGCCAGCCGCCTGCGGAAACCAGCGCGCCGGTGATCGGCGGGCCCAGCAATCCGCCGATATTGGAGCCCTGCATCAAAAGGCCGGTCGATGCGCCGGCGAGGTCCGGTCGCGGCGTATGAACCGGGATGGCGGCGAAGAGCGAGCCCGGCACGACGCCGATCACGGCGGAATAGAGTCCCGCCAGCACGAGACGCAGGAGGTCGGGCACGCCGTCGACGAAGATGCCGGCGGCACAGAAGGCCATCGGTACGGTGGCGCCGACGATCATCATTACACGGGGCACGCCACGCTGCAGCAACCAGCCGGCGGAGAGGTTGCCGGCCGCGTTCACCGCGGTCACCAGCGCTGTCACGATGGCCGCGGTCGAGGTGCTGAATCCCAGCCGCTCGACCTGCAGGGTCGGCAGGAAGCCGACCACGGCGAACCAGCAGCAGGCATAGGCACCGAAGCAGACCGCTATGGCGAGCGGGCCACCGCTGGTGGCGACCTCGGCCATTTCGCGCCAGACGGGATGGCGGGTTACCGGACGGGGATCGAGTTTCCGGGCCGGCACCGCTCGCCACAGCAGTGCGACCAGCATCACCGCGGCCGCACCTGCCGCGACGAGCCACGTGGTGCGCCACGAGGTGGCGGGCAGCACCAGGGCGGAGATCAGCATCATCGTTCCGGCGCCGACAGGCATGTAGGTCGTCCAGAGCGACATGGCGATGCGCTGATCCGAGGGCTGCACGAGACGCAGCAGGAGCGCAGGCGCGGCGGCCGTCACGGCGATGAAGCCCAGCCCCTCGAAGACGCGGCCGACCAGAAGCTGGTCGACGCTGGTCGCGAAGGCGCTGGCAAAGCTCGCCACGAAGCAAAGCCCCGTTCCGAACACGACCATGCGCCGATGCCCCATACGGTCGGCAGTGAGGGCGATGACCATTCCGCCGAGCGCGGTCATCAGATTGACGGTCGAGAGCAGCCAGCCGGCCTGCCGCAGGCTGGCGTCGAGATCCTCGCGGATCGAGGGCAGGGCCGGCGGCGCCTTGCCGACCTGGAAAGCCGCGACGATACCCGCCGCGACCAGCAGCCAGACCAGCGGCCAGGACGTCCGCGACGAGTTCAGTACTGCACCCGCGCCGTAATGGCGCCATCGACGATGAAGTTGATGCCGGTAACGAATGACGCCGGCGTTCCGGAAAGGAACACGACGGCATTCGCGACTTCCTGCGGCGTTCCCATCCGGCCCAGCGGATTGCGCGCCAGCGAGCGCTTGTACCGCTCCGTAGCGGCGTCACGCTGACGGCCCCATGTGTTGCCGTCCTCGAGAATGGTGCCCGGTGAGACCATGTTGACCCGGATCCCCTTGGGGGCGAGATCGATGGCCAGCGATTTCACGAAAGGCACCAGGGCAGCCTTCACCGAGCGATAAGGCTGGGTCGGGCCCGAGACTTCGACCAGGGAAACGGTGCCGATGATGGTCAAGGTCGCGCCGGCACCGCTCTTCTCGAGATGCGGCCGGACACGATGCACGGCATTCACCGTCGAGACGAGATCGATCTCGATGGCCTTGCGCCATCCCTCGGTACTGTCCTCGGTACCGAGCGCGCTGACATTGGCGACGAAATGGTCAATGCCGCCACTTGCCGCAAAATCGTCGACCCATTTGCCGAGAGCCTTTTCGTCCGTCACGTCGAGTGCCGTACCCGCCGCGCGGCCTTGTGCGGCTTGCCATTCCATTTCCCGTTCTTTCACCAGCCGCTCGTCTCGTGCGCAAAAGCCTACGACGGCGCCTTCGGCCAGGAAGGTATCGACAATGGCACGTCCGATGCTTTTGGTGCCGCCAGTGACCAGCACGCGCTTGTTCTTGAGACCGAGGTCCATGTTTCCTCCGAACGGGTGGCTCGCTTATAAGGCCGGCATGAAACAGCGGAGCCATGGCCATGTCCAAGCGATTCGATCTCAGCGGCAAGGTGGCCCTCGTCACCGGGGCGTCCTCCGGACTTGGCGTCCATTTCGCCCATACGCTGGCTGAAGCAGGGGCATCGGTCGTCCTTGCGGCACGTCGTGCGGAAAGGCTCTCGTCTCTACAGGCGGAACTGGAAAAGAAGGGGGCGCGGGCCGCGGCCGTGACGCTCGACGTCCAGTCGGGCGAGGCCGTCTCCGCGGCCTTCGATCAAGCCGAACGTGCGCTGGGCGCCGTCGACATCGTGGTCAACAATGCCGGCATCTCGATCGTGAAGCCGGCCCTCGACATGCCGGAAGACGATTGGGATGCCGTCGTCGACACGAACCTGCGGGGAGCCTGGCTCGTCGCGCAGACTGCCGCGAAGCGGTGGGTCGCAACCCGGCGGCCGGGCAGCATCGTCAACATCGCCTCGATCCTCGGCCTGCGCACCATCGGCCAGGTGGCGCCCTACAATGCCTCGAAGGCCGGGTTGATCCATCTGACGCGCGTGCTGGCCATGGAGTGGGCGCGTCACCAGATCCGCGTCAACGCGATCTGCCCCGGCTACATCGAGACCGAGATGAACAGCGCCTTCTGGTCGACGCCGGGCGGTCAGCGGTTGATCGAACGCATCCCGCAACGCCGCATCGGCAAGCCCGAGCATCTCGACGGCGCATTGTTGCTGCTGGCTTCGGAGGCCGGCGCGTTCATGACCGGCAGCGTCCTCACCGTCGACGGTGGCCACACGGTGAATTCGCTGTAGCGGCCATGATCATCGACCTCCCGGTCACCAGCCGTTGATGCGATCGTAGACATCGACGACCGACTTGCCGCCGTCGAGGTCGCTGTCGACGACGTAATAGCGGTCGTAGGCGGCCGCCGTGATGCAGGCATGGTTGGGCAGCACGCGCAGCCGCGAGCCGATCGGCAGGTTGCCGTAGGGCAATGGATCCTCCGCGCCGACGAAGCCGTGCTCCTGGGAGCAATCGACGACAGCCATGGCGCGTGCAGGCGCGTGGGCGATCGTGCCGTAGCCGACCTTGGGCTGGAACTCCTGGGCGCTGATGTCCTTGGAAAGCGCCAGGGCGCCAGCGTCGATCAGCAGTTGATTGCGGTGCGGATAGTGGCCGATCACCGAGGCCAGGACGGAGAGCGCAATATCGCCGGCGCCGCACGACCCGATGAATTCCTGATCGAGGTCGTTGAAGACATAGACGCCCGGACGCATCTCCGTGATGCCGGTGAAATCGCGCGACAGCAGTGCGGTCGGCGTCGAGCCGCCGGAGACGATCGGGCAGGGGATGCCCGCGGCACGGAGCTTCTCGGCGGCGGTCACGATCGCCAGCCGCTCCTGCTCGGCCACCGCGGCGATCCCGTCGGCGGTGCTCTGGTGGTAGGAGTGACCTGCATGGGTCATCACACCGGCGAGTTCGACACCGGGTGCTTTGTGCAGCACCCGACCGATATCGAGCAGGCCCGGCAAGGCGGGGAAGGGCAGGCCTGCGCGCCCGCCGCCGCTGTCGATCTCGATGAAGACGGAGAAGGTGTCGCCATTGATGGCCGCCGCCGCGATGGCGTGCGCCACGGCCAGGTTGTCGGTGACGACATGCAGGTTCACGCCCTGGCGGCGCAGCTCGGTGACGGCAGCTAGTTTCGACGGCACGACACCGACGCCATAGAGGATGTCCTTGAAGCCGCCATTGGCGAAGTAGCGTGCCTCGGCCAAAGTCGAGACCGTGATGCGACCGTCATGCCCCTCGACCGCCATTCGCCCGACCTGGACAGACTTCGCGGTCTTGAGGTGGGGCCGCAGCATGACACCCGCGTTACGCAGGCGCTCGCTCATGCGCTTTATGTTGCGGCGCAAGATTGCCCGGTCGAGAATGAGGGCCGGGGTCGGCAGGTCGTCGATCGTCTGATGGGAAGTCATGGGGACGAATTTAGCATGCCGATCGAAAACGAGCGCAAATTTGTCCTCAAGGACGATGGCAAGCTCGAAGGTCTGTTGGCCACGCACCCCGGTGTTTCCCGCAATTTCCTGAGGCAGGCCTATCTCGATGCCCCCGGGCTGCGCATCCGGTCGATCGAGACGGACGGCAAGGTCGAGCATGTCTTCACGTACAAGCGCACGATCGATGGCCAGGTGGTCGAAATCGAGACCGGCCTCAGTGCCGCCGATTTCGACCGTCTGTGGACCCAGCGGATCGAGAGCCTGCAGAAGGTCCGATACTCGTGGACCGAGGGCGTCTACCACTGGGACATCGATTTCTTCCGCCGCGACGACGGCTCGACCTATTTCGCGATGGCGGAAGTGGAGATGCCGGAAGAGATGACCGACCCGCCGCCGCCGCCGTCCTGCCTGGCCGGCCACCTGCTGGGCATCGCGCCGGCCGGCGACCAGCGCTTCACCTCCAAGCGCATCGCCGACCAGGCCCATGCCGAACGGCTGATGGCGGCCATCCTGAGCAAGGGGCGCGTCGACTAGATGTGAGCGTTCAATAGGTTGTCCATCCGGCTCAGGCCGAGGAAGACGCTTTACAAACGGTTCGTGCGCTGAGCCGTGCGGCCGATGTGCTTCTCGACGATCTTGCCGCCGCCATCATATGGTGATTGTAAGTCCGATGGCATCGAATGGCGCAGCCGCTAAAGTCCCTTTCCTCTGCGCGAACTTATCGCCAGTTTCTCAACCAGTTCATCGGTGATGGGCTTGCTCACTGAGAACGTAATCCCAGTCTTGGTTGCCTTGAGTTTCAAAGACGCGATCTCGTCAGCATGGGCAGCAATCGCACTCGGATCTACATATAGTCCACATTGTTTACTGAAGGCGGCATAGCCCGCGATGATCGTTTCTTTGATCTGAAATCCGGGCATGTCGTACTTGATGACTTCTTCGGCGTCTGGCAGCGCCCGCGATAGCTGCGCGCGCAGTCGGCCCAACATGGCGCGAAACTGCTCGGGTGCAGCCGCTATATAGGCGTCATGGTCATGCTTCGTCGTCACGCTGAAAGTATGTCTTTTAGTCTGATCAGAGGCAACGAATGGGGTGTCAAAGCTCTCGACCTATTCCAACTGGATATGACCGCTGCGCCCGCAGCTACGTGTCAGCGATCCGCATCGCCGCATCCGTAATTTTCTGGATCAATCAATAAGTCTCGACCCCAGAGCATTTTCCGTTCGGCGGGACTCACCGGGACGGAAAATGCCGAAGGCGTAGATGCCCGTGACAACGCGGTTCCACTTGAGTGGAAGCCGCTACAGGCGCGTCGACGAGGCGCCTCACCGGCGGTTGCGCGGCAACGTCACCAGCTTCCAGGGATCGGGCAGCTCGCCGACCGGGCAGTCGATCAGCATCGGTCCGCCTTTGGCGATGCCCCGCGCAACCGCGGTGCCCAGCTCCTCGGGCGAAGACACCCGTACCGCGTCGAGACCGAAGCTCTCGCCGAGTTTCACGAAGTCAGGATTGCGCCGGTCCGACGCGATGGTGCGGTTCTTGAACGACTGTTGCTGGATGCGCCGCACGTTGCCGTAGGCGCCATCGCTGAAGACCACGGCGACCACGCCGATGCCGTGCTGGGCCGCCGTCGCCATTTCCATGGCGGTGAACAGGAAGCCGCCATCGCCGCTGATCGACACGACCGGCGTGTCCGGCTTGGCGACCTTGGCGCCAAGCGACGTCGCGTAACCCCAGCCCAAGGTTCCTTGGTAGCCCGGCGAGAGGAACGTCCGCGACTTGTAGGTCGGGTAGGCGAAGCGCGCCGCATAGCCCATCTGAGTCAGCTCATCGACCAGGATGCCGTCTTCCGGCAGCGCCTTGCGCAGGGCTTCGAGGTAGGCCACCTGGGGCGCCAGTGTCTCCCGCACCAGCTTGTTGGCCGATGCCTTCGTTTCGGCGACGTGGTCGGCCCGGCCGTTGCGCTTCCTGTTGTGCCCGGCCAGGCGATCGGCCAGCGCGCGCAACGTGACCGTCGCGTCGCCCACGATGCCGATCTCGGGCTTGCGCTGGCGGTCGAGTTCCTCGCTGTCGACATCGATGCGGATGATCTTGAGCGTGTCGTCGAGGCCCCAGTTCTGCTGCTGCGGCTGCAGCCGCGTGCCGACCGCCAGCACCACGTCGGCCTCGCCCCAGAAGCGATAGCCCGCCGGGGCGGTGACCGAGAGCCGATGCCGGCCGTCGATCACGCCCTGGCCCATGCGGCCGGTCATCACCGGCGCGTCGAGCATCTCGGCGATCCGTGCGACGTGCTCGCCGGCACCCTGGGCGCCACCGCCCACGACGATCATCGGCCGTTCGGCACTGCCCAGCAGCTTGGCCGCCCGTTCGACGGCTTCGTCGTCGACCGGGCAGGGGTCGGCCTTGGCCGGCGTCGCGATCAAGTCGACGGGAGCCCGTCGCGCCCAGGTATCCAGGGCACATTCGAGGGCGACGGGGCGCTGCCGGCCGGAGAGCAGGCGCCGGAAGGCTTCGTTGACCAGTCCAGGCGCGGCGGCCGGCGAGGGGATGCGGTCGGCCCATTTGGTGAGGCCCCGCATGATGGCGAGCTGATCCGGCAGTTCGTGCAGCAGGCCGACATTGCGCCCGATCATCGATTGCTGGATCTGCCCGGTCAGCGCCAGCACGGGTGCATTGACGGCATAGGCCGTCGAAAGTGCGGCCGTGGTGTTGAGGAAGCCGGGGCCGGGGACCACGACATAGGCCGAGGGGCGCCCCGCCGCCATGGCATAGCCCAGCGCCATGTAGGCACAGGCCTGCTCGTGCCGGGCGTGGATCGGCCGGATGGCATTGGTGCGATCATAAAGAGCATCGAAGAAGGCGTCGTTCTGGACGCCGGGCAGGCAGAAGAGCGTATCGATGCCATTCACCTCCAGCATCGCGACGGTGGCTTGAGCTGTCGAAAGTGTCTTCATGAACGAAGCGCCCTTTATGAATGGTTGGTGCAACCATGCCGGTCGCTCCTCTCGAAGGCTACCTCCGCGGCAGCCTCATGAGAAATGATCCCGTCGGCAGGAGAATTTTTTGATAACGTGCCGGCAACGGCCGCCGACTGCAGGGGTATGGAGATGATGACGGAGTCCGCCGAAGCATCCGAGTTCAGCGTCGCGCAGGCCAAGGTCAGGACGAGCTACGACGAAGTCCCGTATGCCTCGTACCCCTATGCCCAGTCCCATCCCTGTCGGATCGCCGCCACCGCGAGCCTCCTCGGGCTGACGCCGCGGGACGTCGAAACCGCGAGCGTTCTGGAGATCGGCTGCGCGGCCGGCGGCAACCTTATTCCCATGGCCGCGGCCTATCCGAAGGCGCGCTTCCTAGGCATCGACCTGTCGAGCAAGCAGATCGACCAGGCCCGTGCCCGGGCGAAGCGGCTCGGCCTGGCGAACATCGAATTCCGCCATCAGGACGTCACGAGCTTTGAGAAATCCGATCGAGGCTACGACTACATCATCTGCCACGGTGTCTATTCCTGGGTGTCCGATCCGGTTCGCGACGCCATCCTGGGCCTTTGCGCCTCGACCCTGTCGCCCGACGGCATCGCCTATGTCAGCTACAACGTCCTGCCGGGCTGGCGGCCCCGACAGGTGGTGCGCGATGCCATGCTTGCCCATGTCGCCGATATCGCCGATCCGGCGCAGCGTCTCAGCCAAGCCCGTGCCTTCATCGACTTTCTCAACGCCAATGCGCCGAAGTCTCCCTACGGCGAGGCGATCCGCGAGGTCGCGTCCTGGCTGGGATCGATGGGTGCGTCCTACGTCTTCCACGAGTTTCTGGAGATCGACAACGCGCCCTGCACGTTCAAGGACTTCATGAAGGCGGCCAACCGCAATGGTCTGGTCTTCCTCGGCGAATGCGAACTGCGCTCCATGCTGCCCGAAAACTACGGTGCCGTGGCCCAGACGATCCGCACGCTCGGAGGCAACGATGTCGTCGCCGCCGAGCAGTACATCGATGTGTTCTCCGGCCGCACCTTCCGGCAGACGCTGCTTGTCCCGGCGGCCCGTCTTCCGGCCATATCGCGCAACGTGAGCCCGGACCGGCTGGCGTCCCTGCATTTCCTCAGCAGCTTCGCTGCCGTGCCGACCGACGATCCCAACTTCCCTCATATGTTCAAGGACGCGATCGGCACGACCTTCAAGACGCGTATCGACAACGTCCGTCGCGCCTTCCAGCTCATCCAGGCCAGCCAGCCCGGCAGCTCGAGCTACCCGCAGCTGCTCGATCAGCTGAAAGCCGCAGGAAGGCCGCTGACGCCGGCCGACCAGGCCGAGATCCTGAAGAGCCTGCAGACCGCTTTGATGATCGGCCTTCTCACCGCCTCGACGAGACCGATCGAAGCCGGCAGGCGCTCGGTGGAGCGGCCGGTCGCCCTGGAGGTGGCCCGCAGCGATGCCGTGCACGGCACATCGACCGTCAACTTGCGGCACGAGCCCGTCGAGCTCGATGTCGTCGCTCGGCATCTCCTGCCTTTGCTCGACGGCACCAACGACGCGGCCGCCCTGGCGGCCTCGCTCAACCAGGCGGTGAAGAGCGAGACGATCGGCTTCGTGCGCGAAGGCCAGCGCGTGACCGACGACGCAGAGATCGAGGCCTGCATCGCCGATCACTTGGGCCGCGTCCTGCGGCAGCTCGAAGGGCAGGCGGTTCTCCTGCCCTCGGAAACAGGCGCGAAGGCTTAGTCCACGCGCGCGCCCGACGCCTTGATGATCGGCGCCAGCCGCGCTTCCTCGGAGTCGCGGTAGGCCAGGGTCTCTTCCGGAGAAGACCAGACCGCGGTCGCCGCGAGGTCGAGGAACTTGGCCTTGAGGTCTTCGCTCTGCAGCGCCTGCTTGGCGAGTTGGGAGAGGCGGGCAATGACCTCGGGCGGCAACTTGGCCGGCCCGGTGAGGGTCGTCCACGAATTGATGTCGAAACCCGGCAAGGTTTCGGCGATCGCCGGCACATCGGGAACGACCGACGTGCGCTCCTTCGAGGTGACGCCGAGCGGCCGGACCTTGCCCGGCCGGGACTGGGCGAGGGCGCCGGGAATATTGTCGAAGATCATGTGGATCTGGCCGGCCAGGAGGTCCTGCATCGCCGGTGCTGCGCCCCGGTACGGCACGTGGAGCATGTCGACCCCGGCCATGATCTTGAAGAGTTCGCCCGACAGATGCAGCGTCGTGCCGGGACCGGCCGAACCGTAGGAGTATTTTCCGGGGTTCTTCTTCAGGAAGGCGATCAGCTCCGCCACCGTCTTGGCCGGAATGTCGAGATTGACCACCAGCATGTTGGGGAGCTGCCAGATCTTCGACACGAAGGTGAAGTCGGTGCGGGGATTGAACGGTAGCTTGGCGTAGAGCGTCGGCGAGATCGCGTGGCTGGCGATGCCGCCCAGACCCAGCGTGTAGCCGTCGGGCGGCGACTGCATCAGCGCTTCCATGCCGACATTGCCGCCCGAGCCGCCCTTGTTCTCGACGACCCACTGCTGGCCGCTCAGTTCCGACATCTTGCCGCAGAACAGGCGGGACAGCGTGTCCGTGGCGCCGCCGGCGGGAAAGGGATTGATGTAGCGCACCGCCTTGTTGGGATAGGTCCCTTGAGCGGCCACGATCGCCGGCGCGCCGATCGCGGCGGCGGCCGCACCGCCCGCAATACCTCCCATGAACATCCGGCGCCTGAGGGCGCTCCTTGCCTTTGTCATTTTGTTTTCCTCCCTGCTCATCGAGCTGCGGGAGCCTGCCAAACCAACGTATCGACGTCGACTGCAGTTTGTTTTCCGCCGCCGCGACTTGCCACTTTCCTTCAAATGGCCGAAAAGTTGTTGCATTGGGATTTTCGCCTATCGACTGCGGAGCTGTGGGAGCGTCGCGGTTGGCCGAGGATGGATCATGTGGGGTTTTGCGCATCGGACGGCGCGGGGGGTGGTTACCTGCGCCGCCGGTCTTGTTTTCGGTGCTGTACCGACGATGGCGCAGCAGAAGCCGCCGCAACCGGCAGCCGTGGCGGAAAAGCCGTCGGCGACCGACGTCTGCTACGGCCTGACGGGTGCCGATGCCGCCGAAAAGGTCAATGCCTGCAGTGACGCCATTGCCAAAGGGACCCTGAACGGCGGCGCCCTGGCGCTGGCCTATCTCAATCGCGGCCTGTCGGAAAACGGCCCCGACAGCGACAAGCGCTCCAAGGCGGACTATCGCCAGGCGATCAAGATCTTCAACGATGCCATCGTTGCCTCGCCGCTCAACGCGCAGCTCTATATCCAGCGCGGCATCGTCCATCAGACGATCGGCGAGGCCGACCGCGCCATCCTCGACTACAGCGACGCCATGCGGCTGGCGCCGAAGGAGACCTTGCCGCTGATCAATCGCGGCATCGTGCTCTACACCAAGAAGGACAACAACGAGGGTGCGATCGCCGACTTCAACGCCGCGCTCAAGCTCGATCCGCGCGAGATCACGGCCTACATCAATCGCGGCATCGTCTATCGCCGCAAGGGCGAGCTCGACAGGGCGATCCAGGACTTCACGACGGCGATCAAGCTGCTGCCCGAGAAGATCGAACCGGTCCAGGTCAAGCTGGTGCCGGACTCGACGACCAGCCAGCTCGCGCCGACGGTCGACGACAAGAAGAGGCGCATCGCCCTGCAGGGCGCCTTCGTCTATTTCCAGCGCGGCCTCGCCTGGTACGACAAGACCGACTACACCAAGGCGATCGCGGATTTCACCGAATCCATCCGCCTCAATCCGCAGGACGCCGCGCCCTATGTCGGTCGCGGGGCGTCCCACATGTACAAGAACGACGTCCACGCCGCGATCGCCGACTTCAGCGCCGGCATCAAGCTGTCGCCGGGCCAGGCCTTCGCCCACGCGCAACGCGGCATCGCCTACCATCGCATCGGCGACGCCGACCACGCGCTCGAAGACTACACGATCGCCCATCAGCTGACGCCCAGGGACCCCAGCCCGCTGGTCAATCGCGGGATCGTCTACTACACCAAGAAGGGCAGGTTCGACGACGCGATCGCCGACTTCGACGAAGCGCTGAAGCTCAACCCCAAGGAAGTCAACGCCCTGATCAATCGCGGCGTCACCTGGCGCCAGAAGAACGATCCCGAACGGGCCATCGCCGACTTCAGCGAAGCCATCCGCCTTGGCCTGCAGACCTCCAATCTCCTGCAGATGGCGCGCCGGACCGGCGTGGCGCCGGATCCCGAGGTGGCGCAGACGGCCGATCAGGTCGCCAACGCCTACTACCAGCGCGGCATGGCGATGATCGACAAGCAGGACTACGACGCGGCCGTAAAGGATTTCGAGGCGGCCCTGCAGATCAACGAGAAGGATCCGCGTGCCTATCTCGGCCGCGGCGCCGCCTATCTCAAGCTCGACCGCGAGAAGCAGGCCAAGGCCGATCTCGATCGCGCCATCAAGCTGTCGCCCGGCGTGGCCTACGTCTACTTCGAGCGCGGCGCTGCCTACCACCGCGTCGACGACTACGACAATGCGATCTCCGACTATTCGGAGGCGATCAAGCTCGACCCCAAGGAGCCGCTGACCTACATCAACCGCGGCATGGCGCTGCTGTTCAAGAGCCGCTACGACGACGCCATCGCCGATTTCGATCAGGCGCTCAAGCTCAGCCCCGACGACATCAACGGGCTGATCCAGCGCGGCTTCGCCTATGGCCTGAAGAAGAACTTCCCGCGCGCCCTGGAAGACATCGATGCCGCGTTGAAGCTGTCGCCCGGCAACCCCACGGCGCTGCTCTACCGCGCCCAGGTCCTGGCCCTGCGCGGCGACACCACCCGCGCGATCGACGACTACAGCGAGGCGCTCCGCACCGACAGCAACAATCCGCGCATCTATGCCAGCCGCGCGGCGCTCTACAACAATCTCGGGGACTTCACCGCCGCGATCGACGATCTCAACCAGGCGATCCGGCTGCGGCCCAAGGATCCCAACCAGTTCCTGAGCCGCGGCATCGCCTATTTCAGCAAGGGCGACTACGCCAAGGCGATCGTCGACTACGACGAGGCCCTGAAGCTCGACCCGAAGATGGTGCCGGCGCTCAACAATCGCTGCCTCACGCGGGCGGTCGCCGGCCAGGATCTCGACAGCGCGATTGCCGACTGCAACGAGGCCCTGAAGCTGCAGCCCAACGATCCCTATACCCGCGACAATCTCGGGCTGATCTACCTCAAGCGAAAGCAATACGAGAGGGCGATCGCCGAGTACGACGCCTCGCTCAAGATCGACCCCAATCGCGCCCGCGCCCTCTATGGTCGCGGCTTCGCGCGGTCGCGGAAGGAGGAGGGGCCGGCCGGCGCCAACGACATGTCGGCCGCCGCCGGCATCCAGCCCAACATCGCCAGCGAATTCGCCCGTTACGGGTTGCGCTGACGGCAAAGGGCGGCAAGGCGGGCGTCAGCCGGCCAGACCGCGCAGGCCCTTCCTGAGGGCGCCGGCGTCCAACGGGGCCAGCGACTGATCGATGTCGGCGTGCACGCGCTGCCAGATCGGCAGGGCTTCGGCCAGCACGCGTCGCCCCTTGTTCGTCAGGACGAGCCGGCGGCTGCGGCGATCCTCGGGATCGACCGCGACCTCGAGCAGCCCGCGCCGCTCCAAGGGCTTCAGGTTCGCCGTCAAGGTCGTACGGTCCATGGCCAGCAGGTTGGCGATCGAACCGATCGAGGGCGGGGAGGGCTGGTTGAGCGACATCAACAGGGAGAACTGGCCGCTCGTGAGCTCGGCGGGGCGCAGCGCGTCGTCGAAGCGTCGCGCCAGGCTGCGGGCGGCCCGCTGGGCGGCAAGGCACAGGCAGTGATCGCGGACATGCTCCGTCGTTTCGAGCGACGGCGAAACATCGACGGGCTTTGACATCGTTTTATTATGTTGATATCAACTTATTTGTCAACACCCTTTCGCAGGCAGCAGGAGAGAAGCCATGTCCTATGTCACTGGAACCGTGATCGCCGTGCCCGCCGCCAACAAGGAGGCCTACGCCAAGCACGCCGCCGCTGCGGCGCCCCTGTTCAAGGAGTTCGGCGCGACCCGTCTGGTCGAGGCCTGGGGCGACGACGTGCCCGACGGCAAGGTCACCGACTTCAAGGGCGCCGTGAAAGCCAAGCCGGACGAGGTCGTGGTCTTCTCCTGGATGGAGTTCCCCAGCAAGGAAGTGCAGGGCGAGGCGATGGGCAAGATGATGAGCGATCCGCGCATGCACGAGCTGGGCGACCTACCGTTCGACGGCCAGCGCATGATCTTCGGCGGCTTCGCCCCGATGATCGACGAGCACACCACGGCCAAGACCGCGAGCAAGACCGGCTATGTCGACGGCTACCTGATCCCGGTGGCCGTCGGCAACAAGGAGGCCTACCGCACCCTCGCCGCCGAGGCGGCGGCCCTGTTCAAGGAGTTCGGCGCAACACGGGTCATGGAGGCCTGGGGCGACGCCGTGCCCGACGGCAAGGTCACCGATTTCAAGGGTGCGGTGAAGGCGACCGGGGACGAGCACGTCGTCTATTCCTGGGTCGAATGGCCCTCCAAGGCGGTGCGCGACGCCGGCTGGCAGAAGATGATGACCGACGCTCGCATGCACAACCGCACCATGCCGTTCGACGGCCAACGGATGATCTATGGCGGCTTCGCCCCGATCCTCGATGTTTAAGCGCCTCGACGTGTAAATTCTGCGGGGCGGGCCGGTTTCACAGGCCGGCCCGCCCGCTCGCCCTTCAAAACATCCCGTCAAAACTTGCCGTCGGGTGACCTCAGGCCTTAGCCTTCCACGACAAATCAATGGCGCGACGAACGCGCCACCGGATGGAAGGGGCCCCGACAATATGAGCGATATCCAGTATCTGGCGCCGCGGACGCTCGACGAGGCGGTGCAGGCCTTCGCCGCGACCGCGGGCAAGGGCCGCATTCTCGCGGGCGGGACCGACCTCCTGGTGCAGATGCGCGCCGGCGTCGTCAGCCCGCACACCATCATCGACATCAAGAAGATCTCCGAGATGACCAGCATCGAGGAGACCGGCCAGGGCGGCTTCCGCATCGGCGCGGCAGTGGCCGGCGCCGCGCTGCGCGAGCATCCCACGCTCCGGAAGGTCTGGCCGGGCGTCGTCGAGGCCACGAACCTGATCGGCTCGACCCAGATCCAGGGCCGCGCCTCGGCCGGCGGCAACCTCTGCAACGCCTCGCCGGCCGGCGACAGCGTGCCGGCCATGGTCGCCGCCGGCGCGGTCGTCACGGTCCAGGGCCCGAAGGGCCGTCGCGAGCTGCCCGTCGAGGCCGTGCCGAAGTCGCCGGGCCGACTCAACCTCGAGCCCGGCGAGATCGTCGTCGGCTTCACCCTGCCGGCCCGGCCCAAGGGCTCGAGCGATGCCTATCTGCGCATGATCCCGCGCACCGAGATGGACATCGCCGTGGTCGGCTGCGGCGTCAGCCTGACCCTCGACAAGGGCACCTGCACGGCCGCGCGGGTCGGGCTGGGCGCCGTTGCGCCGACCGTGCTGCTGGTCGAGGACGCCGCCAAGGCGCTGATCGGCTCGAAACTCGACGACGCCGCGCTCGACAAAGCCGCCGACGCCTGCCGCGCCGCCTGCCGTCCGATCGACGACAAGCGCGGCACCATCGCCTACCGCACCCAGATCGCGGGCGTGCTGCTGAAGCGCACCGCGGCCATCGCCGCCGCGCGCGCCAAAAGTAACTGAGATCGAGGAACCGAACACATGGCCAAGTTGCACGTCTCCACCACCATCAACGGCGAGCCGCAGGAATTCCTCTGCGACCCCGAGCAGAGCATGCTCGACGTCCTGCGCGGGCCGCTCGGCCTCACCGGCAGCAAGGAAGGCTGCGGCTCGGGCGACTGCGGCGCCTGCTCGATCACGCTCGACGGGCGGCTCGTCTGTTCCTGCCTGATGCTGGCGGCCGAAGCCGAGGGCAGGCAGATCGGCACCATCGAAGGCATGGCGGGCGAGGAGCTCCATCCGCTGCAGACCAAGTTCCTCGAGATGGCGGCCCTGCAGTGCGGCATCTGCACGCCGGGCGTGCTGATGGCCGCCAAGTCGCTGCTCGAGCGCAATCCCGATCCGACCGAGCACGAGGTCCGCTTCTGGCTGGCCGGCAATCTCTGCCGCTGCACCGGTTACGACAAGATCGTCCGCGCCGTGATGGAAACGGCCGCCGACATGCGAGGAGGCGCACGATGAGCACCACCACGACCAGCAATGGCACGACCAACGGCGCAGCCGACGACAACAAGTGGATCGGCAAGCGCACCGTCCGTCCCGACGGCGCCGACAAGGTGACGGGCCGCGCGGCCTACGCCGCCGACACCACCATGCCCGGCATGATCTGGGCCAAGGTGCTGCGCAGCCCTCATCCGCATGCCCGCATCAAGTCCATCAACACGGCGAAGGCGGAAGCCTATCCCGGCGTGAAGGCCGTGGTGACGGCCAAGGATGTGGTCGATTTCCCGATCGCCAAGTCGGTGATGCTGGGCATCCAGGACATGCGCTGGATGTGCCGCAACGTCATGGCGCGCGAGAAGGCGCTGTTCGTCGGCCATCCCGTGGCGGCGGTCGCGGCGACCACCGAGAAGATCGCAGCGGAAGCCTGCAAGCTGATCGAGGTCGAGTACGAGGTCCTGCCGTTCGTGATCGATGTCGACGAGGCGATGAAGCCCGGCGCCCCGGTCCTGCACGACCACATCACCTTCGAGGGCAAGCCCTCCAACATCGCCGGCAAGCTGGAGCACAAGCTCGGTGACGTGGCGGAGGGTTTCGCCAAGGCCGACGTCGTGGTCGAGCGGTCGTTCCGCACCCAGCCGGTGCATCAGGGCTATATCGAGCCGCATGCCTGCCTGGTCAGCGTGTCCGACGGCAAGGCCACGGTCTGGAGCTCGAGCCAGGGCCAGTTCATGGTCCGCGCCATGTGCGCCTACCTGACGGGCATCCCGCAGAACGACATCCGCGCCATTCCCGCCGAGATCGGCGGCGGCTTCGGCGGCAAGACCATCGTCTATCTCGAGCCCGTGGCGCTCCTGCTCGCCAAGAAGTCCGGCCGGCCGGTCAAGATGGTGATGACGCGCACCGAGGTCTTCCATGCCTCCGGCCCGACCTCGGGGTCTTCGAGCAAGGTCAAAATCGGCGCGACCAAGGACGGCAAGATCGTCGCCGCGCAGGGCACCTACTGCCTGCAGGCCGGCGCCCTGCCGGGCTCGCCGATCCGCGGTGCGGCGGGCTGCGCCTTCGCACCCTACGACATCCCCAACGTCCACTCCGTCGGCTACGACGTCGTCTCCAACCGCTCCAAGGTCGCGGCCTACCGCGCGCCCGGGGCACCGATCGGCGCCTATGCCGTCGAATGCGTGATGGACGAGCTCGCCGAAGCGCTGAAGATGGACCCGCTGCAGCTGCGGCTGAAGAACGCCGCCAAGCAGGGGACCAAGGCCGCGCACGGGCCGACCTTCCCGCGGATCGGTTTCGTCGAGACCATCGAGCAGGCGATCGCCCATCCGCACTACAAGACGCCAGTCGCTCAGCCGAAGAACGGCCTGCTGCATGGCCGCGGCGTGGCCAGCGGCTTCTGGTTCAATGCCGGCGGCGAGTCGAGCGCCCAGGTGAACGTCAACGAGGACGGCACGGTGGTGGTAATCACCGGCCATCCCGATATCGGCGGCAGCCGCGCCTCCACGGCCAACATCGTCGCCGAGGTGCTGGGCATCGACTACCGCAAGGTCTCGGTGCTGATCGGCGACACCAGCGTGATCGGCTTCAGCAACCTGACCGGCGGCAGCCGCGTCACCTACGCTTCGGCCATGGTGGTCACGCAGTCGACGGAGAACGTGATCACCCAGCTCAAGGCGCGCGCCGCCAAGATCTGGAAGATCGACCCCGACGCCGTGACCTGGGAGGACGGCGAGGCCAAGCCGGCCGGCGACAATGCCGGCAAGTTCGAGCCGCTCAGCCTGGGCCAGCTCGCGGCCCAGGCCAATGCCACCGGCGGGCCGATCGGGGCGGGCACGCAGCTCAACACCACTGGCGCCGAAGGCGGCTTCGCCACGCACATCTGCGACGTCGAGGTCGACCCCGATCTCGGCATCGTCCGCGTGCTGCGCTACACCTCGTTCCAGGATGTCGGCCGCGCCATTCATCCGGGCTATGTCGAAGGCCAGATGCAGGGCGGTGCGGCGCAGGGCATCGGCTGGGCGCTGAGCGAAGAATACATCTACGACAAGAACGGCAAGCTCGATAATCCGAGCTTCCTCGACTACCGCATGCCGGTGACCTCCGACCTGCCGATGCTCGATACGGTGATCATCGAAGTGCCCAATCCCAAGCACCCGCAAGGCGTGCGCGGCGTGGGCGAGGTGCCGCTGGTGCCGCCGCTCGCGGCGGTGTCCAACGCCGTCTACAACGCGCTCGGCCAGCGCTTCTACAGCCTGCCGATGTCGCCGCCCAAGGTCCTGGCGGCGCTCGGCGGCAGGACGGCGAAGGCCGCCTGACGATCGTGCCCGAAGAGGGACCGGCTACGCCGCCCGGCGCAGCCGGTCGGCCATGCGTTCGGCAATCATCACCGTCGTGAAATGCGTGTTGGCGCGCACGACGGTCGGCATGACCGACGCATCGATGACGCGCAGCCCACTGCAGCCGATGACACGGCACTCCGGATCGACCACCGAGCGCGGATCGTCGGCGGCGCCCATGCGGCAGGTGCCGCTGGCATGCTGGGCGTCCGAGCACTCGGCGAACATCCAGTCCTCGAGCTCGGCCGGGGAGAAGGGCTGGTCGATCGAGCGGCCCGTCATGCCGTACTCGACGCGGCCGGCAATCGCCTGCACGTCGGGGTGGCGGCAGATCTCCTGCAGCCGGCGAACCCCGTCTCGCATGCGCAGCAGGTCGCTCTCGTCCGACAGCATGCGCTCGTCGATCCGCGGATCGATCGACGGGTCGCGGCTGGCGATGCGGACGCTGCCTTCGCTGAAGGCCTGGAAGACCGAGACCGCCAGGCGCGCCCGCGCCGTCCCGCCATCTTCTTCGGCGCGCAGGTTGCCGGCGATCATGATCATGTCGTTGATGCCGGCGCCGCCCAGCCCCGACGAGTAGCGCACGCAGCAGTTGGTGTGGCGGTGCATCAAGGTGCTGACCTGGGCGCCGTCCTTGAGATCGAGCATCAGCCCCAGGATCGGATGGTCGAGCAGATGGGCGCCGACGGGACGGTCGGCCACCACGTCGATCCCGAGCGAAGAGAGCACCGCCCGCGGCCCGATGCCGGAGCGCTGGAGAATCGCCGGCGAATGGATCGCGCCGGCCGACAGGATCACGTCGCGGCGCGCGCGGACCAGGCGGGCGTCGCCGCCCGCGATCCGCACCGTGACGCCGACGGCATGCGGACGATTGCCCTCGAATTGCAGCGTGTCGACCAGGGCCCGGCCGGCAATGGTGAGATTGGCCCTGTGCCGCGCCGGCTCGAGATAGCCGTCGTTGGTGGAGATGCGCAGGCCGGCGCGGCTGTTGATGGCGTAGGGCGAGGCGCCGGTGCCCTCAGGCGCATTGTGGTCCTCGCACCAGCCGTAGCCGAGGCCGACGGCCGCCTTCATCAGGGCGCGGTCGACATGCCCCCAGTCTTCCACTGGCGCGCGATAGACCGGGATCGGCCCGTCCTTGCCGTGATAGGGCAGGTCGCCGAAATTCACGTCGCCTTCGAGCTTGCAGAAATAGGGGAGCACGTCCTTCCAGCCCCAGCCGCGCGCGCCCAGCGTTTCCCAGTCGGCGAAGTCCTCCGGGATGCCGCGGATGGCAATCTGGCCGTTGATGGTGGAACTGCCGCCGATCGCGCGGCCGCGCCAGAGGAGCTTCGGTTCCTGCTTGTCGGTGCGCCGCGCCAGCAGCGTGGGCCAGCGATAGTCGTCGTCGGCGATGGCGCGCAGCGGGTTGGGGATGCGCAGATGCTCAGGGGTTTCTGCCGTCCGGAAATCGAGCCCCGCTTCCAGCAGCAGGACGCGGATCCCTGGATCCTCCGTCAGCCGGGCCGCGAGCACCGCGCCCGCCGATCCGCCACCGACGATGATGTAGTCGTACTCGCTGTCCATGACCGTACTCGCACCCGTTCACTCGAAACGGGCGCAGTCGACCATTTGCCGGATGCAATGACAAACGGATCGTGCGGCTGCGTCGTCTATGCCGGTTCGAGCGTGTCCAGCAGCGGCTTGGCGAGATAGAGGATCTGATAGGCAGTGCCGCTGCTCTGCGCTGTCGGCTCGTGCATGGAAAGCCGGATACGCGCGAGGCGCCAGGTCAGTACGTCCACACCGACGGTTGCGGCAACGATGCCGGGTTGGGCGGCGACCTCCCGATTACGCTCGATCTCGGCATTGGCGACCGCGCACAAGTCGACATCGAGCGGAATATCCAGCTCCTCCTTGTAGGCGAAGCGCGCCTCGCGCGCGGCGCCCTTGCGGGCATCCAGCACGGTGCGCGTCTCGATCGCAGGCCGCCCGAAACTTCCCGTCACGACCTTGAAGCCGTCGCCGGTGACGAAGTCCGTGAAGGCCTCGTCGTGGCGCCACAGGTAGAGCGAGGAGTAACTGCTGGCGGCCGCGCCATACCGGCCACCTTCGCGCAGCAGGAAGGCCTTGAAGTGCAGCTCGGGCTTGGCATCCCATTGTGGTCCGCGCGCCGCGGCGCGGCGGCGGATGACCTCGAGATCGTAATCGGACGGCAGACGATGGAGATAATGGGCGATGATCACGGCGTGGCTTCCTGCTGCGTCTTGGCGAGTTGGGCGATGCCCGAGGTCTTGGCCGCCGTCGCTTTGGCTTGGCGGAGGCCCCGGCTTGGGACACAGATGGCGGATCGTCATTCATATTGAAATGCCATGACTGATTGTTTTAGTGATGTCGTTTCTATATGAATAAGCAATGAAGGCCCTCGATATCGAAGCGGTGCAGGCATTCGTCCTCACCGCCGACCTCAAGAGTTTCACCCGCGCCGCCGAGGCCCTGGACACGACGCAGGCGGCGGTCAGCCTGAAGATCAAGCGGCTGGAGCAGGGGCTGGGCCGCCGGCTGCTCGAGCGAACCCCCAGGCTGGTGCGCCTGTCGATCGACGGCAGCACCTTCCTCGACTCGGCGCGCGCCCT
>MKRV01000062.1 GCA_001897995.1 Alphaproteobacteria bacterium 65-37 | reverse complement strand
GCGCCGGCCGGGAAGATTCTCGTATCCGACGACGAGCACCGTCGCGACGCCGGCGATGGCGAGACCTGCAATGGAAACGACAATGAGCTTGAACGGCGACATTCCGACCTCGGCAGGCGCACACCAACTGACCGCTCGGACTTCATCACACCGCAGAAGCGATGCAAGGACTTTTACGTCTCCGGAGAGAGCGGGTCGGGAAGGGAATTCCCCAGGAAGGCGCGGGTCTCGGCGACGGCCTCCGCCAGGCCGGTGCGTTCGATCGTGACTCCGGTGGGGAAGGCGCCGAGCAGGCGGCTGGGCAGGCGCGAATCGAGCATCACGAACAGGCCGCGATCGTCGGCGCGGCGGATCAGGCGGCCATAGGCCTGCTTGAGTCGCAATCGAGCCAACATGTCGTCATAGGCATTGGCGCCGGCGCCGGCCGCCTTCCAGTGGGCCTTGCGGGCGCGGTGCAGGATATCGGGCCGCGGCCAGGGGACGCGATCGAACACGATGAGGCGGAGGGAGCGGCCGGGCACGTCGACGCCATCGCGCACGGCATCGGTGCCGAGCAGGCAGGAATGCTCCTCGGCACGAAAAATGTCGACCAGGGTGGCGGCGTCCATGCCGCCGACATGCTGGGCATAGAGCGGCAAGCCGATCTCCTCGAGCGCCGGCGCGATCCTCTGGTGGACGGCGCGCAGCCGGCCGATCGCCGTGAACAGGCCGAGCGCGCCGCCACCCGCCGCCAGGAAGAGCTCGCGGTAGGCGGCCGCCACCTGGCCGGTATCGTCGCGCTTCACGTCCTTCACGATCAGGACCTTGGTGGCATTGGCATAGTCGAAGGGCGACGCCATGGCGGCGCGAATCGCGGGGGCGGCGAGATGGTTCGCGCCGGTGCGCGCCTCCGCGACCGTCCAGTCGGCGAGGCCGCGCGGATCCTCGTCATTGGCGGCGGCCGGCAGGCCGAGCGAATCGCGCAACGTCGCCGAGGTGATGACCGCGCCATGCGCGGGCCGGATCACCGAATTCACGAACGGCTCCGTCGGATCGAGATAGTGGCGATACATGCCGACATCGATCTCGCGGCTCTGGCTGCGCTCGACGGCGAACCAGTCGACGAAGGCGGGATCGGGATCGTTGTGCAGGCCGCGCAGCATGGCGCGCCAGGCTTCGAGCGTGAGCTCGCAACGATTGGCGAGCGAGCGCGCCACGCCTTCGATGCGCGCCCGCTGGCCGGAATCGAGCCTGTCGGCTTCGCCTTCGAGCTTGGCGCGCAACGCCTGGCGCAGCTTGCGCACCGGCACCAGCATCTTGTCCAGCGCATCGGCCAACTGGTCCGCAGCCTCGATCAGCCCGGGATTGAGCGGCCGCACGTCGCATTGCTGGCCGAAGCCCTGGTCGTCGCCGGCGGAGCGGGCGCGTACCTGCTGGCGCAGCAGGGCGAGGAACTCCTCGGCAGGCCCCAGCACGGTGCCGTCGGCGAGCCTGGTCTGCCAGTTGGGCGAGGGAAGCTGCTGAGCGAGGTCGAGCAGGCGGCGCAACGCCTGCTGTGCCTCGACGTCTTCACCGATCAGATCGCTCAGCCGCCGCTCGAGGCCGCGTGCCCTGCTGCCGCGGCGGCCTTCGGCGCCGAGCAGCCAGCGCCGCAGGTCGGACGCCTCGACACCGCTGAGATGCGCGCCGAACGCGCCGTCGGCGGCGTCGAAGAGATGGTGACCCTCGTCGAAGACGTAGCGCAGCGGGCGCGTGCCGTCGTCGAGGCCGCCCATCGCTGCCTGGATCATCACCAGCGCGTGGTTGGCGATCACGATATCGGCCTGGCGGGCGCGGCGGATCGTGCGTTCGACGAAGCACTTCCGATAGTGCTCGCAGGCCGAGTAGATGCATTCGCCACGGCGGTCGGCCAGCCGCTGCACGCGGCTGCGGCCGATCAGATCGAGCAGCCAGGCCGGCAGGTCGCCGCCGATCATGTCGCCGTCGCGGCTGGCCAGGGCCCAGCGCGCCAGCAGGCCGAGCCCCACGGCATTCTCCGGCACCAGGCCGGTGCGCATCACCGCTTCCTGGAAGTTCAGCAGGCAGAGATAGTTCTCGCGGCCCTTGCGGATCACGACGCGGCGGCGCTTCTCGGCGCTGTCGCGGTGCAGGCGGTCGAGCTCGTTGTCGATCTGGCGCTGCAGGTTGCGCGTGTAGGTCGCGATCCAGACCGGCGCACCGTTCTTTTCCGCCCAGAGGCTGGCCGGCGCGACATAGCCCAGGGTCTTGCCGACGCCGGTGCCGGCCTCGACCAGCACGACATGGGGTTTGTCTTCCTCTTCCCGCGGCGCAAAGGCCTGGCTCGCTGCCGAGGCATAGTCGCTCTGGGTCGGCCGCGCCTCGGCGATGTTGCTGCCGGCGGAGACGAGCTGGGCCAGGCGCAAACGGGCCTCGCGCGGCTCGACCGGCATGCTGCCGGGCGGCGGGGCGGGCGGCGGTTCCTCCCAGACCGGCAGGCTCTTCCAGACGTCGAGGCCGGCGCCGGGACGCGGCCGCTTGCTGCCCTGCGCGATGCCCAGCGCCGCCAGCACGGTCTCGCCCCATTCCCACTGCCCGCGCGCCATGGCGAGCGCGGTGTCGCGCAGTTCCGGCGAGGCCAGCGCGGCCATGTCCTCGAGCTCGTCGATCAGGGCGCGCGCGACGACGGGCAGGGCGGCGAGTTCCTCTTCCGGTGTCGTGGGCAGCGCAACCTCCAGCGCCTCGCACAGGCCGCGCACCGTCGGCAGGCAGAACCGCGCCGGCCGCACGAAGGCGAAGAGCGCCAGCAGATCACGGGCGCGGAGGTCCTCCAGCCCCAGTCGAGCGGCGACGGCAGGCGCATGGCAGACGAGCGGCAAGCTGCCGGCAGCGCGCGGACCGGCCTCCCCTGCCGACAGGCGTTCGATCGCGCCGTCGGGCGTTCGCCACAGCGCGCCCCGCGACGTGGCGACCAGGGCAGGCCATTTGGACGTCATTGCCGCCTCCCCATTCATATGGGGAGGTGTCGTCGTCTTACGACGACGGAGGGGTCATGTGCGGCAGACGCTTCGTGGCCCATGGCCCCTCCGCGCGTGAAGACACGGGCACCTCCCCATTTGAATGGGGAGGAAGGGTCAGGGAGAAGCTCGAATATTGTCACCGGCTGGTGCATAGCACAGGCCAAATGTCCGATGCAGCGACCGTCAGTTCTAACTAGAATCGCGGTCCATGAACTCATCGCGCCTCGGGAAAATCACCGCCGTTTTCCGGCAATCCGGCTCCCTCGATAAGGGAAAAGGCAAGATCACCGGGGTGATCGCCCTGACCTTGGGTGGCCTTGCCGTCCTGTCAGTGCTGGCATTCCATTTTCCCCAGTATCTGACGACGCCGGATCTCCGGAAGAAATACGACGTCGGGGTGCTGCGCGAGGTGCTGCTGGTCGGCATGGTGATCGCCGGCGGCATGGCGATCGCCAACCTCGTCCAGTTGCGCAATCGCTGGCTGAACGGCACGGCGCTCGCCCTGATCCTGCTGGCCGCGGCGATGGGCGGCCATCGCGTGCCGGTCGACGACTTCCCCGACAACACACCCTATGTCGGCCTCGATTGGTTCATCCTCGACCTGCTCGGGTCGAGCATGATCTTCATCCTGATCGAGAAGCTGTTCCCGCTGCATCGCGACCAGCCGGTGTTCCGGCCGGGCTGGCAGACCGACTTCACGCATTTCATCGTGAATCACTTGCTGGTGGGACTGGCGCTGCTGATCGTGAACTTCGCGATCCACCGCCTGTTCGGCTGGATGGTCTGGCCGCCGTTGCAGAAGTGGGTTGGCGGCCTGCCGTTCTTCGCCGAGCTCTTCCTGGTCATCCTGGTGGCCGACCTGGTGCAGTACTGGACGCACCGCGCCTATCACGAGATCCCCTTCCTCTGGCGCTTCCATGCCGTGCACCACAGCGCCGAGTACATGGACTGGATGGCCGGGTCGCGACTGCATCTTTTCGAGCTCCTGACGACGCGCGTCTCGATCCTGGGCGTGCTCTACGTCCTGGGTTTCAACCAGGCGACGACCAACGTCTACATCGTGATCGTGGGCTTCCAGGCGGTCTTCAACCACGCCAATGTCGCGGTGCCGGCGATCTTCGCCAGGGCGCCGCTCAAATGGCTGATCGTGACGCCGGATTTCCATCACTGGCATCACAGCTCGGAGCGCGAGGCGATCGACCGCAACTATGCGGCCCACTTCGCCTTCATCGACTACATCTTCGGCACGGCCGTGAAGTCGGAGCGCCGCTTCCCCGGCAAGTACGGCGTGCTGGGTGACTACATGCCGCCGGGCTTTGTCCGCCAGCAGCTCTTCCCCTTCACTTGGAAGGGTTGAGGGGGGGAAGGGTTGACCCGCCGCTGGTGCAGCGCCAGCGCCGACAGCAGTGCCGCCAGGACCAGGGCGCCCGCGGCGGCGAGCGACGGAGTCGAGAGGCTGCCGGTCGCGTCGTAGAGATGGCCGGCAAAGATCGGCCCCAGGATCTGGCCGAGGCTGAAGGAGACGGTCATCAGCGCAATGCGGCGGCGCGGATCGCCGCCGCTGCCGTCACGGGCCGCGACCAGGCCGAGCGCCGTCAGGCCGACGAACGTGCCGCCGAGAAAGATCGCCGCGACGATGACGCCGGCCGTCTGCACCCACAGGGCACTGGCGGCGACGCCCACGGCTTCGACCAGGTTGGCGACGATGTAGGCGCGCAGCACGCCCCAACGGGCGCCCAGTGCCGTCCAGAGAGCGACCGACGGCACGGCGCTCAAGCCGACCACCAGCCAGATGTAGGGTTCGAGATGGGCGATCGCCGGCGTGCCGCGCACCAGGTCGACGATGAAGGTGGCAGTGATGACGTAGCCGAAACCGAACAGGCCATAGGCCAGGATCAGCGCGGCAAGTCCCGGCGAGCGACTGCTCTTGCTTTGGGCTCGCGCGGCCTGCTGCACCCCATCGTCTGCGGGAACCAGCAGGGCGACAGCAATGCCGGCCGCGGCAGAGAGGGCGGCGCTGGCGAACCAGAGCAGGGTCCAGGACGCATGGGCGCCGAGCAGGGCCGCGACCAGGACGGCCGATAGGGCAATGCCCACGCCAACGCCGGCAAAATGCACGGCCGACAGGGAGGCGCGGCCGGCGGCAGCCAGCCGATCCAGCACCAGCGACGAGCTGAAGATCAGCACGAAGGCACTGGCGGCCCCTGCAATCAGTCGCCATGCGATAAAGGCCGGCATGGTGGAGGTGGCCCCCATGCCGGCGAGGCAGATCGCGTTCAACGCCAGGGCGGCGAGCAGCCAGGTGCGGCGCGGCCCGGGCAGCCGCAGGGCCCCCAGCAGGGCGCCTGCGAGATAGCCGATGAAGTTGGCCGAGGCGATCAGGCCTGCCTGGCCCTTGGTGAGCTGCAGTGCCTCGACCATCGGCGGCAGGATGGGCGTATAGACGAAGCGGCCGATGCCGAGGCCGGCGGCCATGGCCAGCAGGCCGCCGATGCTGAGGAGGAGGGGTTTTTTCATTGCAGACGCAGCACTTTGGGCGCTTCGCGCAATTGACGCAAATGGCCCCCGCACCTAGGTTGCCGTATCCATGTCTCAGATCGACCGTACCCTCGCCGAGGCCGCGCGCGCGTGGCCGTTTGAAGAAGCCCGCAAGCTGGTCGCCCGGATCGGCGGCAAAGTGCCGGCGAAAGGCTACGTGCTGCTCGAAACCGGCTACGGGCCCTCGGGACTGCCGCATATCGGCACGTTCGGCGAAGTGGTGCGCACGACCATGGTGCGCCAGGCCTTTCGCCGGCTGAGCGACGTGCCGGCGCGGCTGTTCTGCTTCTCCGATGACATGGACGGCCTGCGCAAGGTGCCGGACAACGTGCCGAACAAGGAGATGCTGGCACAGCATCTCGGTAAGCCGCTGACCGCCGTGCCCGATCCCTTCAGCAACGAGCATCCGAGCTTCGGGGCGGCCAACAACGCGCGCCTGCGCGCCTTCCTCGATTCCTTCGGCTTCGAGTACGAGTTCCAGTCGGCGACCGACTGGTACAAGTCAGGCCGCTTCGACACGATGCTGCTCGCCATGCTGCGTCACTACGACGAGGTGCAGGCGGTGATGCTGCCGACCCTGGGCGAGGAGCGGCGCGCCACCTATTCGATCTTCCTGCCGATCTCGCCCAAGACCGGCCGCGTGCTGCAGGTGCCGCTCGTGAGGACCGACGCCGATGCCGGCACGATCGTCTATCGCGATGAGGACGGCTCGCTGGTCGAGACGCCGGTCACTGGCGGCAACGTGAAGCTGCAGTGGAAGGCCGACTGGGCCGGCCGCTGGTTTGCGCTCGGCGTCGACTACGAGATGTACGGCAAGGATCTCATTCCCTCGGCCGAGCTCTCGGCCCGGATCGTGAAGATCCTGGGCGGCACGCCGCCGGACGGATTCAACTTCGAGCTCTTCCTCGACGAGGAAGGCAAGAAGATCTCCAAGTCCAAGGGCAACGGCCTCTCGGTCGAGGAATGGCTGCGCTATGCGCCGCCGGAATCACTGGCGCTCTACATGCAACAGCAGCCGCGGCGCGCCAAGCGGCTCTACTTCGACGTGATCCCGCGCGCCGTCGACGACTACCTCTCCGCCGTGGAGAAGCTGCCGGCCGACGAACCGGCCAAGGCGCTGGAGAATCCGGCTTGGCATATCCATGACGGCAAGGCGCCCGGCAACACCGCAGCCGGCGTCACCTTCGGCATGCTGCTCAATCTCGCCGGCGTGGCGAACACCGAAGACAAGGACGTGCTGTGGCAGTACCTGCGGCGCTACGTGTCGGGGGCAACGCCGGAGAATGCGCCGTATCTCGACCGGCTGCTGGCCGGCGCGGTCGCCTACTACCAGGACTTCGTGAAATCCTCGAAGAAGTTCCGTTTGCCGACCGAGCGGGAGCGTGCCGCCCTGCAGGACCTGGCCGACACCCTGCGCAAGCTCGACGAAGCCGCCACCGCCGAAGTCATCCAGGACGAGGTGTACGAGGCGGGCAAGCGGCACTTCGCCAAGGAGGAGCTGCGGCAGTGGTTCAAGACGCTTTACGAAGTTTTGCTGGGCAGCGAGCAGGGGCCGCGCATGGGTGCTTTCATCAAGCTCTATGGCCGCGACAATGTCGTGAGGTTGATCGAGCGCGCCTTGGCGGGTGAGGATCTCGGCAAGGCGGCCTGACGTGAACGACTCCGTGGTCTTCGACTATCTCAACCCGGACATTCCGCCCGGGCTGAAGCTTCTCGACGTGCCGCTGGTGCGCGCCGACGCCAAGTCGATCAAAGGCTACGGCGAGATCGTGCGCGATCCCAGGAAGCATCGCATCGAGATCGTGCCCTGGCCGTTGACCGGCTGGCGGCGGCTCGACGCCGGCACCGGCATCGAAGGCGGCACGACCGAAGGCATCTTCGCCTGCGAATGGCGCGGCAACGAGTTGATCGGTCGCAACGAGGCGGTCGGCGGTCACTATGTCATCGGCTTTCGCGACTTGCCGGAAACGGCCCAGCCCGGCGTGGCGCTGAGCGAGGGCCGCGTCCTGCTGTGGCATTGCAACTACCACCCCGATGGCGGCCAGCTCTTCTGGCCGCTCGACGGCCGGCCGTTCGTCGTACCGGTGTCGTTGCCGGGCGACGACCTGAAGCCGGAAGATTTCCGGGCGTTCTGGTCGGACGGCAGCTTCGGCATCTACATCCATCCCGGCGTCTGGCACGAGGGCGTCTTCCCGGTCAATCCGACCGGCCGCTTCTTCGACAAGCAGGGCAAGGTGCATGCGCGGGTGAGTTGCGACCTCGCCCACGAGTTCGGCGTGCTGCTGAACGTGCCGCTGCCGGCTGCCGACTGATCTCGCCGCGCCATAGCCTCCCCCTTTGAAGGAGGAGGACAAGAGGGGTGAATCCCACAGCGCGAACACGAGAGAAGGGTCGCTGCCCTACGGTCTGGTGACGGCGGTTGCCGTTATCCTTTCGAGATAGGCCATCACCAGCCTGACGACCTCGTCTTCGAAGGCGCGGCTTTTCAGGAACGGCTGCTCTTCCAGCACGGCGGCGCGGATGGCGCCCATCAGGCTGCGCGACAACACGAAGGTCTGTTCCGGCGTCAGCGCGGCGAGCATCGGCTGGGGCCCGCGACCGACCTGCTGGCTGGTGCGCGCGATGAAGGCGGTTATCGGGGCCATCATCTCGGCGCCGAGACCTTGCGCCAGGACGGCCTGCAGCACCGCCTTGCGGGCACGCTGCCGCCCGCGGAACGCGTGCACCATGGCACGCACCATGGCGCGCACGCGGCCTTCGATCGACGGGTCGGCTTCGCCCTGCAGCGCCTGTCCGACATCGGCCAGCGCCCGGTCGAATTCCTGCCGTGCGAGCTGCAGCAGGATCGCGGTCTTGTCGCCGAAGTACTGATAGAGCGTGCCGACGCTGACGCCCGCCCGTTCGGCCACCGCGTTGGTCGTGAAGGCGGCGAGCCCGCCGGTCTCCAGAATCTGAGCCGATGCTTCCAGGATCGCCGCCACAGTCGCGCCGGAACGCGCCTGGCGGGGAATTCGGCGTTTTGCATCAAGGGGTTGGCGAGGCTTGGCCATGGCGGCGCTCCGCAGGCAAAGGCGAGTTCGAGAACATGAGCTTTGCTCATATTCTTGGAAAGGGCACAACCGTTGGGCTGCGCGATGACTTACCTGGCCACGCTCTATCTCGTCATTCTGCCGATCGTCTTCGGTGCGGCGCTGGTCGAGGGGCTGGTCCTGTCGCGCCGGCGGGCCGAGCGCTATGACTGGAAGAGCTGGGCCTGTTCGCTCGCCGACCTGACCGGTCGCCGCCTGCTGGCCTTCATTCCCTACACGCTCGCCGCCCCCTGGCTCGACTGGGTCTGGCAGCATCGCCTCTTCACCCAATCGCTCGACGACGTCGGGGCGGTGCTGCTGCTCTTCGTCGGGCTGGAGTTCTTCTATTACTGGTACCATCGCACCAGCCACACGGTGCGATGGTTCTGGGCATCGCATTGCGTGCATCATTCGCCCAATCAGCTCAATCTTTCGGCCGCCTATCGACTGGGCTGGTTCGGCCGCTTCACCGGCACGTCGCTTTTCTTCACGCCGCTCGCCCTGCTGGGCTTCGAGCCGACGACCGTTCTCGCCGCGCTCTTCCTCAACCTGCTCTATCAGTTCTGGCTGCACGCCGACTGGATCCCCAGGCTCGGCTGGCTGGAATACGTGCTGAACACACCGTCGAGCCATCGTGTCCACCACGCCCGCAATGCCGAGTATCTGGACGCCAACTTCGGTGGTGTGCTGATCGTCTTCGATCGACTGTTCGGGACCTATGTCGCGGAGCGCCGCGATCTCCCCTGTGACTTTGGTGTGATCGCGCCGGTCGTCTCGTCACGCAACCCACTCGTCCTCAACTTCGGACCGTGGATCGGCCTGGCGAAGGACCTTGCGTCGGCGACATCGCCGAAAGAGGTGTGGATGTATCTCTTCGGTCCGCCCGGCTGGCGGCCTGACGGCAGAGGGCTGACCACGGCCGATCTGCGCCGGGAGGCAGGCCTGGCGATGCACTGACAATTCAGGCCTCGCCGAATCGGAAAAAGCCGCTGAATAAAAATGAGGGGCACGGATCTGACGATCCGCGCCCCTCTGCTCGCCTAGGCGACGTAGTCGGGCCGTGGTGGGTGGGTGGGAGGCACCGGGCGCGCCTAGGCTAACTCCTCATTCCAGTTTCAGTACCGCCGCGAGGGCGTGGTCGCAGCGCCGACACCGGCACCGACCGCACCGCCCACCAGGGCGCCCGGCAGGACGCCGATCGGCGTAAGGGCGCCAATGACGGCACCTGTACCCGCGCCGATTCCGCCGCCGGTGACGGCTCGCTGACCCCAGGTATCACCGCAGGCGGCGAGGCCGAGGGCCATTGCGGAAAGGGCGATGAACTTCAACATTCGCTGTGGACTCCCTGTGACGTCGCCGGTGGACCGACTACGGTGAAGAACGCTTCCTCATCGCTTGACGTTCCATCCGACGTCAGAAAGCAATTACGTAAGATGAGATCGCACAAATGCCCGGAGCGCGCTGTGGTTTTCTGGTGATCGTGGCTGTCCTTGCCCAGTCACTGGCCCTCCATGCGCAGACGGTGGGGGGTGCCTACCGTGCGCCGCAATATGATTTCTCGGAGTTCTGGGCGGCGACGGACGGACGCCAGTTCCAGGTCGTCCTGGCCGGCAATCCCTTCCCGCAACTGCCGGTCGAGGATGTGAAGCGCCGGCTGCTGCCGGTGCTGCAGGCGAACAAGCCGCGCGCCAACCTCACCTTCACCTATCAGCCCCCGCCCGAGGAGGTCCGTCCCGACTACCGACTCGTCCTGGTGTTCGATCCAGCCAACGACCTCACCGCGGCGCGCGTCTGCGCCGGGCAGACCTTCCTCAAGGCAGGCACACCAGGCCGCGTCTATGTCTTCGGCGTCTACTGCCGCAACGATCTCGCTCTGTCGCAGACGACGGCCTGGACTCAGGCGACAGGGCCGGACGATCCGCGTCTGGCCGCTATGTTCTCCCAACTCTTCCTTGTGCTGTTCGACGATCGGCGGTCGAGACCTTTCCCGGTCGAGCCTCGCTTCGGCCGTTAGACGGGAGCTAAGGAACGCTTGCCGCCTCAATGACTTGGCCCGTGGGCGGAGATGTGCGACTGCTCCCCCGATACGGGGTGAGAGGCCGCGGGGAGACGTTGGTGAATCAAGATCTTGAAGTCTGGTTGATGTTCCTGCCGTTCTGGCTGCTGGGAACGGTGGCGATCCTCGCCGCCCTCTGGCATGGGCTGCGCTTCGTGGTCGTCCATGGCCGAGCCCACGCTGCCGGCCACGTTCCACGCCTTTCGCTCGGCCGCCGACTGCAGTGGCATGAACTTACCGACGACGGTCGCCATCACCTGAAACGAGCGCTTCAGGCCGTCCTGATCTTCATCGGACTGTCGGCGATCGGCGTCCTTTGCGTGGCGGCTTGGTCATTGTGGCGCCACGGTTGACAGCTCGCCGCCGCCGCCTGTTCTTACTCGGCCGTCTCGGTGACGACCTCGTAATGGCTGGACGGTTCCAGCGGAATGAGAGGCCCGCAGGCATTCAACACCAGGGCCAGCAGACCGACGGACGTTAACGCTCGGAGGAACATGGCGAATAAGCCTCCTCTGACCGGACAAACGCCTCTGTCCCGGTTCGGTTGCCGGCTGTCTTTCCGTTTGCCGGGCGTCTTTTGCAGGTCGGCAGGACCGACCCGAAGGCTTCTGCCCACCGATCACGACCGCCTGTATGCTTTGCGGAGGTGAGGAGGCACGCCATGGCCGACATCGAGCGTTGGGACGTCATCATCATCGGGGCAGGGCTGTCGGGCATGTACCAGCTGCTGAAGCTGCGTCAGCTCGGCTTCAAGGTGCATGCCTACGAGGCCGGCGGCGGTGTCGGCGGCACCTGGTACTGGAACCGCTATCCCGGCGCCCGCTTCGACTCGGAGAGCTGGACCTACGGCTTCTCCTTCTCGCCGGAAGTTCTGAAGGAGTGGACCTGGAAGGAGCATTTCTCCGGTCAGCCCGAGAACCTCCGCTATTGCGAGTTCGTGGCCGACAAATTCGACCTGCGCGGCGACATCACCTTCAATGCCCGCGTGAAAGCCGCCCATTGGGACGAGTCGGCCGGGGAATGGGAGACCGTGTTCGAAGACGGCAAGACCGCTCGCGCCCGTTTCCTGGTCACCGCCATCGGGCCGCTGTCGTCGCCGACCATGCCGACGATCCCGGATGTCGAGACCTTCAAGGGCGAGTCCTGGCATACCGGGCTGTGGCCGCATCGGCCCGTCACCTTCGCCGACAAGCGCGTCGCCATCATCGGCACCGGCGCGTCGGGAGTGCAGGCCATCACCGAGATCGCCAAGACGGTCGGCCACCTGACCGTCTTCCAGCGAACACCCAACTGGTGCACGCCGTTGCGCAACAGTGCCATCGCGCCCGACGAGATGGAGAAGATCCGCGCCCGCTACGACGAGATCTTCGCGCAGTGCCGCGAGAACTGGGGCTGCTTCATCCATACCGCCGACATGCGGCACTCGACCGACGTTTCTCCCGAGGAGCGCGAGGCGTTCTTCGAGAAGCTCTACAATCTGCCCGGCTTCGCCTTCTGGCAGGGCAACTTCCGCGACGTGCTGATGGACAAGGCGGCCAACGATGCGCTGACGGCGTTCGTGGTTCGCAAGATCAGGGCCCGCGTGAAGGACCAGAAGCTTGCCGACAAACTGATCCCGACCAATCACGGCTACGGCACCCGCCGCGTGCCGCTCGAGAGCGGCTACTACGAGGTCTACAACCAGCCCAACGTGAAGCTGGTCGACCTGCGCGAGACGCCGATCGAGCGCATCACCGAGACGGGGCTCCGGACCAGCGACGCCGACTACGCATTCGACATGATCATCTATGCCACGGGCTTCGACGCGATCACCGGCGCGTTCGACCGCATCGACATAAGCGGCCGCGACGGCGGCAAGCTCAGGGACAAGTGGGCCGACGGGCCGCACACCTATCTCGGCCTGAACGTCGCGGGCTTCCCCAACATGCTGACCCTGGTCGGTCCGCACAACGCTGCGACCTTCTGCAACCTGCCGCGCTGCATCGAGCAGAATGTCGAGTTCGTGAGCGACCTGCTGGAGTACATGCGCGCCAAGGGACTCACCCGCATCGAGGCCAAGCCCGATGCCGAGGAGACCTGGACGTCACATGTCCACGACACCGGCGCCCGGCTGCTCCTGACCAAGGTCGATTCCTGGATGACCGGCGTGAACAAGAACGTCGCCGGCCGCCAGAAGCGCACCTTCATGGCCTATGCCGGCGGCGCGCCCAAGTACCGCCAGAAGTGCGAAGAGATCGCCGCCAACGGCTACGAGGGCTTTGCGCTCCGATAGTTTGAACGCTGAGTGCGTGTCACATCGCGCCTTTCATCTTCCTCTCCCCCTTCGGGGGAGAGGTTAGTTGAGGGGGTGCCGCGACCGCAGGCATGTGTGATGCGAACGTCCTTCGCCTCCCCCTCACCCAGCCTCTCCCCCGAAGCGGGGGAGAGGAGAATGAAATGAGCGCGGCTGCCAGCCACGCAACTCGCTAAAACCCGATCGCGTTGGCCAATGCCTTCGCCTTCGTCAGTGCCTGCTCCTCGGCAATGTTGGTGAACCCCAGCATCAGGCCGTAGTCGCGTGTACGTTCCATGTATTGGCTGGACAGCGCATTGGGCATCAGTCCGTGCCGGACGGCGCGGCGGGCGAGTTCGACGTCGTTGCCGCCGTCGGCAAAGCGCGCCAGCAGATGCATGCCGCCGGGCTGGACCGTCATCCGCAGGCGATCGCCGAAGGTGTCGCTGAGCGCGATCGCCAATGCCTCCCGCCGGGTGGCGTAGAGCCCCCGCATGCGCTTGAGATGCCGGCCGAAATGCCCCTCGGCAATGAAGTCGGCGACCACCCGTTGCCCGAGCACGGCTTCGCCTTTGGTGAGGGCAAGCTTGGTCTCGACGGTCTGCTCGACGAGCCGCTCGGGGACGACCAGGTAGCCCAAGCACAGGCTGGGAGAGAGCGTCTTGCTGAAGCTGCCCGCATAGATCACACGATCGGCGAGATCGAGGCTCTTCAGGGCCGGTAGCTTGCGTCCGACATAGTGGAACTCGCCGTCGTAGTCGTCTTCGACGATCCAGGCGTCGGTCTCCGCCGCCCAGGCGAGCAGCTTCTGGCGGCGCGCCAGGGCGAGGGCGACGCCGAAAGCGCTGTGATGCGCCGGCGTGACGACCGCGAGACGCGCAGGCGGCAGGTGCGTGCGGGCGAACTCGACATTCATGCCCTGCTCGTCGACCGGGACAGGCAGCAGGCGGGCCGCCACGGCCTTGAGCGCGGAGCGGGCGAGGAAGTAGCCGGGCTCCTCGAACCAGACCCCGTCTCCCGGCTGCAGCAATACGCGGGCGATCAGGCTGAGGCCTGCTTGGTAGCTGCTGGTGACGATCACTTGTTCGGCGCGGCAGGGCACACCGCGGGACACGGCGAGATAAGTCGCGATCGCTTCGCGCAGATCGGCGAGACCGGCCGTGTCGGGATAAGCGAGGGCACCACCGCTCAGCCGCTTGGCGGCGCGTGCTGTGAGGCGCGCCCAGAGCGCACGGGGAAAGGCGTCGAGCGCGGGCAAACCGAGTTGAAAGGGCAGCGGCTCCTGCGGCGTCTGCGGCACGCGGGCCGTCGGCCGCCTGCCCCGTGTGGCGGGCGATCGCAGGATGCCGGCCTGCAGGTCCGGCGACACGACCGTTCCCGCCGGGCCGCGCGACAACAGATAACCCTCGCCGATCAACCGCGCATAGGCGGTGTCCACGGTGCCGCGGGCGACGCCGAGGTCGCTTGCCAGGGTCCGCGCCGCAGGCAGCCTCTCGCCCGCGAAAAGCTGGCGGCTGGCGATCGCCGTCCGAATGCGCTGATAGAGCTGCTCCTGCAGCGGCATCGCGGAGCGGGTGAGGGGACGATCGGACAAGGCGCGAGGCATGGCCTAGTCATTTTGTCAGATCTTGGATCACTCATATAGGCCATCGAGATGCCATCTAACGGGCATCACTCGCAGGAGCAGACAATGTTCGTACAGCGCCTTTCGATTCCCGATGCCGCTCCCCAAGGGTATGCGGCGCTGGCCACCGTCGAAGCCTACGTCAAGCAGAGCGGTCTTCCCCCGCTTCTGGTCGACCTGATGAAGATGCGGGCGTCGCAGATCAACGGCTGTGCCTTCTGCCTCGACATGCATGGCAAGGATGCCCGGCGTCGCGGCGAGACCGAGCAACGTCTCTATCTCCTCAATGCCTGGCGCGAATCGCCGCTCTACACGCCGGCCGAACGGGCGGCGCTGGCCTGGACCGAAGCCCTGACGCTGATCGCGGAGACCCATGCGCCGGACGCGGATTTCGAGGAGCTGAAGAAGCACTTCTCGGACAAGGAGATCGCCGATCTCACGATCCTCGTCGGCATGATCAACCTCTGGAACAGGATCGCGATCGGCATGCGCAACCAGCATCCCGTCGCCAAACCCGTGGCGGCGGCCCGTGCGGGTGTCGCGTGAGCGCGCCTGAGCTGCGTCGCGCGGAAGCCGACCGCGACGTCGAGGCTTGCTTTCCCTTGATGCAGCAGTTGCGGCCGCATCTTGCCGACGGCACCGAACTGCTGGCACGGGTGCGGCGGCAGGAGGCGGAGGGCTATCGTCTGCTGGTCGCCTGGAGGGGCGATACGGCGGTCGGTGCGGCCGGCTATCGCTTCCAGGAAAATCTGATTCGCGGCCGCTTCGTCTATGTCGACGATCTCGTCGTGCTCGACAGCGAGCGACGCAGCGGCATCGGTGCCGTGTTGCTCGACGAGGTGGCGCGCATAGCCAAGAGTGCCGGCTATGGCTGGCTTACTCTGGACACCGCCCTCAACAACGTCCTGGGGCAAAGGTTCTATTTCAGGTGGGGCCTGCTCTCGACGGCACTTCATTTCGGAAAGGCGCTGTGAGGCCGACGGCGCTGCTGGTCGAGGCGAGCCCGCGCTTCGGCCGATCGCAAAGCCGAACGGCGGCCGAGAAAGTCGTCGGTCGCCTCAAGGAACGGGCGCCCGGCCTCAGGCTTCTCCGGCGCGATCTCGCGGCCGAGCCGCCGCCTTTGATCGACGAGGCGTTCACCGAGGCGATGTACGTCCCCGCGTCGCGACAGGACGAGCGCCAGCGCCAGGCGCTTGCCTATTCCGAAGCGGCGATCGCCGAGCTGGAGCAGGCCGGCGCCTTGATCATCAGCACGCCGATGAACAACTTCACCGTGCCCGCCGTCCTCAAGACCTGGATCGACCAGGTGCTGCGCCTGGAGCGCACCTTCCGCTCGACGCCCGACGGCAAAGTCGGCCTCCTGGCCGACCGGCCGACCTACGTCATCGTGGCGAGCGGCGGCTACATCACCGGCGAACGCGCCCGCCAGCCGGATTTCCTCACGCCCTATCTCGAGGCCGTGCTCGCGACCCTGGGAATAAAGACAGTGCAGTTCTTCCATCTCGAGCGTCTGCCGCGCGACCAGGATTTGGCGGTGATAATCGACGAGCAGGTCCAGTCCTGGCTTGATTGCCACCTGCCTTCTACAAAGAACGCCTCACCCTGAGGAGCGAGCGTCTCGAAGGGTGGGAACGAGTACCGAGTCTGTTGCCGACCCTTCGAGACGCGGCCTGCGGCCGCTCCTCAGGGTGAGGCCTTCGAGCGAAAGACTTCAGATCACCCGCTGCGTGCGCGAGTAGGCCATGTAGAGCTCGTGGGCGCGCGCCGCGAGGGGGCCGGGCTGCAGGTCGCGGTCTTCGTAGCGGCTGACCGGCTGGACCTTGCCGGCGTTGCCGGTCGTGAACAGCTCGTCGGCATCTTCCAGTTCCGCCGGCTTGACGGTGCGCTCCTCGACTGTGATGCCGGCGTCGCGCAGCAGCTTCACGGTGCGGTTGCGGGTGATGCCGGCGAGGAACGAGCCGTTGGGGATCGGTGTCGCCACCACGCCGTTCTTGGCGAGGAAAATGTTGGAGCTGCAGGTCTCGGCAACGTTGCCGATGGCATCGAGCACGATACCGTTGTTGAAGCCGCGCTTCATCATCTCGGCGACGCCGCGCGAGGAATTGGGATAGAGGCAGCTCGCCTTGGCGTCGGTCGGCGCACTCTCGGGGGTCGGGCGGCGAATGCTGCGGCACAGACCGAGGGTGAGCGGCGTGCCGGCACGCATCGGCGAGAGGTAGGTGCAGAGCAGGAACTGCGCCGAGTCGGGATCGACCGAGATCGGTCCGGCGCCACCCTTGCCGGCCCAGAACATCGGCCGCACGTAGAGTTCCGCCTTGGGGCCGAAGCGGCGGACGCTTTCGTGCATCAGCTCGAGGATCTTCTGCGGCGTCAAAGTCGGGTTCAGGCCGATGGCGCGGGCCGAGCGCACGACGCGTTCCGCATGGAGATCGAGGTCCGGTCCGCAGCCCTCGAAGGCGCGGCCGCCGTCGAATACCATGGAACCCAGCCAGAAGGCGTGGTCGCGCGGGCCCAGGATCGCCGGGTTGCCCTCGTGCCAGGTGCCGTTCCAGTAGGTGAGCGTGTCCATCTTTGTCCCCGTTCTCGGAAGCCGGCGGGAATAGCAGATTCCCATGAACGGGGCAGCCTTTCTGGCCCTCGGTGCGGCGTTCTGCTTCGCCCTGGCCCTCATCCTGACCCAGTTCGGACTGCGCACCATGCCGTCCTGGCGGTCGCCGCTCTATTCCATCGTGGGATCGGCGGCGGTGGCCTGGCCGCTGGCTCTGCCGCTGGTCGACTGGCAGACGCTCGACTGGCAGGCCGTGGCGATCTTCGCAGGCGTGGGCTGCATCTTTCCCGTCGTGGTGTCGATCCTGGCGGTGCGTTCGAACGAGAAGCTGGGGCCAGCGGTCGCCGGTGCGGTCGGCAACGTCACGCCGCTGTTCGCCGTGCTCGGTGCCGTGCTCTTTCTCGGCGAGCATCTCCTGTTGCTGCAACTGGTCGGGCTGGCGATGGTGGTGGGCGGCGTGGCGCTGCTTGCCCTGCGCGGCGGCGCCGGCGGCCGGCAATGGTCGGTCTGGGTGCTCGGCCTGCCGCTGGCGGCGGCGCTGGTGCGCGGCTCGATCCAGCCCGCCATCAAGGCGGGGCTTGCCCTCTGGCACGAGCCGCTGGCGGCAGCCGCCATCGGCTACACGTTCTCTTCGGCCGTCATCCTTCTCCTGGTAGGGCGTCGCGCCTTGCGTGCCGGACCGGCGATCCGCGAGGGCGTCCTGTGGTTCCTGTGCGTCGGCTTCGCCAATGGGACGGCGACCTTCCTTCTCTATGCCGCTCTGGGTCTGGGTTCGATCACCCTGGTGGCCCCGCTGGTCGCCCTGTTTCCGCTGATTGCGGTCGTGCTGAGCTATTTCCTCCTGCGTGACGAGAAGCTGCATGTCGTCGGCCTGCTCGGCATCGTCGTCAGCGTCGGCGGCGTGATCGTTCTGCTGCTCGGCGGAAGATAGCGCGACATGCGAAGCGTTCGCGCCCGTGGCCGAAAGACGGCAAAAAGGGCGCGCGAATTCCCCCAGTGTAAAGGCAACGCCGATGACGCACGCGTCGTAATACCTGTCAGACGCGGCCATGCCGCGCAGAACGGAGACAGACATGTTGAAGCGACTGGCTTTGACGGTTCTTACGGCGGCAGCAGCCTTTGCCGTTACCGCGACCACGACGGCCACGCTGACGCCGGCCGCCGCGCAGGTCACCATCACGTTCGGCTCGCCGCCCCCGCTGCGCTACGAGGTCGTGCCGGCGCCGCGGCCCGGCTATGTCTGGGCGCCCGGCCAGTG
>MKRV01000061.1:12453-34099 GCA_001897995.1 Alphaproteobacteria bacterium 65-37 | reverse complement strand
GGAGCTTGTAGCTCTCGAACTGCTTGCGCAGCGCCGTCTTCAGGATCTTGCCTGTGGCGCCGTGCGGGATGGCGTCGATGAACTGCACGTCGTCGGGCATCCACCACTTGGCGATCTTGCCGTCGAGATACTTCAGGACGTCGGCCTTGGTGACGTCGGCATCGGGCCGGCGCACCACGATCATCAACGGCCGCTCGTCCCACTTGGGGTGAGCCACGCCGATCACGGCGGCCTCGGCGACGCCGGGGCAGCCCATCGCGGCATTCTCCAGGTCGATCGAGCTGATCCACTCGCCGCCCGACTTGATCACGTCCTTGGAGCGGTCGGTGATCACGACCGAGCCGTCGGTCTCGATCTTGCAGACGTCACCGGTGTGGAACCAGTCGTTCTCGATGAACTGGCTCTTGCCGTCGCCCTTCATGTAGCCTTTCACGATCCACGGACCGCGCACCACCATGTTGCCCGAGGTGCTGCCGTCGAGCGGCAGGTCATTGCCCTCGTCGTCGATGATCTTCATCTCGCAGCCGAACACCGGACGGCCCTGCTTGGCGGTGATGGCGAAGCGATCGGCATCCGGCAGGCCGCGCTCGCCCTTGTTGAAGCGGGTCAGCGTGCCGAGCGGGCTCATCTCCGTCATGCCCCAGCCCTGTGCCACTTCGATACCGTGCTCCTTCCAGAAGCGCTCGATCATCGCATAGGGCACGGCCGAGCCGCCGATCAGCGAGCGCTTGACCGACGACATCTTGAGCTGGTTCTGAGCGCAGTATTCGAGCAGGGCGAGCCAGACGGTCGGCACGCCGGCGCTCAAGGTCACCTGTTCCTTGTCGAGCAGCTCGTAGATCGAGGCGCCGTCGAGCTTGAAGCCGGGGAAGACCAGCTTGGTGCCGGAGAAGGGGCCGGCATAGACCAGGCCCCAGGCATTGGCGTGGAACATCGGCACCACCGGCAGGATGGTGGTGTCGGGATCGAGCGCCAGCACCGACCCCGACGCCATCATCATCGAATGGATCATCGTCGAGCGGTGCGAGTAGAGCACGCCCTTCGGGTTGCCGGTCGTGCCCGACGTGTAGCAAAGCGACGAGGCGGTCTTCTCGTCGAACTCGGGCCAGGTGAGCGTGCCCGGCTTGCCGGCGATCAGCTCCTCGTAGCAGAGCAGGTTGGGGATCTTGGACGAGGCCGGCATGTGGGCGCGGTCGGTCATGACCACGACATGCTTCACCGTCTTCAGCTGCTCCCACACGCCTTCGACCACGGGGACCAGGTTGAGGTCGACGAAGATCACCTTGTCTTCGGCATGGTTGGCGATATAGGCGACATGCTCGGGCGCCAGCCGCGGATTGATGGTGTGCAGTACCGCGCCGATGCCGGAGATGCCGAAATAGAGCTCGAAATGGCGGTAGGTGTTCCAGGCGATGGTGCCGACCCGGTCGCCGAGCTTGACGCCCAGGCCCTGGAGCGCCTCGGCCACCTGCTTGGCGCGCTTCTGCGCATCGCGATAACCGTAGCGATGAATCGGCCCTTCGACTGTTCGGGTCACGATCTCGACCTCAGGGTAGGCGGCGGCCGCGAAGTCGATGATCTGCGAAATCAGCAGCGGGCGGTCTTGCATCAATCCCAGCATGGCGTTTCCTCTGTTACGCACGCCGCTCGATATGAAGGCTTCGAAGATTGAGGAGCGGCTTTAGGTCCGGTTCTAGACCGAGTCCTGGGCTGCCGGGAAGCGACACAGTGCCCTCGCGAGCGGTGATCAGGTTACCCAGCAGCCCCTCCCGCAGAGGATTGGGATTGGCGTCGACCTCGAGCAGGCCCGGGCCGCGCACCGCGGCCAGCAAGTGCAACGAATGCAGGAGCCCCAGGGCGCCGCCGAGGAAGTGGGGGCAGTAGGCACGGCCGGCCGCCAGCGCCGCGCGGGCCACCGGCAGGCAGCCCGAATGGCCGCCCCACTTGGCAGCGTCGGGCTGGACCGTGCCGAACAGGCCGCTGTCGATCATGGCCTGGAAGGCGCCAGCGCCGCGCAAATTCTCACCGGCGGCCAGTTGCGTCGGCGCGGCGGCGGCGACTTGGGTCCACTCGGTGACCGGTCGATCGGCCATCAGCGGCTCTTCGATCCAATGCAGGCCGAACTCCGCCAGGCGCGGCACCATTACGCTGGCGGTGCGGAGGTCCCACCCCTGGTTGACGTCGACCATCAGCCGTTCGCCGGCGCCGAGTTCGCGGGCGACCGGGCGCAGGGTCTCGAGATCGGTCGCGGCCCCGAAGCCGACCTTGATCTTGAAGGCGCGGTAGCCCGCGGCGCGCAGGCGGCCGACCGTATCGTAGGCCGCGCGGCCGGGATTGAGGCCGGAACCGTAGATCGGCACGGGCGAGTCGTCGGTGCCGCCCAGCGCCCGCCACAAGGGCAGGCCGCGCTTGCGGGCGCGGAGGTCGTGGATGGCGAGGTCGAGCCCGGCCGCGGCGGCCGACAGTGCGCCGGCATCGCCGCTCTGGACCCGGAGCACGTGCAGGGCGCGGTCGATCTCCGCCCACAGGCCGGCCGGATCATCGAGCGACTTGCCGAGCGCACGCGGCGCTACGATGTCGGCGAACAGCAGGGCGCGATGCTCGGCACTGGCCGTCGGAAAGTTGCTCCAGATCTCACCCCAGCCGCGCGCGCCGTCGGAATCCTCGACCCGCACGAAGACGGCGACGCGCTCGACCATGGTGCCGAAGGAGGTGCGGACCGGCTCTGCGATAGGGGTGCGGAAGACGTGGGCTTCGACGCGGGCGAGGGTGGGTGTGGTCATTCGAGCTTGATGTCCTTCTCGGCGATGATCTTGCCGTAACGGGCGCGATCGGTATCGATCAGCGCCTTGAACTCTGCGGGCGTGCTGCCGACGGGAATGGCACCCTGGTCGACGAACTGCTGGCGCGTCGCGGGCTCGGCCAGTACGGCATGCACGTCGGCCGCGATCCTGTCGACGATCGGCTGCGGCGTGCCGGCCGGTGCGAGCAGGCCGATCCAGGAGATCGAGTTGTAGCCCGTCAGGCCGCTTTCGGAGGCGGTGGGGACTTCGGGCAGGGCGGGAGACCGCTTATCGCTGGTGACGGCGATCGGCTTCAGCTTGCCGGCCTTGATCTGCCCGCTTGTCTCCAGGACGGTGGCGAAGGACAGGCGCACATGGCCACCGATCAGGTCCTGGATCGCCGGTCCGCCGCCCTTGTAGGGCACGTGCGTCAGCTTCAGCCCGGCCTGGTTCTCGAACAGGGCCGCGGCGAGGTGCATGGAGCTGCCGGTCCCCGAGGTCGAATAGGTGAAGTCGCCGGGCTTGGCCTTGGCCAACTGGATGAGATCGGTCGTGGTCTTCGCCTCGGTCGCAGGATTGACCACCAGAACCAGCGGCAGCTCGGCCACCAGGGTGATCGGCGTGAAGGCGGTGTCGGCGTTGTAGGGCAGCTTCTTGTAGAGCGAAGGATTGATCGCCTGGGTGCCGATATTGCCCATGACGATGGTGTAGCCGTCGGGCTTGGCCTTCGAGGCGACTTCCAGCCCGACGATGCCGGCGGCACCCGGCTTGTTGTCCACGATGACCTGCTGGCCCCATTTCTCGGAGAGCTTCTGCGCTACCAGCCGGGCGCCGGTATCGGTGCCGCCACCCGGTGGAAACGGCACGATCATGGTGACGGCCTGTTGTGGCCAGCCCTGTGCGTGCGCCGACGCGCAGCAGAGCGCGACGAAGCCGGCCAGCATGAGTCGGCGTCCCCAATGCGTGTTCATGATCCCCCCGTATTTGCCTTATCTACCTTTATTGCTTACCTGGCGCCGGACTTGATCTGCCGAACTTAGTCGGCCGCCTGTTGGTCGGCGTTCAGCACGTCGTAGTTCCGCTTGAGGTACCAGGTCATGTAGTCCTCGTACCAGGTCGTGGGATACTTCGGCGGCTTGTCCGGTCCCACGGTGGTCGGCACGGCGGCGACCGGCCAGTCGATGCCGCTGTCGCAGAAGAAGGGCAGGGCATAGCGTTCGCCCCCGCTGCGGTTGATGGCGCGATGCGGCGTCGCCAGGAAAAGATCGTTGGTGTAGCGCTGCAGCATCTGGCCGCCATTCACGACATAGGCGTTGTCGATTGCCGGCGCCTCGATCCAGCCGCCGCTCTGGGTGCGGATGGAAAGGCCGGGCACGTCATTGGGCGCCAGCAGGGTGAGAAAGCTGGTGTCGGTGTGCGGTGCCAGGCCGAACTCGTCCTCGACCGGTCCGTCCTGCGGCGGATAGTGGGTCATGCGCATGGAGAACATCGGCTCGGCAAAGGCGGTGTCGAACCAGCCGGCGGGCAGATCGAGGGCACGGGCGTAGAGCCGCACCAGCTTCTGCACCAGCCGTTCCATCTCGTTGCAATAGTCGAGCACGGTGGTGCGGAAGCCCGGCAGGTCGGGCCAGCGATTGAGGCCGCGGAAGCGCCGTCCCGACAGGACGTCGGGATGGTCGGGCGCCATCTCGCGCTTCACGAAGAAGGCCTCGTTGAGATTAGGCTTGGTGCCGGTCTGCACCGTCGACGTGCGCAAGGTGTTGCCGCGCATCGGCAGGTAGCCGGTATTGTGCTGGTCGAGCTTGAGCTCGAGCTTCTTCTCGAGCGGCTGCGCGTGGAAGCGCTTCACCTCGGCGAACATTGCCGCGATCATTCCGCGCGACACACCGTGGTTCACGATGAAGTAGAAGCCGATCTCGGTGAGCGCAAAGCGCAGCTCGGCGGCGGTGCGATCCATCGCACCCGCTTCGCCGGCGAGGTAGGGGCCGAGATCGATGACGGGAATCGTCTCTGTCGCCATGGCGTGTTCCTCCCGCTGCGACGATAATGCCCGCGGGGCGCCGCGGTCCAGCGGCGGAGGATGAGGGCCGCGATTCCGCGGCGAGAGATGATGTGCCGCGATCCGGCGGTGGAGGACATGTCTTGACCTTGGGAATTCTCGCACTGACGGCGGCGGCGCTGTTCACCGGCGCCGCCTTCTACATCAGTTTCGCAGAGCATCCCGCCCGCTCCCGGCTCGACGATCGCGCCCAGTTACAGCAATGGGGTCCCGCCTATGCCCGCGGTGCGCAGATGCAGGCCTCGCTCGCCGTTATCGGCTTTGTCCTCGGCTTGGCGACCTGGTGGCAGACGCGCGACGAACTCTGGATCGTGGGCGCCATCGTGCTGGTTGCGAACTGGCCCTACACGATGCTGATGATCATGCCGGTGAACCGGGAACTGAAGGCGATCCCTCTCGACGATGCCGGCGAGGAGAGCAGCGCCTTGCTGCAGCGATGGGGCCGCCTGCACGCGCGTCGGACCATGCTGGGCGCGGTCGCCACTCTGCTGATGTTCTGGGCGGCGGTGGTGCCGGCGCACGCGAGTTGAGGCAGGCCGATCAGGAAAGGCCCCTCGCTTTCGCTCGGGGTGACACGGTCGTTGTTGCAAGACAAAGGTGTCATCCCGAGGCCCTTCGACAAGCTCAGGGTAAACTCCACCGAGGGACCTTTCGTGATCAGGAAAGGTCCCTTGCTGCACTCGGGATGGCTATGGTGCGGCTACGCCGTCGGCAGCTTGTAGTCCTTGAAGGTCTCGCGCAGCTTGGTCTTCAGGATCTTGCCGGTCGCGGTGTGGGGAATCGCGTCGACGAACTGGATGTCGTCGGGCAGCCACCACTTGGCGACCTTGGTGCCGAGGAACTCGATCAGCTCGTTCTTGTCGATCTCGGCGTCGGGCTTGCGATGGATGATGAGCAAGGGCCGTTCGTCCCACTTGGGATGGGCGACACCGATCACGGCGGCCTCGGCGACGGCGGGATGGGCCATGGCGGCGTTCTCGAGATCGATCGAGCTGATCCATTCGCCGCCCGACTTGATCACGTCCTTGGAGCGGTCGGTGATCTGCATGTAGCCATCCTCGTCGAGGGTGGCGACGTCACCGGTCGCGAACCAGTCGCCCTCGGCGAGCACCTCGCCGCCTTCACCCTTGAAGTAGCCGGCGGTGATCCAGGGGCCGCGCACCATCAGGTCGCCGAAGGCCTTGCCGTCGCGCGGCAGCTCATTGCCCGAGCCGTCGACGATCTTCATGTCGACGCCGAACGGCGGACGGCCCTGCTTGAGGCGCACCGCCAGCATTTCCTGCGGCGACAGCCTGGTGTGCTTGGCCTTGGGGTGGTTGACCGTGCCGAGCGGGCTCATCTCGCTCATGCCCCAGGCATGCAGCACCTCGACGCCGAATTCCTTGTCGAAGGCCTCGATCATGGCCGGCGGCGCGGCCGATCCGCCGATCACCGCATACTTCACCGTCGAGAGCTTGAGCTTGTTGGCCTGCATGTGCTGCAGCAGGGCGAGCCAGACCGTCGGCACGCCGGCGGTGAAGGTGACGCCTTCCTTCTCGAACAGCTCGTAGAGGCTCGCGCCGTCGAGCGCGACGCCGGGGAAGACCAGCTTGGCGCCGACCAGGGCGCTGGAGTAGGGCAGGCCCCAGGCATTGACGTGGAACATCGGCACGACCGGCAACACGACCGAGCGGGCCGACAGGTTGAGCGTGTCGGGCAAGGCGCTGCCATAGGCATGCAACAGGGTCGAGCGATGGTGGTAGAGCACGCCCTTGGGATTGCCCGTCGTGCCGGAGGTGTAGCAGAGCGAGGAGGCGGTGTGTTCGTCGAACAACGGCCATTCGTAGGTGCCCGGCTTGTCGGCGATCAGCTCCTCGTAGACCAGCAGGTTCGGGATCTTGCAGTCCTTGGGGAGATGGGCGCGATCGGTCATCGCGACGACGTGGCGCACGCCCTTCATCTGCGGCAGCAGCTTCTCGACCGCCGGCAGGAGGTTGAGGTCGACGAAGAGGAGCTGATCCTCGGCGTGGTTCACGATGTAGACGATCTGCTCGGGGAACAGGCGCGGATTGATCGTGTGGCAGACCGCGCCCATGCCGGAGATGCCGTAATAGAGTTCGAAATGCCGGTAGCCGTTCCAGGCCAGCGTGCCGATACGGTCGCCCCGCTTGATGCCGAGCGCGATCAGGGCTTCGGCGACCTTCTTGGCGCGCAGCCGTGCGTCACGATAGGTGTAGCGGTGGATCGGACCTTCGACCGTCCGCGAGACGATTTCCGTGTCGCCGTGATTGAGGGCAGCGTGCTCGATGAGCTGCGAAATGAGCAGCGGGCGATCCTGCATCAGGCCGAACATCTGGGCGTTTCTCCTCGTCTCTCGAAACTCGTCTCTCGAAGCGTGTCGTCTGGCGGCTGGGCGGCAATTGCCCTAGGCTCTTATTGCTATCCTTTGGGGGAGAAATGACGATGCGGTCAAGACACGGTATAGCCCTGGCGAGTGCCGCCACTGCGGCCATTTGGGCTGTTCCGGCCGCGGCACAGGCGGTGACCGGCGGGCAGGGGGCTGCAGCCAGTTTCCTCGCGACGTTGACCGAGCGCTTCGAGTTCACCTTCGCCCAGCTCCCCGAGCTCGGCCGCCATCTGATGATGCTGTTGCGCGACCTCGACGGCCACGCGGCGATCTGGCTGGCGGGTATCGTCGTTGCCGGCCTGCTGGCGGAATTCCTGGTGCGACTCGCATTGAGCCGCGTCCGCTCGCGCGTCTTCGGCCGGATGAAGCCCAGCTCTCCGCTCAAGGCTTTCTTCCAGACCCTGCTGCTCGACGTCCTGGCACTGATCGCGCTGGCCGCCGCCGGCCGGCTGGTGCTGGGGCGCATGGGTGGCGACCCTCACGATATCGGCCATCAACTCGGCCAGATGACCCTGCACTCGCTGGTCTACTGGCGGGCCTTCAACGTCGTCTTCCGCGCCTTCCTGCGTCCTGGCGCGCCGGACGGCCGGATCGCTCCGGTCGACAGTGCAGCGGCCCGTCGGCTGCTGGTGGCGCTCAACCTGGTGGTGTTGCTGCCGGTGGTCGCCGGCTTCATTGCGCGCGCCCTTCCCGTTACCGGCGCCAGCAAGGAAGTCACCGCCGCCGCCGTCATTCTCTATGTGCCGGTCTTCGCCCTGGCGCTGGTCTACGTGGTCTGGCACTGGCGGCTCGACATGGCCGCCTGGCTCACCGCCATGGTTCCCGCCCAGGGGTTGATCCGCAAGCTCAAGCTCGACACGGCGCGTAACTGGTGGATGGGCGGCCTTGCCTTCTACACTCTGATCGGGCTCGCCGGCGTCTACGCCGCGCTCACCGAGAGCACGACGGCGTCGCGCGGCATGGCGGTCATCGAATCGGCGCTGCTTTTCCTGCTGCTGTTCGAAACCATGATGCATCGGCTGACGCGCCATATCGTCTCGGAGCTGCCGATGGCGGGCGACGTGGTGGCGGACTGTGTGCGGTTGCTGGTTCGTCTCTTCGTGCTGATCATCATCGCCGATGCGCTGATGGTTCGCGTGCTCGGCGCGTTCACGCCGGCGGAATGGGTCGACCACGATCGCGGTGCCAAGATCGCGGCCGTCAGCGCCGTGGCGATCTATGCCTTCTGGCGCTTCCTGCGCTATCGCATGGATTCCTACATCGCGGCCAACCCGCTGCCCTCGGCCGATGTCAGCGGCGACAGTGAAGAGGAGGTGCGGGTCGCGGCGTCGCGGCTGCGGACCCTGATGCCGTTGCTGCGCGTCGTGGCCGGCGTGACCATCGCCGTGGTCGGCGGCCTGCTGGTGCTCTCCGAACTCGGCGTCAACATCACGCCGCTGATCGCCGGCGCCTCGGTGTTCGGCCTCGCCGTTTCGTTCGGCAGCCAATCGCTGGTGCGCGACATCGTGTCGGGCGTCTTCTTCCTCGCCGAGGATTCCTTCCGCATCGGCGAGTATGTCGACTGCAGCAAGGTCAAGGGCGTGGTCGAGGGGTTCAGCGTGCGCTCGCTGAAGCTCAGGCACCAGAATGGCCAGCTCCACATCGTGCCGTTCGGCCAGGTCGGCCACATCACCAATTTCAGCCGCGACTGGACGGTGGTGAAGTTCAACCTCGCCTTCGCCAATGGCACGGACGTCGAGCTCCTGCGCAAGACCGCGAAGAAGATCGGCCTCGAAATGATGGAGGAGCCGCAGTTCAAGCCGATCCTGCTGCAGCCGCTCAAGATGCAGGGTGTCGTCGACATCAAGGACAGCCAGCTGATCGTGCGCTTCAAGTTCATGACCAAGCCGAAGAACCCGACCATGATCCAGCGGATGGCCATACGCCGCATGTACGACAGGCTGCCGGGGCTTGGAATCCACTTTGCCCGGCCAATGTATCAGTTCCCGATTCCGGCGACCCCGGGCGCACCCCCGGGCGCCGAAATGGCCCAGGCGGCGGCACCGCCGCCCAAGGCCGCCGAACAGCCCAAGGCGACCGAACAACCCAAGGCCGCCGAATAAAGATCGTTCCAGGAGCAGACCATGCAGAAGCGCAGACTAGGAAAGTCCGACCTCGAATTCGCCCCCATTGCCTTCGGCGGCAACGTCTTCGGCTGGACGGCCGACGAAGCGACGTCGCACAAGCTGCTCGACGCCTTCGTTGATGCCGGCTTCTCTTTCGTAGACACCGCCGATGTCTACTCGCGTTGGGCGGAGGGTCACACGGGCGGCGAGTCCGAGGCGGTGATCGGGAGCTGGCTGCGCAAGGATCCGACCAAGCGCGACAAGGTGCTGATCGCCACCAAGTGCGGCATGGAGATGCCGAATTTCGGTACCGGCCTCTCGCGGGCCCATATCGTGAAATCGGTCGATGCGTCGCTGAAGCGGCTCAACACGGATCGTATCGACCTCTTCCAGTCGCATCAGGACGACAAGGCGACGCCGCAGGAAGAGACGCTCTCGACCTATGACGAGCTGGTCAAGGCGGGCAAGCTGCGGGCGATCGGCGCCTCCAACTTCGAGGCGCCGCGCCTTGCCGAGGCGGCGAAGATCTCGAAGGAGAAGGGCTTGCCGGCCTATGTCAGCCTGCAGCCGCACTACAATCTCGTGGAGCGCGCGCTGTTCGAAGGACCACTTGAAGACGAATGCCTGAAGGAAGGGCTGGGGGTGATCCCCTACTGGTCACTGGCCAGCGGTTTCCTGACCGGCAAGTATCGGTCCGAGTCCGATCTCGGCAAGAGCGTGCGTGGTCCGCGCGGCGTCAAGAAGTACCTGAACGACAAGGGGTTCGCGGTGCTGAAGGCGGTCGACGACGCGGCCAAGAAGCACAATGCCAGCAACACGACAGTGGCGCTGGCCTGGCTGCTGCAGCGCAAGGCCGTGACCGCTCCGATCGTGAGCGCCACCAACCTCGGTCAGCTCAAGGATCTGCTGGCAGCCCCGGCGCTGAAGCTCGCGCCCGAGTCGGTGGCGGCCATCGACAAGGCCAGCGCGCCCGCCTGAACGCGCCACCGGAGGAAACGCCGACGATGCTCGTCTTTCGCCAGCTCTTCGATCCGACATCGTCGACCTATACCTACCTGCTCGGCTGCAGCGTCACCCGCGAGGCGGTGCTGATCGACCCGGTGTTCGAGCAGGTGCGGCGCGACGCGGCCCTGGTCGCGGAGCTCGGGCTGACGCTTGTCTGGACACTCGATACCCACGTCCATGCCGATCACGTGACCGGCGCCTGGCTGCTCAAGCAGCGGCTGGGCAGCCGGATCGCGCTGTCGGCAGCGTCGGGAGCAAACGGCGCGGACCGGCTGCTGGAGGACGGCGACCGGGTCGAGTTCGGCCGCCGCGCCCTCGAGGTTCGGGCGACGCCCGGCCATACGTCGGGCTGCGTGACCTACGTGCTCGACGACGAGAGCATGGCCTTCAGCGGCGATTGCCTGCTGATTCGCGGTTCGGGCCGCACGGATTTTCAGCAGGGCGATCCGCGGGCGCTCTATCGTTCAGTGCGGTCGCGCATCTTCGCTTTGCCCGAGAGCTGCCTGCTCTATCCCGCGCACGACTATCGCGGGCTGACCGTGAGCAGCGTTCTGGAGGAGAAGAAGTTCAATCCGCGGCTGGGCGGCGAGATCGCCGAAAACGACTATGTCGGCTACATGAAGAATCTCGACCTGCCGCACCCCAAGAAGATCGACGAGGCGGTGCCGGCCAATCTGCGCTGCGGCCAGCCCGGCAACGAGGCGAAGGCGCCCCAGGAGCCGACCTGGGCGCCGCTGCGCTTCACCTTCGGCGGCTTCTGGGAAGTGGAGCCGCCCTGGCTCGAGGAGAATCTCGCCAAGGTGCAGGTGCTCGACGTGCGCGAGCCGGCGGAGTTCACCGGACCGCTGGGCCATATCCGCGGCGCCACCCTGCTGCCGTTGGGCGAACTCGCGGCGCGCGCCCGCGAGCTGGCGAAGGACAAGCCGATCGTCGCGGTCTGCCGCGCCGGCAGCCGCTCGGCGCAGGCCACGACCATCCTGCAGAAGGCGGGCTTCGCCGACATCGCCAACCTGCCCGGCGGCATGCTGCGCTGGCGCGCCGAGGGCCGCGCCGTCGAGGGCGGGGCGAGCTGAACGTCCCTTGTGTGGCGTCGCGGGCGCTCGGCGATGAAATTCAGTATGGCTTGCGGCTCGACGGACCGCGGGCCTCCTGGCCCGCCTCATGACTCTTGCGCAACGGCTGGTGCCTTGCGGTCCGAATGTTTGAGCGGGCCTGGAGGCCCGCGGTCCACAAAAAAAGCGCCATCCTTTTCGCTAGGAGCGCATCGGATGATCGTCATCGCCGGTCTCGCGATTTCGATGTTTGTGGCGCCACTGTCCGCTCAATCGATGAAGGAGGCGGCCGATTGGTCGGGGACCTGGTCGGGGAGATATGTCTGTGCCCAGGGAACGACGGGACTTGCTCTCACCATCCAGCGTGGCGAAGCGAACGCCGTCGTAGCGCACTTTTCGTTCTATGCGCTGCCTGAGAATCCGCAGGCCGCTTCGGGGCAGTTCACGATGCGCGGCCGAGTCGATGCTGCGGATCCCGACCGGCTGCACCTCGTCGCCGGCCAGTGGCTGCAGCGCCCCGCAGGGTACGTGACCGTCGATCTCGACGGTCGATTCAATTCGGAAAGCGGCGAGTACCGCGGCCGGGTCGGTGGCCCTGGCTGCTCGGGCTTCGTGTTACGGCGGGATCCGCTCAGCTAAAGCAGGGCAGACGCAAGATGCGGCTAGAAGCGCTCTTCGCCAGTGCCTCTCCAGGCGTCGGGAAAGTCACGGTATAGAGCAAACTTGACGTCCTGCACTTTCGAGTTGACCGCGTGGTGAACGGATTCGATGGCTTCACGTCGGCCCGAGACCAGCCTGAAGGCCTTGTCGAGCTGGGCGAGGTCCTCGAATTCCAGCATCAAGTGCCATTCCGGCAGGTTCGAATGGGTGAGGCCGAGCTTGCAGCGGGTGATGCGGTAGCCCACCAAGCGGCCATCAGCCTTCAGGTGATCGAAGTAGCGACGCGTGGAGTCGACGAAGTCGAGATCGCGGACGCCCTCCTTCAGGTTGCACCAGACGTGGTAGATATCCATGACGACCTGTAGGCGCTTCGGAGACGCCGCACTGTCGCTCGCTCATGTGCATGGACACCAATATTCTTTCGACGCGGATTGAGACGGCGAGACGTATGAATAGCGCTTCCCGTCAATCGGATCGCTCCTCGCGCGTCACCCGGCGGGTGACGTCGATGAAGCGTTGCAGAGCTGTGCGCCTGTTGTCCTTGTGCCAGCACATGACGACGGACGTGCGCACCCGCGAGGCGGTCAGCGCCTTGTAGGTCACGCCCTCCAGGCGCAGGTTCGCCACGCATTGCGGGGCGATCGAGACACCGAGGCCGGCCCTTACAAGGCTTACGACAGTCTGCCATTCGCCCGATTCCTGGACGATCCGCGGGGCGAAGCCCGCCTGTCCGCAGAGGCCGAGGATGCGGCCATGGAACAGCGGACCGACGTCGCGGCGAAACAGGATGAACGGCTCGCCGGCCAGGGCGGGCAGGGAAATGCTCGCGCGACTTGTCGCCAGCCGATGGGTCGACGGCAGCACGGCGATGAAGCGTTCCAGCATCACCGTCTCCATCTGCAGCAGGCTGTCCGGCTCGGGCTCGCGCAGAAAGCCGACATCGATGCCACCGGTGCGCAGCGCGTCGCGTTGTGGCGAGGTCGTGAGTTCCGAGAGGCGCAGCTCGATGCCCGGATAGCGCTGGCGAAAGGCGCGGATCACCTTGGGCAGGAGGGAGAGGGCTACTGTCGCGGGGAAACCGACATCGAGAATGCCGGCGTCGCCGCGCCCGACCCGTCGCGCCTGCTCCACCCCGTTGGCCGCTTCGACCAGGATGCGGCGCGCCGTGGCCAGCAACGCGCGACCGGCTTCCGTGAGCTCGACGCGCCGCGTGCCGCGATCGAAGAGCTGACATCCGACTTTGGCCTCGAGCCGGCGGATCTGCTGGCTGAGCGGCGGCTGGGCAATGCCGAGCCGTTCCGCAGCCCGCCCGAAATGCAGCTCCTCCGCCACGATGGCGAAGGCACGCATTTGCCTGAGGTCGATATCCGGCAGATTTTCGAACATATCTTTGAAGCTCTTAATAACGGTCTTTAATGATATTGGAGATATCAAAGGCGCTATGCAACCGTAAGCCATGTGGAGCGGGCCCGAGTGCCGCTCACCAACAATGGGATCGGAGCTGGCGCCAAAATGAACGAGTTGTCGGGAGCGGAAGCCTTTGTTCACATGCTTCGCCTACATGGCGTCACGCATGTCTTCGGACTGTGCGGCGATACGAGCCTGCCGCTCTACGATGCGCTCCATCGCCTCGATCACGGCATCCGCCATGTGCTGACCCGCGACGAGCGGTCGGCGGCCTACATGGCCGATGCTTATGCCCGCGTTACGGGCAAGGTCGGCGTGTGCGAAGGGCCGAGCGGCGGCGGGGCGACCTATATCCTGCCCGGCCTGATCGAGGCCAACGATTCCTCGGTGCCGGTCCTGGCGGTGACGACCGACGTCGCCGTGTCCTCGCGCGGCCGGTTCACGCTCACGGAGCTCGACCAGAAGAGCCTGTTCCGCCCGCTGACCAAATGGAACGCGGTTCTCGACCGCTCGGCCGACATCCCGCGGACGATCCGCACCGCCTTCGCGCACATGACGACCGGCAAACCCGGCTCGGCACATATCGGCCTGCCTTACGACGTGCAGACCGCCGCCGTCGACGCCGCCGACGTGTGGGCCGATGCAACGCTTGGCGTCTTTCCGTCACGCCGCGTCGGACCCGATCCCGAGTCCGTGACCGTCGCTGCGCAGCTTCTTCGGGAAGCCCGTCGGCCGCTGATCGTCTGCGGCGGCGGCGTGGTGCTGTCGGGCGCGGAGGCGGAACTGCGCCGCCTCGCGGAGTGGGCCGGCATCGCGGTGGCAACCACGATCAGCGGGCAGGGCAGCATTTCGGACATGCATCCGCTCGCCGTCGGTGTCGTCGGCAGCAACGGCGGTACGCCGCAGACACGCCAGATCGTGGCCGACGCCGACCTCGTGATGTTCGTCGGCTGCCGCGCCGGATCGGTGACGACCGAGCGCTGGCGCTATCCACGCCCGGGCGGGTGCAAGATCGTGCATGTCGACGTCGATCCGACGGTGATCGGTGCGACCTACCGCGTCGATGCGCCGGTCGTCGGCGATGCCAAGCTGGTCCTGCTGGCCCTGGCAGAGGAGCTGCAGCGGTCCTCGGCCTCGCGGAAGCCCAATGTCGAGGCGCTGAGCCGCGCCAAGAGCGAGAAGTTCCGGGCCTTCGAGGAACTCGCCAAATCGACGGAGTATCCGATCCGGCCGGAGCGGGTGGTGGCCGAACTGCAGAAGGTGGCGCCGTCCGATGCGGTGATCATCGCCGATCCGGGCACGCCGTGTCCGTACCTCTCGGCCTATTTCCGCAGCGACGAGGTCGGCCGGCACTTCATCACCAATCGCGCCCACGGTGCGCTGGGCTACTCGCTGTCGGCGGCGGTCGGCGCGCAGTTCGGCCGGCCCGACGCCAAATGCATCGCCCTGATGGGCGACGGCAGCTTCGGCTTTACCGTCGGCGAGCTGGAAACAGTGGTCCGTCATCGCCTGCCGATCACCTTCATCGTCTTCTCGAACAGCGTCTATGGCTGGATCAAGGCCGGTCAGAAGTCCGGCTTCGGCCAGCGCTACTACTCGGTCGACTTCGACCGCACCGACCATGCTGCGGTCGCCGCCGCCTATGGCGTGAAGTCGTTCCGCGTCGAAGACCCCGCCGACCTGAAGGACACGCTGGCCCGCGCCATCGCCCATGACGGCCCCACGCTGGTCGACGTCATCACCCAGCCGCTGCAGGACGCGCGCGCGCCTGTCAGCGAATGGGTCGCCTGATCGCCGAGGGAGTGAACACCATGCCAGACAGCAATATCAGCAGTGTCGGATTCCGCCGTCGTCCGCTCGCACAGCCGCGGTTGCTGCGGAGCCAGGCCCTGATCGGCGGAGCCTGGGTGGATGCCCGGTCGGGCCGTCAATTCGACGTCGTCGACCCGGCGACGCGGGAAGTGATCGCCCGTCTGCCCGACATGGGGCGGGAGGACACCCAGCAGGCCATCGCGGCCGCCGAGCGGGCGGGCAGCGACTGGCGTGCCCGCACGGCCAAGGAGCGCGGCATCCTGCTGCGGCGCTGGTTCGATCTCGTGGTTGCCCATCAGGACGATCTCGCCGCCATCATGACCGCCGAACAAGGCAAGCCACTCGCCGAAGCCAAGGGCGAGGTGCTGTTCGCGGCCTCGTTCATCGACTGGTACGCCGAAGAGGGCAAACGGACCTACGGCGACGTCATTCCGACCTACAGCAACGACCGGCGCATCGTCGTGCTGAAGCAGCCGATCGGCGTCGTCGCTGCGATCACGCCCTGGAACTTCCCGAGCGGCATGGTCACGCGCAAATGTGCGCCGGCGCTGGCGGCCGGCTGCACCGTGGTCCTGAAGCCCGCCGAGGATACGCCACTGTCGGCACTGGCCCTGGCCGAGCTCGCCCAGCAGGCCGGATTGCCGCCCGGCGTGCTCAATGTCGTGACGACCGGGCCGGATCTCGTGGCCGAGGTTGGCGACGAGCTCTGCCAGAACCCCGCCGTGAAGAAGATCTCCTTCACGGGATCGACGGCGGTGGGCAAACATCTGATGCGCCAGGCCGCGGCCACGATGAAGAAGGTCGGGCTGGAGCTGGGCGGCAGCGCACCCTTCATCGTGTTCGACGATGCCGACCTCGACGTCGCCGTGGCGGCGGCGGTCAATTCCAAGTTCCGCGCCTCCGGCCAGACCTGCACCTGCTCGAACCGCTTCTTCGTCCAGGCGTCGGTCTACGAGATCTTCGCCCGGAAGTTCGTACAGGCCGTCAAGCAGCTCTGCGTGGCGCCCGGCAACGAACCTGGTTCGACGATCGGTCCCCTGATCAACCGGCAGGCGCTGGAGAAGGTCGACGCCCATGTCGAGGACGCGCAGCGCCTCGGCGCGCGCCTGCTGGCCGGCGGACGTCGCCATGCGCTGGGCGGCACCTTCTACGAGCCGACGGTGCTGGCCGACGTGACGACCGACATGCTGGTCTGCCGTGAGGAGACGTTCGGTCCCGTCGCCCCGCTGGTCCGCTTCGACACCGAAGCCGAAGCGATCCGCATGGCCAACGACACGCGTTACGGCCTCGCCGGCTATTTCTTCACGCGCGACCTCGCCCGCGCCTGGCGGGTCGCCGAGGAGCTCGATTGCGGCTCCGTCGCCATCAACGAGGGAAGCTTCTCGTCGGAAACGGTGCCGGTCGGCGGCTTCAAGGAGTCGGGCATCGGTCGCGAAGGCGGTCACCACGGCATCGAGGGCTACCTCGAGATCAAGCAGGTCTGCATCGGCGGCCTGCGCTGATCCGCCGTCCCGAAGATCATTCAATCGCCAAGGAGGGAACAATGAAACTGACGAACGACCAGATCGGCGCCTACGACCGGGACGGCTACATCATCCTCAAGGGCTTATTTGACCCGGCAGAAACGGCGCTCCTGCAACGTGACGCCGAGATGCTGCGCACGCCGCGGCGCGGCCATCCCGATGCCAACGTGATCGAGAAGGACGGCACCAGCATCCGGGCCGCCTGGGCGATCGAGATGGATTCGGCGGCCTGCGCCGCGGCCTACCGCCTGCCGCGCGTCCTGCAGCCCGTCAAGCAGCTCCTCGGTGAGGACGTCTACCTCTATCAGTCACGCCTCAACTACAAGGTGGCAGGCAAGGGCGACGTCTTCCAGTGGCACCAGGATTACACGAGCTGGTACATGGACGGCATGCCGCATGGCGGCCATCGCGACATGCTGACCGTGCTCATCATGCTCGACGATACCAAGACCGTGAACGGACCGCTGCGCTTCATTCCAGGCTCGCATGTCGAGGGCATGATCGACCCGGTCTACGACACCTGGACGACGAGCTATCCGCTGCACATCGTTCCCGACGACAAGGTCGAGGATCTCTCCAGGCAGAGCGGCGTCGTCGAATGCACGGGGCCGGCCGGCACGGTGGTGATCTTCTGCGGCAATCTCGTGCACGGCTCGACCGAGAACAAGTCGGACCACGATCGCCGCAACCTCTATTTCGCCTATAGCCGCGGCGGCAACCGGCCGGTTCCGGGCGGTCCGCGCCGCAAGCATTCCAACAACTACATCATGAACCCGCATCCGCACGCGCTTGACGTGGTGCCGGACCGGACGCTGCGCGACCTGCAGCCGGCTAGCTGACAAGAAACGACGGGGGACGGCGACGCGCCTGGGAGGAGACCAATGAACAAGGCAACGAAGGCCGCTTTTACGAGCGCCTATTTCGGCTGGGTGTTCGACTACTATGAAGTGTTTCTGCTGACCTTCCTGATCCTGCCCCTGCGGCAGGAGTGGGGGTTGACGGTCGCCGAAGCGGGCTGGCTGTTCTCCGCCCAGCTCCTGTCGCTGGCGGTCGGCGGCATCGTGTTCGGCTGGCTGGCCGACCGTTACGGCCGCAAGCCGATCCTGGTGATCACCATCGTCATCTATGCGCTCGCCACCTTCGCGCGCGCCTTTGCCCCCGACTACGCAACCATGATGGTGCTGACCATCATCGGCGGGCTGGGAATCGGCGGCGAGTACGGGGTGGGCCAGTCGTTGGTCTCGGAGCTCATGCCCAAGCGCTCGCGCGGCTTCTGGAGCGGCATTCTCTACGGCGGATGTTTCATCGGCATCATGCTGGCAGCCCTGGTCGGCGGCTATGTCGCGCCGTGGCTGGGCTGGCGCTGGACCTTCGCGATCTCGGGCCTGCCGGTTCTCTTTGCGATCTATGTTCGCGTCGCGAGCCCCGAGAGCCCTGTCTGGGAGAAGCAGGCCAAGCAGGATCGCGGCGCACAGGATGCACTGGCCGCCCTGGCGTCGCCGTCCTTCGTCGTGCCGTTCCTGAAGTGCCTGGTGATGGCGACCGTCTATTTCTTCGCCTATTACGGGATCGCGACCTTCCTGCCGTCCTACCTGGTCTCGCAGGGACTGACCGTGACCAAGGCGTCGTGGTGGCTGTTCTTCTCGGGCTTCGCGGGGCTTGCCGGAAACATCCTGGGATCGTGGCTGCTCGACCGGGTCGGGCGACGCTGGACGCTGTCCATCCTGATGCTGGTGGCGACGTCCGCGGCCATCGTGCTCGCGACCACCTGGAGCACCCTGCTGCAGTCCTGGCTGATCCTGGTGCCGTTCTTCGTGCTGTTCGTGGGGGCCAACGGGGCGACTGTCTTCGGCGCGCTGTTCAGCGAGGCCTTCCCGACCAAGCTGCGCACCACCGGCATGTCGAGCGCCCTGCAGATCGCGCGTGGGCTTGCCTTCATTCCGCCCCTGATCGTGCCGCTCATCCTGCCGACCTATGGATATGTTCCCATCGTCGTCGTGAGTGCGGCCGAGTTCCTGTTCGTCGGTCTCTGGGTCTGGACGTTCCGGGAGACGCGCGACGTCGACATCGCCGAGATCGATGCCGCGGCCGACACGACGGTTGCCCCGGTTGCGACCAAGGCGGCCGTGTCGTGATGCTCGCAACGACAGGCCTGGCGCGGCTCCAGCCGCCCAAGAACGAGATCGTCCGGCTCTATGCGCCGGACACGGTGGAGAGGGCGAAGCTGCAGTCGACGCTGCGCACCCTGGCCGGTGAGCGGATCGAGCTGCCGCTGGTCATCGACGGCCGGGAGGTCGCGACCGGCCGGCTCGAGGCGGCCGTCATGCCGCACACGCACCGCCATGTTCTGGCCGATGCTCATCTGGCCGAAGCGGCCGAGGTACAGGCCGCCGTCGAGGCGGCCAGGCGCGCCCGGCACGATTGGGCGGCGACGCCGTGGGAGGAGCGCGCGGCGATCTTCCTGCGCGCGGCCGATCTCCTGGCCGGTCCCTGGCGGGACCGGCTGAACGCCGCGACCATGCTCGGGCAGTCCAAGACGGCGCATCAGGCGGAAATCGACTCGGCGGCCGAGCTGATCGACTTCTGGCGCTTCAACGTCGACTACATGCGGCGGCTTCTGGAGGAGCAGCCACTGTCGTCGCCGGGCGTCTGGAACCGCGTCGACTATCGGCCGCTCGAGGGCTTCGTCTATGCCGCGACGCCCTTCAATTTCACGGCGATCGCCGGAAACCTGCCGACGGCGCCGGCCCTGATGGGCAATACCGTGATCTGGAAGCCATCGGCCAACGCCAAGTATTCGGCGCACTTCACCATGGCGCTGCTGCGCGAGGCCGGGCTGCCCGACGGTGTGATCAACCTCGTCTATGGCGACGGCGCTGCGATCGCCGCGCAATTGCTCGCCGATCCGGATCTCGCCGGTGTGCACTTCACGGGATCGACGGAGGTCTTTCGCGGCATGCTGCGGACGGTCGGACAGCAGATCGACCGCTACCGCACCTTTCCGCGCATCGTCGGCGAGACCGGCGGCAAGAACTTCATCCTGGCGCATCCCAGCGCCGATCTCGCGGCGCTGGCCACGGCGGTCATCCGCGGCGCCTTCGAGTATCAGGGCCAGAAATGCTCGGCCGCTTCTCGCCTGTTCGTTCCGGCATCGCTGTGGCCGTCCTTGCGCGAGCGTCTGTGCGACGAGATCGGCACCATTGCCGTCGGGGCAGTGGACGATTTCCGCACCTTCATGGGCGCCGTCATCGACGAGAGGGCATGGACGAAGCACATGGCGGCTTTCGCAAGGGCGCGCCAGGCCGCCTTCACCCGGATCCTGGCTGGCGGAACCGGCGATCGCACCGACGGCTACTTCGTGCAGCCGACCTTGATCGTGACCGAGGACGTCAACTCCGCCTTGATGGTCGACGAGTTCTTCGGGCCGATCGTGACGGCCTATGTCTATCCGGACCGCGACTTCGAAAGCATCCTGCGGATCATCGACCGACAGGGCGCGTACGGCCTCACCGGGGCGGTCTTCGCGACGGAGCGGCAACCGATCGCTTTGGCGATGGCCGGCCTGCGCCAGGCGGCCGGCAATTTCTACGTCAACGACAAGCCGACGGGCGCCGTCGTCGGCCAGCAGCCTTTCGGCGGCGCGCGCGCCTCGGGCACCAACGACAAGGCCGGCTCGATCTGGAATCTGATCCGCTGGCTCTCCCCCCGCGCGATCAAAGAGACGTTCACCCCGCCACACGACTACCGGTATCCGTCGATGCTGTGACAGACCGATGTCACGGCCTGCCGAACGTGGTGGCAGGCGGCCAGACTTCCTCTCGTCCCATGGATCGGGCATCATGATCCGGGGCAGACGATGAGGCCGGGGTGACGTGATCGAAACGGGGTCCGAGCGGCCAGGGGGGCAACCAGGAGGACCCGGCGGCGATACTGCAGCGCTTGCGCAAGGTGCCCGCATCGGTCGCTACGAAGTTCTGTCGGTGCTGGGACAAGGCGGCTTCGGGATCACTTACCGCGCGCGCGACCTTCAGCTCGACCGGCAGGTCGCCATAAAGGAGTTCCTGCCAGCGATGCTGGCCTTCCGCCAGGATGCCGGCACCGTTGCGCCGCGCTCGACCAAGGTTGCGGACGAATTCGCCTGGGCTCGCGAGCGTTTCAGCACGGAAGGGCGCACGCTCGCCACCCTGCACGAAGCCCCCGGGATCGTGAAGGTCTTCGACTTCGTCGAAACCAACGGCACCGCCTACATCGTGATGGAACTGCTGCAGGGCATCTCGATCGAGGAGCATCTCAGCCGTCACGGGCGAATGGATGCGTCGGCAATCGACCGCATTCTCTGGCCGTTGCTGGATGGCCTCGAGCAGGTCCATGGCGCAGGCTTCCTGCACCGCGACATCAAGCCGGCCAACATCATGCTCAATGCCAAGGGGCAGCCGACCCTGATCGATTTCGGGGCATCGCGCGAGACGGCGACCGGTCGATCGACGGCGATGACGGCCATCTTCACGCCGGGCTTTGCACCGGTGGAGCAATTAACCGCCAGCCCGCAGGGGCCACCGACCGACATCTACGGCCTGAGCGCGACGCTCTACTGCGCGATAACCGGCACGGCACCGCCCAACGCCGTCGACCGCCTGCTGGACGATCAGTACCGACCGCTCGGCGAGATCGCGCCGGCAGGCTTCGCGGCTGGCCTCTTGGCGGGCATCGACAAGGGCCTGGCCGTACGTGTGAGCGACCGGCCGGCGACCATCGCCGACTGGCGGCAAGCGTTGCGTTCGGGCGACACACCCGACCATCGCATGACTGTCGTTCTGCCGCGGTCGCAGGCGACGACCGCGACAATGCCGAGCG
>MKRV01000061.1:0-12396 GCA_001897995.1 Alphaproteobacteria bacterium 65-37 | reverse complement strand
CGGAAGCAACGGCCACGGAAACGCCCTCCGATACGGCCGCCAGGGTTGAAGAGGTGCGGCGCAGGCGGCAGGCCGCTGAGCAGGAAGCGGCGAAGAAGGCCGAAGAGGCGGAAGCGGCGCAACGCGCCCGCCTCGAGCAGGAGATACGCGACCGGATCGCGGTGGAACTGGCAGCCCAGAGAAAGGCCGAGACCGACGCACGCCTCAAGGCCGAAGCCGAGGCCAAGGAGAAGGCCGACGCGGAAGCCCAGGCCAAGGCAGCGGCGGACGCCGAAGCCAAGGCAAAAGCTGATGCCGACGCGAAAGCGAAGGCCGACGCCGAAGCGAGCGATGTGAAGACGGCCGAAGCCAACGAGGCCGCGCTCCGTCTCTCGCTGCTCGATCGCCAGCATCTGCAGGTTGCTCTGAGCGCGCTCGGCTTCGACACGCGCGGCGTCGACGGCTCGCTGGGGCCGCGCAGCCGCGAGATGATCGCGGCCTGGCAGCGGGCACGTGACCTGCCGCCGACCGGGTTCCTCACGCAGCCACAACAGCAGACGCTCACGAAGGAAGCGGCTGCCGCCATTGGCAAGTACGACGATGAGCAGAAGCAGCTTGCCGACGAACGCAAGCGCAAGGCCGAGGAAGAGGCGAAAGCTGCCGGCGCTTCGCCGCGCACGGCGCCGTCCGCCGCGCCGTCTACCGCGCCGACCGGGGCGCGCGTCTATGACGGGCGATGGTCGGTGGTTCAGAATTGTCCTGCCGCCGCTGGGGAGAGGTACATCATCCAGCCACTCGACATGACCGTGAGCAACGGCAGTGTCCATGCTTCTGCGGGAGGCACGAGCCGCGCCTCGACCTGGAAGCTCGCGGGGCAAATCCTTCCCGATGGCTCGGCCTCGCTGGTTGCCACCGGTCGAAACGACAGCAACGTGCCGTTCAGTTATCCCTTCTCCGCGCGGTTCGGCGTGAATTCGGGGACAGGGACCTTGGCCACGCCACGGTCGTGCAGCTTCACCTTTGCCCGACGCTGAGCCTCCCTGATGCAACAGGCCCCGTCGCTCGAACGGAGATCGACATGATCCGCAGATGCCTGGTTCTCGTCGGACTGCAACTAACGCTGGCCTCGGCAGGCGCCTGGGCGCAGGCGCCGTCGGGAACAATGCCGACGGAGTTCGACGGTCTGTGGTCGGTCACGCAGGAATGTCCGGACAGCGGGACGGCCAAAGGCTACACGGCCCGCTACAGCATGGTGGTGAAGAACGGCTTTGCCAAAGCACAATGGGGGATAGAGGGGCAGCCGTCGTCGCTGACAGTGAGCGGACAGATCCAGGCGGATGGCAGCGCTACGATGGTCGCCAACGGTCTGACCGGCGATCCAAAGTTTGCGGTCGGAAGTCCGCAGGCGAGCTCGCCCGTGGGCTACACGTTTCCCGCGCAGTTCACCGGACGGCAGGGGCTGGGCCGTCGAACGATAGCGCGGCCCTGCAAGTTCACTTTCGAGAAGCAATGAGGCGATAGTCTCGACAGTCGCTGGGTGTTTCACGGGGAACGTGGCGCGGCACAGGAGTCGCGCAGCACGAGGTCGACCGGCAGCAGCGCCTGCGACGGACCACTATCGCCGCTGCCGTCGAGGCGCTGCAGCAGAAGCTCGGCTGCGACACGGCCGACATCTTCGAGGTTCCAGCGCAGTGCGGTGATGGCTGGTGTATGCACGGCTGCGAGATCGGTGTCGCCGACCGACAGAACCGACAGATCGCCAGGGACCGCCAGGTTCAGCGTGCGGGCCGCCCGCAGCGCTCCGGCGAGAATGCGGGTGCCGAGCGCGATGAGGGCGGTCGGCCGGTCGGGCGCCCGCAGGAGGGCGAGGGCGTCGCCCAGGACGAAGTCCATTGACGACTCCTGGAGGCAGAGCCTGGCGCCCGCCGGATCGACGCCGGCGTCGGCAAAGGCCTCGCGAAATCCCGCGATGCGTTCGCGGCCCGGTCGCATGCGCGCACCCGGCGTCAGCAGCGCGATCCGGCGATGGCCGAGTTCGAGCAGATAGCGCGTTGCGGCTCGAGCACCGGCGCGATGGTCGACCAGGATGGCGGGAAATCCGGCCGCGGTTGCAGGCGAAGCTCCCTCGGCCGGCGGATCGCGATCGAGAATGACGACCGGCGCTCCGCCCTCGGCGAAGTCGCGCCAGGTGCGGTGATTGGCGTCGCTGCCCGGCGCCACCAGCATGCCGTCCAGCCGACGGCCGCGGAACGCCTCCACCGCCGCGCGCTCCCGCGCGGGATCGTTCGCGGTGTTGGCGACGACCAGCAGATAGCCGGCATCGCGCAACCGCGCTTCGGCGGCCTGGACGATGCCGGCATAGAGCGGGTTGGAGACATCGGAGACCAGGCAGCCGACCATGCCGGTCGAGCGCGTCCGAAGGCTGCGCGCGACGAAATCGGGCTGGTAGCCCAGCCGCTTGGCGGCGGCGGCAACTTCACGGGCAACCCGGTCGCTGACATTCTTGCCGCCATTCAGGGCGCGCGACACCGAGCTCAACGAAACGCCTGCCGCCTCGGCGACGTCCTTGATCGTGGCTGGCCGCGTTCTGGTAACGATTTCCTCCTGGGTCGGCGCTACTATTGATGCTTTCCAGATGGCCGGCAAGGCGATTGGAAACGTTCCCATCGGCCAGGCCGTATGACCGTCACGGGGAGATGGGCTTGCCGATCTCGTCGAGGGTGGCGAGCAGGTCTCGCGAGAAATCGAGATCGGCCGCGACGGCGTTCGTTTCCAGTTCGGCAATCGACTCCGCGCCGATGATCGCGGTGGCGACCGCCGGCCTCGAGATGAGCCATCCCAGCGCGAGAGCGGCAGGTGTTTGTCCGTGCTGAGCCGCGATGCGTTCGAGCTGCTCGGCCAGGGCGATCTCGCGGTCGCTGAAACCACGGCCGCCCCAGCGGCGGTGACCAACGACGTCTCGCCGGCGCGCCGCTGCCCCGGCGAATAGCCCGCCGGCAAGAGGACTGAACACGGCCAGCGACAATGCGTTGGCGAGGCAGGCCGGCACGATATCGAGCTCCGCTTCGCGCCGCGCGAGGTTGTAGGGAATCTGGAGGCAGACCGGCGCAGAGGCACCAGCGGCGCTCGCTTTCCAGAGCGCGTCGACGACCCGCCACGCAGGATAGGTCGAGAGGGCGTAGTAGAGGATCTTTCCCTGGCGGATCAGGTCATCGAAGGTCCGCACGGTTTCCTCGATCGGCGTCGAGGGATCGGGATGGTGGGCATAGTAGATGTCGAGGTGATCGGTCCGCAGTCGGCGCAGGCTCTGCTCGACTTGCCGAAAAACGTGCCGCCGCGACAGGCCGCGATCGTTGATGCCATCGCCGACCGGCTCCATGACCTTCGAGCACAGGATCAGGCCCTCGCGGCGAGCGCCGAGAACGGCGCCCAGCAATTCCTCGGCAGAAGGCCGGTTGATCCAGGACGGGGCGCCGGCGCGATCGAAGCGGGCCTGGTTGCCGTACGAGTTGGCCGTGTCGATCAGGTTGATGCCGAGATCCAGGGCGCGGCCGACCAGCCGGTCGACATCGCCTTCGCGGGGCGCGACGCCGAATGTCGCCGTGCCGAGTGAAACGACGGAAGCCTGCACACCCGTCCGGCCGAGCGGCTTGTACCGCATCGGCTAGGCGGCCCGACGGCCACGCCCGCCGCGTCCGCTGTTTCCGTTGCGCCGGCCCGGTGTGGTGTTCGCGGCCCGGGCGGCGTCCATCACGGCGGTGACGCGCGCCGAGTAGTCGGGCTCCTTCAGGAGCGACAGCAGCGCCTCGCCGAACGACTTGAGGTCCCGAGCTGGGATCAGATCCGCGAACTCCTCATGATAGGCCTGCAGGAACGGCTGAAACGCCCCGTCATAGGCCTTGCGCCCCGCTGGGGTGAGCACGGCAAAGGTCGCACGCCGGTCGGACGCGGTGATCTCGCGATAGAGAAAGCCCTTCGCCTGCAGGGCATCGATCTGGCGACTTATGCGGCTCTGGCTCAACAGCGTGACCCTCGCCAGGTCGATGAAGCGGATCCGGCCGTGGGCCCGAATGACGAGGTGAAGAAGCTCGAACTCGGCCAGGGTCAGGTGCGATGCGGACCGCAGATCCTTGTCGACGCGCTCGACCACGGCCTTGTAGGCCTTGAGGAAGTACATCCAGATCCGCCACTCGTCCTGCGGCGGGAATTCGTAGGTCCTGGATCTGCTCATGGCGGCCATCTTGACGTCCTTCGTGCAGATTGTCACCATGACAACTGTTGCTATAGCAAGACTATCCTCAGCAAGTGAAGGCGGGGAGACGGATCATGCTCGATCATGGCAATCGGACCGGCCCGAACGACGGCGCGAGCGCGCACGAGGATGAGGTCCCGATCCCGGACTTCTCCGACGGCCTCGTCGATCGGTCGATATACTCCGATCCCAGGATCTACCGGCGCGAGCTGCAGCGGATCTTCGCTCGGGCCTGGAACTTCATGTGCCACGAGAGCCAGATCCCCAATCCCGGCGACTACTTCACCACCTACATCGGTGAGGATCAGGTCATCGTCGTGCGCGGCGAGGACGGTCTCGTCCGTGTGCTGCTGAACACCTGCCGCCATCGCGGCAATGCGCTCTGCCGGGCCGAGCTGGGCCACACCAAGACCTTCGTCTGCAGCTATCACGGCTGGACCTACGGGCTCGACGGCGCCCTGATCGGCATCCCGGGCAAGAAGGACTTCTATCGCGACGACGTCGACCTCGGAAAATGGGGGCTCGTCCCGGCGGCGCAGGTCGACCACTACGGAGGCTTCTATTTCGCGACCCTGGATCCGGGGGCGCCGAGCCTGTTCGACTATCTCGGCGACGTCGGCCGCGTCGGCATCGAGAGCATGCTGACCCAGGGCGAAGTCGTTGTCCTCGACGGCGTGCAGAAGAACGTCATCGACTGTAACTGGAAGATCGCCGTCGACAATCTGTTCGACTGGTACCACGTCAAGGTCAGCCACAGCTCGGCGTCGAGGGTGGGCTTCCTGAACCAGCGCATGATGATGCCCATGAGCCAGATGGTGATGCTGGGCGAGCTGGGTCATGCGATCGGCGGGCCGATGATATCGCAGGAGCAGCAGGCGAAGATCGACCTGCTGAGTGACGAGGAACGCCGTACCCTCGACGGGCTTCCCGACGCCGAACGGGCGGCGCGCGCGCCGGTCGAACGCCGGCCATTGCGTCCGGTGGCGGCGAAGGCTGCGATGGGGCCGGTCGGCGTGCGGTCGACCGGGCACCCCAATATCTTTCCCAATCTCTGGATCTCGACCCGCGGCATGCAGCTCAGCCTCCGGCTGCCGCGCGGCATCGGGCAGACAGAAGTCTGGTGGTTCACCGTCATGCCCAAGAGCTTCACTGCGGAGCAGCGGCGCGTGGCCCGGAAGTTCATCACCCACTCGTTCGGGCCCGCCGGCCTGCTCGAGCAGGACGATGGCGAGAATTGGAGCCAGAGCACGCTCTCCAGCCGCGGCGTGGCCAGCCGGCGCTATCCGCACAACATGCGGATGGCCCTGGGGCAGGACGAGGTGCTGGTCGATCCTTCCGGCCAGAAGCGGGTCGAGACCCGCGTGAACGAGCACGCCCAGCGCTGGACGTACAAATGCTGGGGCGAATGGATGCGCGCGCGCGACTGGCAGGAGCTGCTCGCGACGCGTTCGGTGTCACCGGTCGGGCGGATCTGATCGTGTCGCTGACCGCGCAGCCGCAACACGACGCCCGCCTGCCGGCCGACCTCGCGGAGAGGATGGCCCTGCAGTACGAGGTCGAACAGTTCCTCTACGACGAGGCGGCACTGCTCGACGATCGGCGCTTCGGCGACTGGCTGGGACTGATCGCCGACGACATCCATTACTGGATGCCTATTAGACGGACCGTCACCGTCGAAAACCTGCATCTCGAATATGCCAAGGCCGACGGCATGGCCTATTTCGACGACGACCGGGCCGATCTCAGGATGCGGGTGGAGAAGCTGCAAGCGAACTCGGCATGGTCGGAGAATCCACCGTCGCGCACCCGCCACCTCGTGTCGAACGTGCGGCTTCTCGAGGTGAAGGACGGCGAGATCGCCCTGGAAGCGGCCATCCATGTCTACCGGTCGCGCCTGAACGACAAGATCGATCAGTGGATCGGCAAACGCCGGGACAGGCTGCGGCGCGTCGAAGGCGGCTTCAGGATCTTCGAGCGCCACATCTTCCTCGATCAGACCGTCGTGCTGTCCCCCAATTTCAGCAGTCTTTTCTGACGGCGCGGCCTCGGTGGGCCGTGAGATGCTTGACCGTGTGCAAGCGCTGTCACAGACTCCCGGCAACAAGAATCTGCGGACCCGGAGGAAACAGATGGCGCCGACTGAGTCTCGCGCACGGCAAGGAATTTGGCCGTTCATGACGATCCGCCGTACCGCACTGCTCGGTATCGTTGCGGCGCTTTCCGTCGGAGGAATCGCTGCCGGCGCAGTTGCACAGGAGAAGAAGACGCTGGCTTTCGTCGTCAACGTCCCGGCCGATTTCTGGACGATCGCACGGCGGGGAACGGAAAAGGCGCAGGCCGAACTCAAGAACTACAATATCGAGTTCTACATTCCCGGCGAGATGTCGGCGGCGGCGCAAAAGAAGATCATCGAGGATCTGCTGGCACGGAAGGTGGCGGGAATTGCCATCAGCCCGGTCAATCCGGACAATTCGACCGAGATCCTGAACCAGGCGGCGTCGAAGGCGGTGCTGTTCACCCACGACGCCGACGCGCCCAAGTCCAACCGCGTCATGTATATCGGCACCGACAACGTCGACGCCGGCCGCCGGGCAGGGGAGCTCATGAAGAAGGCGCTCCCCGGCGGCGGCAAGGCGATGCTCTTCGTCGGCACCATGGATGCCGCCAATGCCCGGGAACGCTCGCAGGGCATCAAGGAAGCCCTGGCGGGTTCCAAGATCGAGATCATCGATATCCGCACCGACGGTGGCGACCAGGCCAAGGCAAAAGCCAATGTCGAGGATACGCTGACCAAGTATCCCAACATCGACCTGCTGGTCGGGCTCTGGGCCTACAATACACCGCAGATCTACAATGCCGTCAAAGCGGCGGGCAAAGCCGGCAAGGTCAAGATCGTCGGCTTCGACGAAGACCAGCAGACGCTCAAGGGAATTTCCGAGGGGGTGATCGACGGCACCGTCGTCCAGCAGCCCTACGAGTTCGGCTATCAGTCGATGATCAAGCTTGCCAAGTATATCGAGGGCGACAAGTCGGTGGTTCCGGCCAACAAGCTGGATATCGTTCCGACCCAGGTCGTCGACAAGTCGAACGTCGCCGATTTCGCGAAGAAGATCCAGACGTTGCTGCGAAAGTAGGAGGAGCGGCGTTGGCTTCGTCGGCCAACCGCGTCGTCTCTTCGAGGCATCGGAAGTGAGTGTCGTCGACCGATGGCTGTCATGACCGCGCCGCCGCTCTTCGAGTTGAGGTCGGTCTCCAAGACGTATCCCGGCGTTGCCGCTCTGCAGGGCGTCAGCCTGTCGATCGCGCCTGGAGAGGTGCTGGGGCTGATCGGCGAGAATGGCGCCGGCAAATCGACCCTGATGAAGATCCTGGGCGGCATCGTGGCGCCGACCTCGGGTGAGGTCGTCGTCGATGGCACCATTCACACCAGCTGGTCGGTGAAGGAGGCGACCAGGGCCGGCATCGCCTTCGTCCATCAGGAGCTCAACCTCTTCGAGAACCTGGACGTCGCCGCCAATGTCCTGATCGGTCGCGAGCCGCGCCGGTACGGCTGGCTCAACCTGATCGACGTCGACGAGGCGAGGCGCCGTGTCACTGCCATCCTGCAGCGGCTGGGCGTGGATTTTGCCGCCGATACGCCGGTCGAGGATCTCTCCATCGCGCAGTGCCAGATGGTCGAGATCGCCAAGGCGCTGTCGCTGGACGCCAGGATCCTGATCCTGGACGAGCCGACCTCCAGCCTGACCCTGCCCGAAACGCAGCGCCTGCTGCAGGTCATCGCCGAGCTGAAGAAAAGCAACGTCGCCATCATCTACATCACGCATCGACTGGCCGAGATCATCGAGTGCGCCGACCGTGTCATGGTGCTGCGCGACGGCCGGCATGCCGGGCAGCTCGACAAGACCGACATCAGCCGCGACACGATGATCCGGATGATGATCGGCCGCGATCTCAAGACGATGTATCTGCCGCCGGCCGCCGCGCCGGAGGCGGATGGGCTCAGCCTGCACGACGTCGTGACCGATGCCTATCCGCAGTGTGCCGTGTCACTCGAGGTGCGGCGGGGCGAGATTGTGGGCCTGGCCGGCCTGATGGGGGCGGGCCGAACGGAACTCGCCGAAACAGTCGCGGGCATGCGAAGGGCACGGGGAGGCCGGATCCTGCTCGACGGCAAGGCCGTCACTGCCGGGTCGGTCGGTGCGGCGATCGCCAGCGGTATCTACCTGGCGCCCGAAGATCGCAAGCGCACCGGGCTTCTGCTCGAGATGCCGATCGACGGCAACGTCACGATCGCGGACCTGAGCCGCCTGGCGACCGGCTGGCTGGTCGATCGCACCGGGGAGCGCGAGGTCGCCAGGGTGCAGTGCAGCCGGCTGTCCGTTGCAGCCCCCGGCGTCGACACGATGGCCTTCACGCTGTCCGGCGGCAATCAGCAGAAGATCGTCCTCGCCAAATGGCTGTCCATGCAGCCGGCCGTGATGATTTTCGACGAACCGACGCGCGGCATCGATGTCGGCGCCAAGGGCGAGATCTACGGCATCATGCGCGCTCTGGCCGATGCCGGCGTCGCGGTGCTGATGATCTCTAGCGACATGGAAGAGGTGATCGGCGTGAGTGACCGCATTCTGGTGATGCATGAGGGGCGCGTGAGCGGCGGCCTGGCGCGCGAGGCGTTTTCCGAGCATGCCGTCCTGACCTTGGCGACTGGCGGCACAGGCGACGAGGCGAGGACTTAGGGGGATGCTCAAGAAGGAACTCGGGCTGCTGGTACTCATTCTCGTGATCTGCGCGATCACGACGGTTCTCAATCCCCAGTTCATCTCGCAGGTCAACCTGATGAACCTTGCCAACCAGATCGGCCTGTTCGGGCTGCTCGCGATCGGGCTGGGACTGGTGATCATCACCGGCGGGATCGAGTTGTCCGTGGGCTCGATGCTGGCGCTGCTGGGCATCCTCTTCCTGAAACTGCTGGTCGAGCTCGAAGTGGATTGGCCGATTGCCCTGATCGTCACGCTGCTCGCGGGCACGCTGATCGGCATCGTGCACGGCGTCCTGATCACCAGGCTGAAGCTGCAGGCCTTCGTCGTCACTTTGTGCGGCCTGCTGATCTATCGCGGTGTGGCGCGATGGTGGACGGCCGATTCGACCGAGGGGTTCGGCTACGGCGGCGGTTTCGAGACGCTCGAATGGCTGGCCTCGGGGAGGTTCATGGGAGTACCCCACACCTTCATCTTCTTTGTCGTCGTCTGCTGCCTGATGGCGATCGTGCTGCATCGCTCGGTGTTCGGCCGTTACCTGTTCGCGGTCGGCAAGAACGAGGAAGCGGCGCGTTATTCCGGGCTGCCGACCAATCTGGTGATCGTCGCGGCCTACGCGATCTGCGGGCTGCTCACCGCCATTTCCTCGATCCTGTTCGTTTTCTACACCCAGTCGGTATCGCCTTCCGCGCACGGAAACTTCTACGAGCTCTACGCCATCGCCGCGGCCGTGCTCGGCGGGTGCTCGCTGCGCGGCGGCGAGGGGTCGATCCTGGGGATCGCGCTGGGCATGATTCTGCTGCAGGTGCTGCAGAACCTGGTCAACATGCTGGGTATTCCGAGCTCACTGAATTTCGCGGTCATGGGCGCGGTCATCCTGATCGGCGTCATCGCCGATCGCGAGCTGCAGCGCCGGCGCCGTCACCGGCTGGTCCGGGCCGCGCCGGCCGGCGCTCCCCCGGAGACGGCCCGCGCTGGAGCAGCGCCCGGGAAGACGGAACCGCATGCGGTTCCGTCTTCCCGGGCATAAGCTGCTCTAGATTCGATAGAATCTAGAGCACGACCTTCCGCTCGACTGATTACAGTCGAGCGGAACGTGCTCTAGCGTTCCTGATCGGCCAGAGCCCGCCAGATCAGCTCAGTGACCGAGGTCGCGCCCAGCTTCACCATGGCGCGCGAGCGGTGGATCTCAACGGTGCGATGGCTGATGCCGAGTGAGCGGCCGATATACTTGTTGGCCGCTCCCTCGAGCGCATGGACCAGCACCTCGCTCTCGCGTTGCGTCAGGGGTTCGGCGGCCGGCAGCAGGCGCTTCAGCAGTTCCGTGCCGGTATAGGTCTTGGCTTCCGCCTCGGCGGCAAGCGGCCTTCGGGCGATTTCGGCCAGCCTGAGGCGGGCGGCGCTGGCGACGATCCGGCAGGCCGTCACCACCGGCTTGCCGCTCTCACGCGCCACCTGCTCGGCCATTTCCTCGGTATAGCCGACCGAATTCATGATGATGAGGTCGGCGCCGGCGACGCGGCCGATCGCGTCGTCGAGATGGGTGGCATGGCTGCCGCCGATCGTGGCGTGCGAGCTTTGCAGCACGGTGCCGTAGCCCAGCTCGCTCAGCAGGGTTCCCTGCCCGGCGAGGGGAAAGATGGTGCCGATGCGCGAATTGCCGGTCGTCAACGCGGCCACCCAGGCTTCGACCGCGAACTGGCCGTGGATCAGCGGCGTGCGGGTGGCCAGCCGATTCCGGATGCCGGTCATGGCGAGGATCAGGAGATCGAAGTCCTGGCCGTCGATGCGCTCGACCAGCGCGCCGATCCGCGTGGCGATGGCATCGGCTTCGAGAATGACGTGCGAGCCGTCGCGCAGCCTGGTGAAGAAGCGGGGTTCGCCGGGGCGAGGGACCATGCGGGCGATCTGCTCCTGAGATACCTCGTCGAGCACGCCGAACTCGGTATACGACAGGTCGCCGAGAATGGTGCGGAGCTCACCCAGGACATCCGGACGAGGTGCCTGGCCCATGGTGACGACGGCAATGCGCGGCGGGCGCCGATCTTCCACTTATCCTCCCTCGCATACGTGTCAGCACGTATGGATAACGCCCCGACGGCTCTCTAAAGCCGAAAGACCATACGCTCGAAGCGCGCCGCTGCGAAGAACGGTTCCACTGGTCCCGATCTTGCAAAGGCAACCCGGGCGGCGGTGCCCTGTCGCTCCCTGGCCGCCCGCGCAACAAGGTCGGCCGCCGGAAATCGGAAGCAATGAAGCTGAGAGACATCACCCTCGAAGACATCGAATCGCTGGCCGTCGGCGCCTGGGTGCTGGGCACCGGCGGCGGTGGCAGCCCCTATCTCGGCCTGCTGAACATGCGCGCCCTCTACAAGGAGGGCCATCGCGTCCAGCTCATGTCGGCGGACGATCTGGCCGACGACGACTGGGTGGCCGCCGTATCCAATATGGGCGCACCGCTGGTCGGGCAGGAGCGGCTGACCGACAGCCGTACCATCGCTCGGGCCGTCGATCTGATGGAGCGGCATACCGGGCACAAGTTCCGCGGGATCATGGCGCTGGAGATCGGCGGCGGGAACTCGATCCAGCCGCTGATGGCGGCGGCGCACCTCAAGCGCCCGGTGATCGACTCCGACATGATGGGCCGGGCTTATCCCGAGGCGCAGATGACCTCGGTCGCGGTCGGCGACCTGCAGCCCTGTCCGCTGACCACCGTCGACGTGCGCGGCCTGGAATCGGTGGTCGAGAAGGTACCTACCTGGAAGTGGATGGAGCGGGTCAGCCGCAAGATCTGCGTCGAGTACGGCTCGATCGCCTCGACCTGCAAGGCGCCGCGCACCGGCGCCGAGGTGAAGAAGTGGGGCATCCACGGCACCACCACCAAGGCAATCGCCATTGGTGCCGCGGTGCGCGAGGCGCAGCGCCGGCATACCGACCCGATCGCGGCGATCCTGTCGGTCGAGCCGGGCAAGGTGCTCTATCGCGGCAAGGTCGTGGACGTCGAACGGCGGGCCACGGAAGGCTTCCTGCGGGGGCGGACACGGCTGGTCGGCGTCGATGACTGGCGCGACGCGACCCTGGAGATCGCCTTCCAGAACGAGTGGATCGTGGCCTGGCTCGACGGCAAGCCGATCGCCATGTCGCCCGACCTGATCTGCGTGCTCGACTCGGTGTCGGGCGAGGCAGTCGGCACGGAGACCATCCGCTACGGCCAGCGCATCACCGTCATCGCCCTGCCGCCGCCGCCGGTGTTCCTGACACCGAAGGGGCTGCAGCATGTCGGGCCGCGCGCCTTCGGCTACGATATCGAGTTCAAGAGCGTCTTTGCGTGAGCCTGCGCGAGATCACCCTCGACGACATCGAATCGCTAGCTGTCGGCGCCTGGATCCTGGGCACCGGCGGCGGCGG
>MKRV01000060.1 GCA_001897995.1 Alphaproteobacteria bacterium 65-37 | reverse complement strand
CGTCGGCGTCGACTATCGCCTCGATCCCCGGTTCCTGGTGGGCCTGGCGATCGGCTATTCGAGTGGCCGGCAGTGGGTGGGCAGCTTCCAGGGCACGGGCTGGACGGACAATTACAGCGTCGCGCTCTATGCCTCCTTCGCGCAAGGTGGGCTCTACGCCGATGCGCTGGCGGGCTATGCCTATTCAGACAATCGCCAGCAGCGGGTGCTGTCGATCCCGGGCCTGGCGACGCGCTATGCCAACGGCGCGACCGGGGCGAACATGTTCCTCGGCCAGATCGAGGCGGGTTACAAGATCGGCCTTCACGACGCTGCCCGGGCAAGCCTCACGCCGTTCGCGCGCTTCCAGACGGTGGCGGCCTCGCAACGGGCATTCACCGAATGGGGCGCCGACTCGCTGAACCTGATGGCGCAGCAGCAGAACACCACCTCGGTGCGCACCATCCTCGGCGCCGACCTGGCGGCCAGCTTGCCGCTGGGCGACCGTACCTTGGATGTCGCAATGCGCCTCGGCTGGGCCCACGAATATGCCGACACCGGCCGCCCGCTGACGGCATCGTTCGTCGGCGCGCCGACAGTGCCCTTCACCGTCTATGGTGCACAACCACTGCGCGATGCGGCCGTGATCGGGCTCAATCTCGGCACCAGGATCACCGACTCGATCTCGGCCTATGTTCGCTACGACGGTGAGCTCAACGGCCGCGATGACACGCACGCCTTTTCTGCCGGCTTTCGCTTGACGTGGTGACGCCTTTTCCGCCGGCATGCTCTAGACTTGGCCCCCTCGAAGATGCCCAGGGGAAAGTCGATGCAGCTCCGCTGGAACGATCTCGGCAGGCCGCGCGCCGACAGGGCCGACAGCAGGACCGTGGAAATCGCGGGCTTTCCGCTTACGCCGCTCGCCGTGTCGAGCGCCGACCGCTTTCTCCTGATGGCCGAGCCTGGCTGCTGCCAGGGCTGCGTCCCGCGCAATCGACTTGCGGTTGTCGAAGTCTCGGCCGACCGGCCGCTGAAACTGGGCAGCGGCAAGCTGACCGTGAGCGGCACCTGGCGCGTGTCGTCCGATCCGGAGCGCTGGCGCTATCGCCTCGAGAATGCCGAGCTGAAACCTGGCCTCACGCGCCGGGCGGCACTGGCGGCGAGCGCACTCTTTTGCCTGCCGGTGCCGGCGATGGCGCAGCTGGGAGCGGAGGCGGCTGACGGCACCGCGGTCGACATTCACAGCCATGCCGGCAATCTGATCTGGCTGAGCTTCGGCCGCGGACAGTCGGTACCGGTGGCCGATCCGATGCGCCAGGGCGGTATGTCGGCCATTGCGCTCGCGGTCGTGGGCGATTCGCCGATCATCAAGCTAACGGACGGCCGTCTGCGCCCCAGCCGCGATCCCCGGCCGGGCGAACTCTACGCGTTCAGCCAACGCTCCTTTCCGGCGCTGCATGCGCTGACGCGCGAGCAGGGCTTGCCGATCGTGCGGACGGCGGCCGATCTGCGCGCCGCGCGCTCGAGCCGGCCGTCGGTCATCGTCGCGGCCGAAGGTGCGGACTTCCTCGAAGGCCAGATCGAACGTCTCGACGAGGCCTACCAGTACTGGGCGCTGCGCCATCTGCAGCTCACGCATTACCGGCCGAACGAGCTGGGCGATATCCAGACCGAGCCCAGCGTGCATGGCGGCCTTACTTCGTTCGGTGCCGACGTCATTCGGCGCTGCAACCAGTTGGGCATCGTGGTCGATGTGGCGCACGGCACCTACGAGCTGGTGAAGAAAGCGGCCTCGATTTCGACCAAGCCTTTGATCCTCTCGCATACGTCGCTGACCGAACGGCCGCTCGCCTGGACGCGGCGCATTCTGCCCGACCATGCGCGTGCCATCGCGGCAACCGGCGGCGTCATCGGCCTATGGCCGGTCACGGCCTACTTTCCCAACGTGATGGCCTTTGCCGAGGGTTTCGCGAAGACGGCCGAACTGGTCGGGGTCGACCATGTCGGCCTCGGCACCGATCAACTCGGCCTGGTCGGTGCCAGCGCGCTTCCGAGCTACGCCGACCTGCCGCAGCTCGCGGCTGCGCTCCGGACAAAATTCAATGACGCCGAGACGGCGAAGCTGCTCGGCGGCAACTATCGGCGCGTCTTCGAAGCCAGCGTCGCCTGATCGTGCTCACGTCACCGTGAAACGCGGCGGCTAGGCGCGCGCGTTTTGGCGCGCTAGGCTTATTTTCACAATTCCTGAACAACGGAGAATGGGATGGCTGTTCTCAACGTCAACGGCAAGGCAGTTGAACACAACGCCGAGCCGGATACCCCGCTGCTTTGGGTGCTGCGCGAACAGCTCGGCCTCACCGGTACGAAATACGGCTGTGGCATCTCCCAGTGCGGCGCCTGCACGGTGCATGTCGATGGCGCCGCGACGCGCGCCTGCGGCGTCCCTGTAAGCGCGGTTGCCGACAAGAAGATCGTGACCGTCGAGGCGCTGGCAGCCAACGGCACCCTGAACAAGATCCAGGCAGCCTGGGTTGCGCTCGACGTGCCTCAGTGCGGCTACTGCCAGAGCGGCATGGTGATGGCGGCGACGGCGTTGCTCGCTGCCAACCCCAAGCCGACCGATGCCGACATCGATGCGGCCATGACCAATATCTGCCGCTGCGGCACCTATCAGCAGGTGCGCGAGGCGATCCACGCCGCGGCGAAGGCCTGAGGGAGGACGACACCATGACGATCCAGACTTCCCTCGGCCGGCGCAACTTCCTGGTCAGTGCCGCCGCCGTCACCGGTGGCTTCTCGCTGGGCTTCCATGTGCCCTTCCTCGACGACGGCGTGGCCAACGCCCAGGCCGTCAAGGAACTCAACGCCTGGGTGGTCGTCCATCCCGACGACAAGGTCGTGATCCGCGTCGCGCGCTCGGAGATGGGGCAGGGCACGCTCACGGGCCTCTGCCAGCTCGTGGCCGAGGAGCTCGACTGCGACTGGAACAAGGTGACCTGGGAATATCCCACGCCGGGGGAGAACCTGGCACGCAACCGCGTCTGGAAGAACTTCTCGACCGGCGGCAGCCGCGGCATCCGCGAAAGCAACCAGTATGTCCGCGAAGGCGGTGCCATGGCGCGTGAGATGCTGATCGCGGCCGCGGCGGCGCAATGGAAGGTTCCGGCGTCGGAGTGCAGCGTCTCTGCCGGCGTCATCACCCACAAGGACCAGAAGCTTACCTACGGCGCGGTCGCCGCGGCGGCGGCCCAGCTCGAGCCGCCCAAGGAGGTGAAGCTCAAGGATCCCAAGGACTGGAAGATCGCCGGCAAGCCGCTGAAGCGGCTCGATACGGTCGACAAGGTCACCGGCAAGCAGATCTACGGCATGGACTACACCATGCCCGGCATGCTGATCGCCGCTGTGCGCGCTTGCCCGGTGATCGGCGGCAAGCTGAAGAGCTTCGACGCCGCTAAGGTCGAGAAGATGCCGGGTGTGAAGAAGGTCGTGGCGATCGACGGCAACGCCGTCGTCGTGGTCGCCGACACCTACTGGCATGCCCAGGCCGCTCTCGCGGCGCTGCCCACGGAATGGGATGTCGGCAAGCTGGGCGAGGTCCAGCAGGACGGCATCAACGCCATGCTGAAGGAAGGGCTCGACGCCAACGAGGCCTTCGTCGGCAACAAGGCGGGGGATGCCAAGGGGGCGATCGCCGGCGCGGCCAAGAAGATCGAGGCCGTCTACAATTTCCCCTACCAGCACCACGTCACCATGGAGCCGATGAACGCCACGGCGCGCTACACGGCCGACAAGTGCGAGGTCTGGTGCGGCACGCAGAACGGTGAGGCGGCCCTCGCCGCCGCGTCGGAAGCCTCGGGCCTGCCGATCGCCAAGTGCGACGTCTACAAGCTGCTGCTGGGCGGTGGCTTCGGCCGGCGCGGCCGTTCGGATTATGTCCGCCAGGCCGTGCTGGTCGCCAAGGAGATGCCGGGCACGCCGATCAAGCTCATCTGGTCGCGCGAAGAGGACATGACGCACTGCCAGTACCATCCGATCACGATGGCCAAGCTGACCGGTGGTCTCGATGCGCAGGGCAATCTGGTCGGTCTGCAGATCCGCATCTCGGGCCAGTCGATCCTGGCCTCGTTGCTGCCGCAGAACCTCGTGAACGGCATGGACCCCGCGACCTTCCAGGGATTCATGCCGACCGGCGCCGAAGCGACCTACGGCTACGACGTGCCCAATCTCCTGATCGATCACGCCATGCGCAACCCGCACATCACGGCGGGCTTCTGGCGCGGCGTGAACGTCAACCAGAACGCCATCTACATGGAATGCTTCATGGACGAGCTGGCGGAAGCCGCCGGCCAGGATCCGCTGGCGTTCCGGATGAAGTACCTGAAGCCCAAATGGGCGGCGGTGCTGAAGGCGGCGTGTGACAAGGCGGGCTACGGCAAGCCGTTGCCGGCCGGCCACTTCCACGGCATTGCCCAGGTCATGGGCTACGGCAGCTACGTCGCGGGTGTCGCCGAGGTCTCGGTGAGCCCCCAGGGCGTGCTCAAGATCCACAAGATCACCGCCGCCACCAATCCGGGGCATGTCGTGAACCCGGCGCAGATCGAGCGCCAGGTTTCGGGCTCGTTCGTCTACGGGCTCTCCGCCGCGCTCTACGGCGAGATCACCGTCAAGGACGGCGCCGTCGAGCAAACCAACTTCGACAGCTACAACGTCATGCGCATCGACGAGATGCCGCAAGTCGAGACGGTGCTGGTGCCGACCCACGATTTCTGGGGCGGCGTCGGCGAGCCGACCATCGCGGTGGCGGCACCCGCCGTGCTGAACGGCATCTACAAAGCGACGGGCAAGCGCGTGCGCAACCTGCCGCTGATGAACCAAGACCTGAAGAAGGGCGCCTGATGTATCGCGGGCTGCTGCCAGGCCTGGCAGCAGCGTTGCTGCTGGCGGGATCTGCGACCCGGGCGGCGGAGCCGCCGCCCAATGGACCGCTGGGTGGCCCACCGGGGGCGAGTTCGTGCACCGGCTGCCATGCCTCTCAGAAGATCGCCAACTCGGAGATCCCACGCATCGCCGGGCGCAAAGCCGAGGACATCGTCACCTTCATGCGCCAATACCGCAGCGGGGCCTGGCCTTCGAGTGTGATGGGCCGCATCGCCAAGGGCTTCGACGACCAGCAGATCGACGCCATTGCGGCGTGGTTCGCCGCACAGCCGGAGTAGCGTTGCATGTCGACACGTCGACATTTCATGAAGCTCGGTGCCGCGGCGGCCTTGGCGCCCGCTGTCGCTTCCGCGCAGGGGGCCGGTGCAGGTCGCGTGGTCGTGGTAGGTGGCGGCTTCGCCGGAGCCACGGCGGCGCGCACCTTGAAGGCGCTGGAGCCCAGGCTCACGGTCACATTGGTGGAACCCAATCCGGTCTACACGGCGTGCCCCTTCAGCAATTCCGTGCTCGCCAACCTGCGTGAGATCGACCAGCAGCGCTTCGGCTACGACGGCGTCAAGCGGGCCGGCGTCACGGTCGCGGAGACCAGCGTCACCGCCGTCGACGCCGAGGGCAAGAGCGTCACCCTGGCGGACGGCAACAAGCTCTCCTACGACCGGCTGGTGATGGCGCCCGGCATCGACTTCAACTGGACGGCCATTCCCGGCTATGACGAGGCGGCAGCGCAGAAGATGCCCCATGCCTGGAAAGCGGGTGCGCAGACCGTCCTATTGCGCCAGCAGCTGCAGGCGATGGAGGATGGCGGCCTCGTCGTCATGTCGGCGCCGGCCAATCCGTTTCGCTGTCCGCCCGGCCCTTACGAGCGCGCCAGCCTGATTGCCTACTGGCTCAAGATCTGGAAGCCGAAGTCGAAGCTCCTTCTGCTCGACGCCAAGGACGCCTTCTCCAAGCAGCGCCTGTTCCAGAATGGCTGGGCCGAGCTCTATCCCGGCCGGATCGAATGGGTGTCGCTCAGCCAGGGCGGCAAGGTGACGTCGGTCGATCCTGCGACCCTCACCCTCGTCACCGAGTTCGGCAGTCACAAGGCAGCCGTCGCCAATGTGATTCCACCGCAACGGGCCGGCGCCATCGCCGCCCAGGCGGGGGTCGCCGACCGCACCGGCTGGTGCCCGGTCGAGCCGGTCGCCTTCGAATCGACGCTGCGTCCCGGCATCCACGTGCTGGGCGATGCGGCGATCATGGGCGGCATGCCCAAGTCCGCCTTCGCTGCCAACGCGCAGGCCAAGGTGTGCGCTGCAGCCATCGTCGAGTTGCTGGCCGGCCGCAGGCCGCAGGATCCGATCCTGATCAACACCTGCTATAGCCTGGTGGCAGCCGACTACGGCATATCCATCGCCGGCGTCTACCATCCTGACAAGGGTTTGCTGGCGGACATTCCCGGCGCGGGCGGCACCAGCCCGCTCGAAGCGGTGGGCGGCCTGCGCGGCCAGGAAGCGCTCTATGCCGCGAGCTGGTTCCGCACCATCACGGCCGAAGTCTATGGCTGACGTCATCTGGTATTGGGGGAGGCGCTGGGGCCCGCTTGTTCTCGCGGTACTGCTGGCGTCACCCGTTGTTTCGGTGCCCGTTGCTTCGGCACAGGAGATCATGGGCGATGCCATCCCGCGGTCCCTGACCGGCCAGGCGGGCGATGCCAAGCGCGGCCGAGCCATCGTCGCCAACCGCAGTGTCGGCCTCTGTCTTCTGTGCCACAGCGGCCCGATCGCCGAGGAGCGTTTCCAGGGCGATCTCGCGCCCAGCCTTGCGGGAGCCGGCGCCCGTTGGTCCGAGGGACAGTTGCGCTTGCGCATCGTCGATGCGTCGCGTCTCAATGCCGACACGATCATGCCGCCCTATTATCGCACCACGGGGCTGCAGCGCGTTGCGCAGGCGTTCGAGGGCAAGACCGTGCTGACGGCTGCCCAGATCGAGGATGTCGTGGCCTATCTCGTGACCTTGAAGGATTGAATGGATCGACGTCACTTCCTGGCCGGCACTGCCGTTCTCGTCCTGCTGCCGTTCGAACCGGCCGCGGCGACGCCCGCTGCCATGGCCGAGGCCATCCGAAAGCTGGTCGGCGACGCCGACGTGCGCGAGGAGAGGGTGAAGCTCGACATGCCGCCCCTGATCGAGAACGGCAATACCGTGCCGCTCACCGTCTCGGTCGAAAGCCCGATGACGGTCGGTGACTATGTGAAGGCGATCCATGTCTTCAACGAGAAGAACCCGCAGCCCAACGTCTTCAGCGCGACGCTTTCGCCGCGGAACGGCAAGGCGATGATCGGCACGCGCATCAAGCTCGGCGACAGCCAGAAGATCGTGGCCATCGCCGAGACCAGCGACGGCAGGTTCTGGAGTGCCAGCGCCGACGTGATCGTGACGCTTGCCGCCTGTCTCGAGGAGGCGACCTGATGGCCAACATCCTCGTCAACGCCCCCAAGACGGCCAAGCGCGGTGCCGTGATCGAGATCAAGGCGCTGATCATGCATCAGATGGAGACCGGGTTTCGGCCCGGCCCCAACGGCCAGATCCTCCCGCGCAACATCATCGAGCATTTCACGGCGACCTGGGACGACGCCGAGATCTTCAGCATGGAGATGTCGCCGGCGATCTCGGCCAATCCGTTCGTGTCCTTCTTTGCGGTGGCAAGCGAGAGCGGCACGCTCCACTTGCGCTGGACGGGCGATCACGGCTTCGTCGCCGAAGAGAAGGTCGCGATCGCCGTCGAATGAGGGCGCGGTACTTCGCGATCGCGCTGTTCCTGGTGTTCGGCGCATCGTTCGCCCTGGCCCAGAGCCAGGGTCAGAGTCAGCGGGGGAGTGGAGCCGACACGCGTCGCTCCGGCTATCAGGACATGGGGCCGGCGCTGCAGCAGATGCAGGACGACGATACGGCCAATCCCGGGATGTTGTTCGTGCAGCAGGGGAGCAAGCTCTGGAGCGCGCGCGTCGGCGTGGCCGGCAAGGCATGCGCGGACTGCCACGGCGACGCCGCGACCAGCATGAAGGGCGTGGCGGCGCGCTATCCGGCGATTCCGCCAGGAGCGGACCGGCCGGTCGATCTCGAGGGCCGCATCGATCTCTGCCGCACCGAACGGCAGCAGGCACCGGCCTTCGCGCACGACAGTCAGGACAGCCTCGCCCTGCAGGCTTTCGTGGCGGCCCAGTCGCGTGGCCAGCCGATCGCGCCGCCTGACGATCCGCGCCTTTCTTCCTGGCGCGTGCAAGGCGAAGAAATCTATCGGCGGCGGCAGGGCCAGCTCAACCTCTCCTGCGCCATCTGTCATGACGAGAACGCCGGCAAGAAACTCGCCGGTGTCACCATCCCGCAGGCGCATCCCACCGGCTATCCGGTCTATCGCCTGGAATGGCAGGGGCTGGGGTCGCTGCGGCGACGACTGCGCAATTGTTTGTTCGGCATTCGCGCCGAGCTTTATCCCGTCGGGGCACCGGAATATGTCGCTCTGGAACTCTATCTGATGGAACGTGCCAAGGGCATGACGATGGAGGCGCCGGCCGTCCGGCCTTAGCGATCGGAGCGGACTGCCGGTATGATGGGCGATGGTCAGGGTTTTGCGCAGGACGTTTCTCAAAGCTGGGTTGGTCGCGTTTCCTTTTGTCTTCGGCAGGGAATCGGCGCAGGCCGAGCAGCATCGGCTTACACTCGGCACCGGCCCCGTTGGTGCGACGCTATTGATCTATGGCAGTGCCCTCCTCGACGCCATGAAGGCCGTCGATGCCGGTCTCAACCTGCGTGAGCATCCGACCCGTGGCGTCTCGCAGAATGTCAGGCTGCTGGAGGCGGGCGAGATCGATCTCGGTCTCGTCACCGGCGAGTTTGCGCACGAGCTCTTCGCCGGCGTCGGCCGGCCGGTGACTGAACTTCGGGTCATCGCCGCCATGTACCCAACGCCGGGAATGTTCGCCGTCCGGACCGACACGCGCTTTCGCGAGATCGACGATCTGCTGGGCCGACCCGTCGTCTGGAACGGGCGCACGTCGGGCCTCGCGTTGCAGGCCCGTTACATCCTCGATGGGCTGGGCCTCGATCTCGATAAGGATTTCGAGGCGATCTATACCGAGAAACTGTCGGAAGGGCCGACCCTGGTGCTCGACGGCGCCGCGTCGGCGCTATGGGGCGGTGGATTGCGCTGGCCGGGCTTCGTGACCTTGACGACCAGTCCGCAGGGGGCACGTTTCGTCGTGCCGACCGAGGAGCAGACCGAGAAGATCCTGGCCAAGCACACCTTCCTGCGCCGTGTCACGGTTCCGGCCGGACTCTATCCCGGACAGCCGCAGCCGATCGAGAGCGTGGGCTCGTGGAACTTCATCCTGGCGCGGGCCGACCTGCCGGAACCGGTCGGCTACCGCCTGGCCGTCGACCTCAATCGCATCGAGCGCGGCAGCTTCAGTCCACGCCAGCTCGGCGCGTCGACCTTGCGCAACACCGTCGCCGTGGCGCCGTCGCTGCACGCCCTGCACCCCGGCGTCGTGCGCTACTGCCGGGAGCAGGGGCTGATGAAATAGGCTGCGAAGAGAGGAAATTCTCTCCCGATCCGTCGAGGGAGTTATTTCTGCCGCCGGGGGCCGGTAAATCGACCGCGCGTTTCATTGCTGCCGTTGCCGCCCGGCCCCTACAGTCGGAGCATGTTGAGTTTCGCCAATAGCCTCGTCGCTCGTGCTGCGCGCCTGATCCAGGCTGCTCAGGACGAGCCCGCCTTGTGGACCATCTCCGTGCACGGCCGTGTCGTGGGGTCGCTGGTCTGTGAAAGCGGGGCCTGGAGGCTGTCCTGGTTCAACGGCGCCGACCCGCGCCTGGTCAGCCATGGCGGCCCGATGGATGGCGATATCGACGGGCTGGCCGATGCGCTCAGCCTCCGGATCGGCGCCCCGGTGCGCTTGGAGTCGCTTCCGGTCTAGACTGGCCGCAGGCCGACCACGGATATTTCACACATGGATGCGATCGACAGGAAGATCGTGGCTCTCCTCCAGGAGGATGCGAGCCTCTCATTGGCGCAGATTGCCCACCGCGTCGGGCTGTCGCAAAGCCCGTGCTGGAAGCGAATCCAGCGCCTGGAAAAGGCCGGCATCATCCTGAAGCGGGTGGCGCTGATCTCACCCGAATCGATCGGGATGGGGCTTACCGTGTTCGTCTCGATCGAGACTGGCGACCACTCGTCGGCCTGGCTGTCGAAGTTTGCCCAGACCGTGACCGCCATGCCGGAGGTGATGGAGTTCCATCGCATGGCCGGCGACATCGACTACATGCTGCGCGTCGCCGTGACCGATATGCAGGCCTACGACGCCTTCTACAAGAAGCTGATCGACACGATGCCGCTCAAGAACGTGACCTCGCGGTTCTCGATGGAGAGGGTGAAGTCGACCACCGCCTACCCCATCGCCACCGACGTCAAGCCGACGCGCAAAAAGTAGTCTGCTGGGAGAGCGTCACGCCGCCTGCCGCAGCGTCTCGAACAGGCGCCGGGCCGGGCGGGACAGGTGCCGCTGGTCGCGTACACAGAGTGTGAGCTGGCGCATCGCCCAGGGCTCGGCGATGCGCAGCGCGACAAGCGGAAGGGCGCGCCGCTGCCGGCGCGCCGTCGCTTCCGGCACGATGCCGACGCCAACCCCGGCCGCTGCCATTGCACAGACCGCATCCAGGCTGTTGGCGCGGACGCGCATCCGGAGCGGCCGGCCGAGGCGCGCGGCGTGCCGAGCCACGTGCTCATCGAGCGCCGTGCCGCGTGTCAGGCCGACGAAGTCGAGATCGAGCAGTTGGGCGAAGGCGACCTGGCGCCGGCGGGCAAGGGGATGGCCTGCGGCCACGGCCAGCACCAGCCGGTCGGGTCGGAAGGGGTGGCTCTCGAGGCCAGGCACCAGTGCCGCTTCGGTGGCGATGCCGATATCGGCATCACCGGCGGCGATGGCGGCGGCGATCGCCGGGCTTTCGCGATCCTCCAGATCGAGATCGATGGTCGGATTGGCGGCCAGGAACGTCGCCAGCAGGCCGGGCAGGTGTTCGGACAGTGCGGCGGTGTTGGCCAGTACGCGGACATGGCCCTTGAGACCGCGCGAATAGGCGCCGAGCTCGCCACGCATGGTCTCGATCTGTTGCAGAACGATGCGGGCATGGTCGAGCAAAGCGCGGCCGGCGTCGGTCGGCTGAACGCCGCGACGGCCACGCTTCAGCAGCGGCACACCCAGCACCTCCTCCATGCCGCGGATGCGCGCGCTGGCCGAGGCCAGCGCGAGGTGCGTCCGCTCCGCCCCGCGCGTGATGCTTTCTGTTTCGACGACGTGACGAAAGAGGCGCAAGTCAGTGAGATCGAAGCGCATGCAGTTCCCCTGTCATCCTGAGCGGAGCGAAGGATGATTTTAAGCCTTCGTCTTAACCGAAGGCAGAGTCCGTATTCTCCAAATTGCCAGTCGCCGCATCACCCGTCATCTCTGGTGCATGACGGCGACCGTTCTCGTCTTCGTGCTGGTTGTTTTCGTGGTGGCCGGCTTCACCAAGGGCATTATCGGCCTCGGCCTGCCCACGATCTCGATGGGGCTGCTGGCCGTGGTGCTGCCGCCGACCGAGGCTGCGGCCCTGCTGATCCTGCCGTCGCTGATCACCAATGTCTGGCAGATGCTGGACGGCGGTCACTTGCGGTCCGTGCTGCGCCGGCTGTGGCCGCTCAATCTCGGCGTCTGCGTCGGGACCTGGGGTGGGGCCGCTTTCCTGTCAGGCCTGGGCGGCCCCTACGGCGCCCTGGCGCTGGGGGTGGCGCTGATACTCTACGCCCTGTCGGGCCTCGCCGCCTTGAAGCTTGCCGTGCCGCGGGCGGCCGAGGCCTGGCTCGGCCCGCTGGCAGGGGTGGTGACCGGCGCGATCACGGCGGCGACCGGCGTCTTCGTGATCCCGGCCGTCCCTTACATGCAGGCGATCGGCTTGCAGAAGGACGAGTTGGTGCAGGCGCTCGGCCTCTCCTTCACGGTCTCCACACTGGCGCTTGCCGTTACGCTGGCCGGCGGGCGCGCCTTTACCTGGGACCTCGCCTGGCCTTCGCTGGCGGCCCTTGTCGTCGCGATCCTGGGCATGCGGCTCGGCCAGGCCGTGCGGGCCCGGCTGTCGCCGCAGGCCTTCCGGATCTGGTTCTTCGCAGGCCTCCTGGCGCTCGGCGCCTATCTCGCAGCGCGCGGGCTGGTTTGAGCCGCCGATAGACGGTCGGGTCCCTGCGGGTTTACGGTCCGGAGACAGTTTCCACCCAGGAGCGTTTCATGGCCGTGCACGCCTTCAAGCCCGCCAAAGTCGCCAATCTTCGCTCGCAGGTCTCGCCCGAAGAATGGCAGGCCCGTGTCGATCTCGCCGCCTGCTACCGGCTGATGGACCACTACGGCATGTCCGACCTGATCGCGAACCACATCTCGGTGCGCGTGCCCGGCGAGGACAACGCCTTCCTGATCAACGCCTACGGCCTGCTCTACGAGGAGATCACGGCATCGAGCCTGCTGAAGATCGACCACGACGGCAACATCCTCGCCAAGCCGGAGTTCACCGGCGGCCTGGAGTATGGCGTCAATCGTGCGGGCTTCGTGATCCATAGCGCCATCCACATGGCCAAGCATGACGTCGGCTGTGTGATCCATACGCATACCTGGCCCGGCATGGCGGTCTCGACCATGGAATGCGGCCTGCTGCCCAACACCCAGACCTCGATGCGCTTCGCCAAGATCAGCTACCACGACTTCGACGGCGTCGTGCTCGACCTCGCCGCGCGCGAAGCGCTGGTCAAGGACCTCGGCGACAACAACGCGATGATCCTGCGCAACCATGGCCTGCTGACGACCGGCACCACGATCCCCGAGGCGTTCAACGCCATGCATCGGCTGGAGCTCTCCTGCAAGACGCAGATCGCGGCGATGTCGTGCAATACCAAGCTGATCGAGGTGCCGTCCGACGTCGTCGAGGCGACCTTCATGAATTATCAGCCGCATATTCGCCGGCCGTTCGGCCTGCTCGATTGGCCGGCGCTGTTGCGCAAGCTCGACCGGATCGATCCCAGCTTCCGCGACTGAGTGGACACACCGCACAGCTCCCTGCGCGCGTTCGGCGCCGTCGCCTGCGGCTACTGGACGGCGCCGGGCTATCGTGGCGTTGCCTGGCTGCTGACCGCCGGCATGGCGATGTTCGGCGTGATCAACGTCGCCATCGCGCTGTGGCTCAACATCTGGAATCGCGATTTCTTCAATGCGCTGGACAAGCGCGATACTTCGCAGCTCGTCGAACAACTCTACATCCTGGCAGCCATCGTCGTGTCGGCAGGCGTGGCCGTGGCCATCCATCTCCACATCCGCCGTCGCCTGCAGTTCAACTGGCGTACCTGGCTGACCCATGTCACGACCCAGCGCTGGCTGAACAACGGCCGGCAGTACCAGCTCGGGCTGCTGGCCGAGGAATGCGACAATCCCGACGGCCGGATCGCCGAGGACATCCGGGTATCGACCGAACTTGCGGTCGAGTTCGCCCAGACCATCCTGCAATGCGTCCTGCAGCTCATCACCTTCCTCGGCGTCCTCTGGGTGCTGTCGGGCGAGCTGCCAGTCAAGATCGGCGCCGTCGAGATTTCCGTGCCCGGATACATGGTCTGGGCGGCCGTGCTCTACGCCCTGTTCGGCTCGATGCTGACCTATGCGCTCGGCCGCGGCTTGATCGAGGCGGGCAATGCGCGGCAGGGCCGCGAAGCCGACATGCGCTCGGTGCTGATCCGGGCGCGCGAGAATGCCGAGGGCATCGCCCTGATGCGCGGTGAGCCGGATGAGCGCGAGCGGCTGAAGGAGTCGCTTTTCGATTTGCGCAAGGCCTGGCACGCCCAGACGCGCGGCCAGGGCAGCCTCGCCCTGCTCACCAGCTCGCTTGCCTACCTGGCCCCCGTGGTGCCGCTGATCGTGGCCCTGCCGCGCTACCTCGCAGGCGACCTCCAGTTGGGTGGCTTGATGCAGACGGCGCAGGCCTTCTCGAACGTGCAGTGGGCCTTGTCCTGGCTGATCGACAATTTCCCGCGCTTCGCCGACTGGCGCGCCTCGACCGATCGCGTCGTCCATCTCCATGTCGCTCTGCATGACCTCGAGGAGACGGCGGATGCTCCCGAAGGGCAGCGCATCGAGGTGACGCCGGGCAAGGGCGACCGCCTGATCCTGCGCGATGTCGGCCTGACACGCCCCGACGGAGAGAGGTTGGTCGCCGATGCAGAGATCGAGATCGGCCGCGGCGAACGCGTCCTTATCCGCGGCAAGTCGGGCAGCGGCAAGAGCACCATCATGCGTGCCGTTGCCGGCGTCTGGCCGTGGGGCAGCGGATCGGTCGAGCTGCCGCGCGGCGACATCGCCTTCATGCCGCAGAAGCCCTACTTCCCGCTCGGTACCTTGAAGGAGGCGATGCTTTACCCCAAAGAGCCGAGCGACGTCACCGACGACGATCTGCGCGAGGCCCTGCACGAAGTCGGGCTCGACCATCTGCGCGGCCGCCTCGACGAGGAGGAGCGGTGGGACCAGATCCTGTCCGGTGGCGAGCAGCAGAGAGTCGCCTTCGCCCGTACCCTGATCCACAAGCCGGACTGGATCTTCATGGACGAGGCGACTTCGGCGCTGGACGAGGCCGGGCAGGAGAACGTGATGAACCTCCTGCTCGAAAAGCTGCCGGATACCGCCGTCGTCAGCATCGGCCACCGGCCGGGCCTCGAGCTCTTCCATACCCGCGAACTCGAACTGCAGCCCGGCAAGAACGGCGCCGAACTCAGGCAGCGCGGCGAGCGCCGGTCGCTCCGCGACCTCTACCGACGCATGGCCGCCCATAGCCGCGCGGCACCGCGCGAGCCGGGCTTCTGGGCGACCGTTCGAGCGAACCTGCTGGGACGCTGAATGCCCGTCGCCTCTAGGCGAAGCTGCAGCCCACGCTGCCGTGGCTGCCGAAATCGGCGGCAATGGTGTCGCCGGGGCGCGCTTCGATGGGCCGGATGAAGGAGCCGGAGAGCACGATCTCGCCCGGCTTCAGCGCGCCGCCGTATCGCGCCAGCCGTTCGGCGAGCCAGACGATGCCGCGCGCGGGATGGTCGAGCACGCCGGCCCCCAGGCCGGTTTCTTCGACTTCGCCGTTGCGCGAGACGATGGCGCCCATGCGGCGCAGGTCGACGCCGCGGGGAGCGAACTTCTGTCGGCCCAGCACGATGCCGGCATTGGCAGCATTGTCGGCAATGGTGTCGACGATGGTCCGCGCCTTCCTTGTCTGCGGATCGACGCGCAGGACGCGCGTGTCGAGGATCTCCAGGGCCGGCACCACATGGTCGGTCGCCGCGAGCACCTCTTCGATGCCGACCTTTCCCTGCAGGCTGCTCTTCATCACGAAGGCGATCTCGGCTTCGATGCGCGGCTGGATGAAGCGGCCGCTCGGGACGGTGGCGCCGTCCTCGAACAGCATGTCATCGAACAGCACACCCGAATCCGGGATGTCGATGTTCAGGGCCGACTGCATGGCCTTCGAGGTCAGGCCGATCTTCCAGCCGATGACCGTGCGGCCCGCCTCCAGTTTCCGAACGACCCATGATTTCTGGACGGCATAGGCATCCTCCATGGTCATGGTGGGATGACGGAGCGACAGCAGCCCGATCTGCAGGCGCTTGCGTTCGGCGGCATCGAGATCCGCTGCTGCCTGGGAGATTTCGTCCTGCGTGAGCATCCATACCTCGTTCTGGCTGCAGCGTACTTTGCCATGGGGTGCCGGCAGACCGCACCCCTGCTCTGGGATGTCGCCTCGGTGAACTTCGGTGGGCCGGCTTGATTCGGCGTGCGCAACGCCGGCGGAGATGCGCGGCCAGAAGATCTCCTTCGGCAAGGGCCAATGCTCGGTCTGGACTCGCTACCCTATCTGCATGACGGGCGCCTGCTCACGTTCGACGACACGGTCGAGTTCTTCGATCTGGTGCCCAGGACCAAGCTGACGGCATCGGAAAAGCAGGATCTCGTTCTCTTCCTGAGGGCGCTCTAGGACCGACGCGAGTCTGGGAGGGAGATAAATCTCGCGAACTGCTTCTGGCAGAAATCCAGGTAGGTTCGCGTGATGCTCGAGGGATGGCGGTGCAGGGGATAGAGCAGATTTATCTCCTGCAGCGGAAGGGGATACGCGGGAAGCAATAGTCTCAGCCGGCCGTTGCGCACGGCATCGGTCGCGAGAAACGGCGGCAGCTCGGTGACGACTTCGCCTTTCAAGACAAGGCTGCGCAGGTGCAGGTAATCATTCGTTGAAAACGCGGCTCTCGGCCGTACGGCCCTGTCTCCCAGCTGCCAGATGGCTTGACTGTTGGCGTCGTGACACCAGACAGCACACGGAAAGCGATGTAGGTCATCGGGCGTCTGGGGTTCTTCGAGGCGCTTCAGCAGTTTTGGTGTTCCTACCAGGACATGCCGGTAGGAGAGCAAGCGTCGTGCGACCATGGCCTCATGCACGATCGTGCCGACTCGCAAGGCGACATCGATGCCGTCCTGAGCCAGATCTACCCTCCGATCGGTGGCGTAGACGCTGATCTCGACGGCGGGATAGTGGCGCTGGAACTCCCGGAGCAGATCCCACCAGGGCTCGAAACCGGTCGGCAGCGACAAGCGCAGCCGACCTTTGAGATCGGCCTGATCCCTCCTGATGATCTGTTCGGCATCCGCCAATGCGTCGATGCCTTGGTTTGCGTGCTCATGTAGTCGAGTGCCGGCATCGGTGAGTCTGGTGCCGTGAACGGTGCGTTCCAGGAGTTGGACCTTGAGGTCGCGCTCGAGCGCGCGGATGCGACGGCTGAGCGTGGGCAGCGGCACCCCGAGACGGTTCGCTGCGGCCGACAAGCTTCCGGCCTGCACGACACTCACGAACATCCGCACAGCGTTGAGATCCATCGGAAACGGTCCTGCCAATAATGACAGGAAGAATACCGATAATACAGCCTGACGACCATTTTTGATTATCCCTAGTTTTCTCACACGCTGGTGTCGCCAGCGTTCCAACAGGAAGGTGAGAAACATGAAAGCCTATGTCATCGAACAACCGGGAGGCCCCGAGGTCCTGAAGCTGCGCGATCTGGCGTCGCCAGCGCAGGCGCCGAACGAAGTGAAGATTCGTGTTAGAGCTTTTGGGCTCAATCGCGCCGAAACCTATCTGCGCGCCGGGAAAATGGGCCCCATCACCGGTCCGCGTGTGCCTGGCATCGAAGCGGTCGGCGAGATCCTTGCCGATCCGTCGGGGACCTACCGCGTCGGGCAACGCGTTGCGACAGCGATGGGCGGGATGCAGTTCGATCGCCCTGGCAGCTATGCCGAGGAAGTCTCGGTCTTGCGCGGCAACGTGATCGACCTCGATGGCACGACCTTGGCATGGGAAGAACTGGCGGCGTTGCCCGAGTCATATCTGACCGTCTGGGGCGCTCTGACGAAGAGTCTCGGCATCGCGCGGGGGCAAACTCTCCTGGTGCGTGGTGCGACATCGTCGGTCGGCTTGGCGGCCGTTGCCTATGGCAAGGCGCTGGGCGCACATGTCATCGCCACCACGCGCTCGTCGCAGAACGCAGCTCGTCTGCGCGAGGTCGGCGCCGACGAGGTCGTCGTCGACGATGGTGGGGTGTCCGAGCACGTTCGCCGCTCCTTTCCGGAGGGCATCGATGCCGTGCTCGAAATCGTCGGCGCCTCCGTCGTCCGCGATTCGATCAAGGCCCTCAAGCCCTTCGGCGCTGTGTCGATGATCGGTCTGCTGGGTGGACCGCCGGTGCTGGAGCAGTTCAATTTGGCGCAGGACCTGCCCGGGGCCGCCCGCCTCAACTTCTTCCCCAGCCAGCTGCTCGGCAGTCCGGCGCTACCGCTCGCGGATACGCCGCTCAAATGGGTGGCGGAGCGGATCGCCGACGGCCGGATCAAGTCGTTGCGCGCCCAGACCTTCGACTTCGGCGACGTGCCGCGCGCGCATGCCTTGATTGAAAGTAATCGCGCGCTCGGCAAGCTGGTCGTGCGCTTCTGACGTCCGCACGGGCGGGAGATCGAAGAGCATTCGATCCTCGCCCGTGCGTTGGCCGGTGTGGATGCCGTCGAGGGAACGTGAGCCTCGAGGCGGTCCCTATGGGCCGGTGTGCTGAACGACGCGGACCAGAAGCGCTGTCGACCAGCCGAACATCAGCATGCCGACGGCCGATTCGATGGCGCCGGCGATGCGATGGGGCGCGCTCAGATTGAGTTCGCTCGCTCCCAGGGTCGTGAAGGAGGCCAGGGAGAAATAGAACGAGTGCGCGAAGCTGCCGAGCTCACCCCACTCGTAGTAGAGCGCAGCCCAGATCGTGACCTGGATCAGATGTCCGGCCATCAGGACAAGGACGGCCAGGACACTGTGCAGCAGCATGTAGTAGGTCGGATGCGGGCTGAGCCGCGGTGTCGGGAAGATCACCATCATGCGGCTGAGGGTGAGCTGCGCCAATACCTGCACCATGCCGGTGGCGCCGACCATGGCGATACCGCGCAGGATGCGGCCGAGAGGAGTGAGGTCGTCCATCAGGCGGTCTTGGTCTTGCCCAGCAGGTGGTCGGAGATGATGCGCTGCTGGATCTCCGATGTCCCTTCGAAAATCTTGGTGAGGCGGGCATCACGCCAGTAGCGTTCGACAGCGTGCAGGGTCGTGTAGCCAGCGCCGCCGAAGATCTGCAGCGCTTCGGACGTGACCCTCTCGGCCATCTCCGAGGCGAAGAGCTTCACCATGGCCGCCTCCTTGTCGCAGCGGCGCTTCTGGTCGATCTCGTCGCACACGAAATACATGAGCTGGCGCGCGGCTTCGATGTCGGTCGCCATGCGGGCGAGGCGAAAGCGCGTATTCTGGAAGTCGCCGATCGCCTGGCCGAACTGCCGGCGCTCCTGGGCATAGGCGGTGGCATCCTCCAGCGCACCACGGGCCAGGCCGATCGAGCGGGCAGCGGTATGGGCGCGGGCGCGCTCCAGGCCGGCCGAGATGTAGTAGAAGGCGCGGCCCTCTTCACCGATCAGGGCGGAGCCGGGCAGGCGGCAATTGTCAAAGGCCAGCTCCCAGGTCTTCCAGCCGAAATAGCCGATCTTGGGAATGGGCGCGCCGTTCACGCCCTTGGGCAGCGTGCCGCGCGGCTTCTCGATCAGGAAAGAGGAGAGGCCGAGGTGCTTGCGCTTGGGATCGGGCGCATCGGAGGTGCGTGCCACCAGCATGATGTAGTCGGCGCCGTCGGCGAAGGTGCACCAGTATTTGTTGCCGTTGATGACCCAGTCGTCGCCGTCGCGGCGGGCGCGGCAGGCGATGCTGCCGATATCCGACCCGACATTGGGCTCCGACATGGCCGCGGCGCCCAGGAACTCGCCGCGGGCGGCGCGCGGCAGGAAGACGGCGCGCTGGGCATCGGTCATGCCCCTGCCGGCGCTGAGGCCGTTGCCGCGCGCGATGATCGAGGCGACGCTCATCCAGGCGCGCGCCAGCTCCTCGGCGATCAGGCAGTATTCGAAGACGCCCAGCCCCAGGCCGCCGTACTCTTCGGGGATCACGATGCCGAAATAGCCCATATCGGCCAGCTTCTGGATCAGCTCGGGCGGGATATCTCCTTTCTCCGGATCGAGCTTGTTGGCGACTGGCAAGACCTCGTTCATGGCGAAGGCGCGGGCCGTCTCCTGGATCAGGCGGCGCTCTTCGGTCATGTACCCCATGGCATTTCTCCCTGCGTTGCCGCAGCATACTAGCCAAATCGACATTCACGGGGAGACGCGGGTGCTGAGATCGTTCCTGGGAGCGATGGCTCTCTTCCTCACTGCGACATCGGTTCACGCGCAGGACTGGCCGAGCAAGCCCATCACCCTGCTGATGGGCTTCCCGGCGGGATCGGGCGTCGACGTCGTTGCGCGCATGCTGCAGCCCTCGCTCGAGACATCGCTCGGCCAGCGGCTGGTCATCGACTACAAGCCGGGTGCCGGCGGCAACGTGGCCTCGGAGGCCGTCGCCCATGCCAGGCCTGACGGCTACACCTTCCTGCTGGGGACAGCGGCCACGCACGGCGTCAATCCGGCACTCTACCCCCGGCTCGCCTTCGACGTCGAAGCCGATTTCACGCCGATCTCGACCCTGGTCGACGTTTCCAATGTGCTGACCATCAACCCCGAGGTGATCGACGTCGCTTCGGTGAAGGATTTCATCACCAAGGTGAAGGCGGCTCCCGGCAAGTACAATTACGCCTCGACCGGCAACGGCACGGGCACCCATCTCGCCTTCGCCGAGTTCGTGCATCGTGCCGGACTCGACATGGTGCACATCCCCTACAAGGGCGGGCCGGACGCCATCCAGGCGGTGCTGAAGGGCGATGTCTGCTGCATCTTCAATCAGGTGCAGACGGTGCTGCAGCAGGCGCGCGCCGGCAAGGTGCGGCTGCTGGGCGTCACCACCAAGAAGCGCGTGGCCGCCATCCCCGACGTGCCGACCATCGACGAGGCCGGCGTGCCGGGCTACGAGAGCTATACTTGGTTCGCGATCTTCGGCCCCAAGGGTCTCGACCGGGCGATCGCCGAAAAGATGAACCAGGCGATCAAAGTGGCGCTCGACGATCCCGAAACCCGCAAGAAGCTCGCCGAGCTCGGCAACACGCCACGCTACGAGACCCTGGACCAGTTCAAGGCCACTGTGAAAGCCGACCGCGCCAAATGGGCCGAGGTCGTGAAGCAGGTCGGTGCGAAGGTGGATTGAGTGACCCACCTCGAGTGAAGCCACCCTTCTCATGTCATCCTGAGCGCAAGCGCCTGCCCTGAGCGAAGCCGAAGGGAAGGGTCTCATGCCGGTCGCAAGCGGCGATAAGATCCTTCGCTGCGCTCAGGATGACATTGCCTTTGCGGCTTGAGTTGTTCGTCGCCACCTCCGAAGGAGCGACTACTCGGCAGCCTTCACCGGCTGGCGCAGGATGGTCTTGAGCTTGGCGGGGGCCGTCCTGCGGGCGTCGCTGAGATAGATCTCGTGGTGGCGGCCGGCGAAGGTGAGGCCCTGTGAGGGCATCACCTCGTCATGCAGCCGGGCGAGGGTGGGGGCCTCGTCGTCGTAGCTGCCGACATGCAGGATCTGCAGCGAGCGGCCTTCGGTGAAACGTTCGAGGCGCAGGCTGGCCGGTGGATCGCCGAGCTTCTTCTTCGATTTCTCGACGGCAGCCTCGAATGACGGCCGATCGACGATGTTCGGCGCCATGATCATCATGGTCCAGCGCCAGCGGTCCTTGCGCCGCGCGGCGAAGTCCGCCGGATCGTCGGCCCACCACAGGCCCTCGAGCGGCGGCACGCCGTAGTCCAACTTCCCTGCCGCCTTGACCGCGAACTTCAGGGCATAGCTCGTCGAATAGAGCCATTCGATGGCCCGATTGTAGGCCGGTGCCGTATTCGGATCGCCGGCACCGTCAACCTTGACGAACTGCATCTCCGGCACGTCGACCGCTACGAAGCGGTCGCTCGGCGCCTTGTAGAGGGAGGCCAGAGCTTTCTTGAAGTCGATCTTGTCCATGAACGTCCGCTCCGAGGGGGCGGCAGCGGACGTTCTTTTGCCGGTGGCGTCAATGGGGCGTGGCGGCAATCAGAATGAACGCCACGCGGGCCGCCTTGGTCGAGCGGTTCGACCAGGCATGGTTGGTGCCGCGCTGGATCAGCACGTCGCCCGCTTTCATCAAGGTTTCGCCGACATCCATCAGCGCCCAGATCTCGCCCTCCAGCACGATGGCGAAGTCGACCGAATGGGTCTTGTGGAAGCCGGGATGGCGCTGCTCGCCATGGCTGATGGCTTCCGGATTGCCGTAAGCCTTGAAGACTTCTTTCTGGGCCGTGTAGTTGCGTTCCTTGTCGGGCGGAAACTCCATGACCCGGAAGGTGATCCCGCCCTCGGGCGGAGCCAGGGTGATCGTGGCGTCCGCCGACGCGGTGTCGGCGCTGCCGGCATTGTCGGCTGGCATCGACATGACCCGCCAGAGGTTGAACATGCCGACATTGGGGGCATGGTCGGGCTGCAGCAAGTTGGGGGCCGGACCGTCTTCGAGGAAGATCGAGCGACCCTCGGCATCGTGGCCGGTGACGATGCGGCGGGGGCGGCGCAGCACGGGCTTGTCCATTTTCGCAGTTCCTTTCGAGGGGTTGTCGTCGGGCTACAGGCCGAGGAAGGCCTTCTTCACGGCGGGATCGCGGAGGAGATCGGCGGCTGTGCCGGCAAGCACGATGTGGCCGTTCTCCAGCACATAGGCACGGTCGGCGGCGCCCAGCGCCATTTCGGCGTTTTGTTCGGCGATGATCACCGATAGGCCCTGCTTGCGTACCTGGTCGATGAAATGGCCGATCTGCTGCACCACGATGGGGGCGAGCCCCAGGGTCGGCTCGTCGAGCATCAGCAGCCGCGGGCCCGCCATCATGGCGCGGGCAATGGCCAGCATCTGCTGCTCGCCGCCCGACATGGTGCCGGCAAGCTGGCGGCGGCGCTCGGCAAGGCGCGGGAAGAGGGCGAACATGGCCTCGGCACGGCGCATCGCTTCTGCAGCGTCGCGTCCCAGATAGCCGAGATCGAGATTCTCCTGCACCGAGAGGTCGGGAAAGACGTGGCGGCCTTCGGGCGAGAGAGCGAAGCCGCGCGCGATCCGTTGTCGGGTGGAGAAGCCGCGCAGATCTGCCTCGTCGAGGGACAGCTTGCCGGCGCGATGCGCCACCAGCCCCATCAGCGCCTTCAGCAGGGAGGACTTGCCCGCGCCGTTGGCGCCGATCAGCGCCACGACCTCGCCCGCGCCGACCGTGAAGCTCGCCTCATGCAGGGCGGGGATGGCGCCGTAGGCGACGGTGAGGGTATCGACCGTCAGCATCAGGAGGCCACCGCTTCGGGCGACGCCACGCCGAAATAGGCTTGGACGACAGCGGCGTCGTTGCGCACGGTCTCAGGCGTGCCTTCGGCGATCTTGGCGCCGTGATGCAGCACGACGATGCGGTCGCAGAGGGCCATCATCATCTTGAGATTGTGATCCACCACCACGATGGTGAGGCCGGCGCGGCGCAGGTCGCCCAACACCTTGGCCAGCGCCGTCGCTTCCACCTGATTGAGACCGGCGGCCGGTTCGTCGAGCAGCAGGATCTTGGGCTGTGCCGCTAGCGCCATGGCGATGGCCAGCAGCTTCTGGTCGCCATAGGGAAGGGCGCTCGCCAGTTCGTCGGCGCGCGCCAGAAGATCCATGGCGCCGAGGCAGGCTTCGGCGCGCAGGCGTCGCTCGTCTTCGCGTCGGCGGCAGGCCGGCAGACGCAGCAGGGCCGACAGGAACGGTTCGGGCGCGGCGCGATGCGTGGCGATCAGCGCGTTCTCGTAGACCGTGAGTGTCGGACAGATCGCCGCCTGCTGGAAACTGCGCACCATGCCGTGGCTGGCGACCTGATGCGGCGCCAGGCCGACGATCGATCGGCCGAGACACAGCACGTCGCCCGCGTCGGGCCTGGTGAAACCACTCAGGAGATTGAAGCAGGTGGTCTTGCCCGCGCCGTTCGGGCCGATCAGGCCGACCAGCTCGCCCGCCCGCACGGTGAAGGAGACATCGTCGGTGGCCTTGAGGCCGGAGAAGGACTTCTGCAGGCCGCGCACCGCGAGAACGTCGGTGCCCGGTGCCGGCAGGTCCGGCCGGAGGAGCGCGGGCAGCTTGTGCTGGCCGAAAGCCGGCGCCGGGGCGTTGCGTCGGAAGCCCGGCAGCAGCGAGACGATGCCGCCGGGCATCAGCCGTACCACCAGCAGCAGAATGACGGCGAAGATCGCGAGCCGCGCGGCATCGACGAAGCGCAGCGATTCGGGCAGCACGGCGAAGGCGAAGCCGCCGAGCAGTGGGCCGAGCAGGCTCGCCTTGCCGCCCATGATGGTGGCGAGCAGGCCGGTGGCGGAATAGCTGACGCCCAGGAGATCGGGTGTGACGACGAAGATCTTCGGCACCAGCAGCGCGCCGGCAAGGGCTGCAATGCCGCCCGAGATCGCGATGTTCGAGACCCGGGCGCGCACCGTCGGGATGCCGAGCGATTCGGCGAGGTCGGGCGCCTCGCGCACGGCGACCCAGGCGCGGCCGAGCGGGCTTCGTTGCAGGTTGCGCAGCCCCACGAGCAACAGGGTGACGACGAGGATGAGCAGGAAAAGGTAGCTCTGCTGCTGGCCCCAGCCGAACGCCGTCTGCCAGGGCAGCGGCGGCGCGGTGACCAGCACGCCCATCGGCCCGCGCGTGAGGTCGATCCAGTTGGCGGCAATCAGGCGCAGAATCTCGGCGGTGGTGAGCGTCGCGATGGCGAAATAGGCGCCGCCCAGCCGCGCCGAGGCGAAGCCCACCAGAATACCGAGCGCTGCTCCCGGCAGTGGCGCCAGGAATGCCATCAGCCAGAAGTTCAGGCCGAACTTGGTGCTGACCAGGGCGGCGGCATAGGCGCCGAGCCCGAAGAAGGCGGCATGGCCGAAGGTGACGTAACCCATCTGGCCAAGCGTCACGCCGAGACCCAGGGCGAACATCCCGAGCACCAGGGCATAGGCCAGCAGGCCGGCGACGTAGGGCGAGTCGATCAGGAACGCCGCCAGGAAGGCGACCGCGACGCCGGCCGACAGCCAGATGCCTGCCGGCCAGCTCGATACGCGGGTCATCGGGCCTTCTTTCCGGCGAGGCCGTAAGGCCGCACCAGCAGCACGGCCAGCAGCAGGGAGTAGATGATGGCGGTGGCCGTTCCTTCGCTGGTCACCAGGCTCAGCATCGATTCGAGCAGCCCGACCAGGAGGCCGCAGACCACGGCGCCCACGATGCTGCCCATGCCGCCGATCACCACCACGACGAAGGCCTTGATGATCACGACCTGGCCCATCAGCGACGAATAGAGGATGACCGGCGACAGCAGGCCACCGCCGACGCCGGCAATGACGGCG
>MKRV01000059.1 GCA_001897995.1 Alphaproteobacteria bacterium 65-37 | reverse complement strand
CCGCAGCGTGTCGTTGAACCACCAGAGGTCGATCGCGTCGGCCTCGCCGAGACGTTCGGCGCTCGCCAGGAGCCCGTCGACCATCGCCTGGTGCTTGGTACGGCCCTGACCCCGGCTCGACGAGGCGCTGCCCATCGAGCCCGAGCCGTCGAGCAGCAAGGCGACATCGAGCCCGCGATCAGCGCCCGCCTGGGGCCTGATCGCCATCACGACCTCGCGCCCATCAGCCGCCTTGCCGTGCAGCATCTGCTGCGACGCACCCGTCACGAAAAGGTCGATCGGCCGATCGAGCGCCACCTGGGCACGGCCGGCGTCGAGGGTGCCACCGGCTAGGCTCGGCACGCCACTAGGACAATGCACGGCGAGGTCGGCAACGCCGGTGGGGCCGCCATGGAGCAGATCGTCGGCTTCGGGCAGGCTCGACCGGCCGTAGATGTCACCGACGGTCAGCGGGATGCGCAGATGCGCTCGCGTGCCGAGCCAGGCCAACGTCGTCACCCAGCTCGACGTCACCTCGATCTCGGCACCGGGCGGAATGTGGCCGACCGACAGCATGTGAACGCCGCGCAGCACCTCCTCGTGCAGCAAGGCGGACTTGCCGCGACCCAGCGCATCCTCATAGCTCACGCGCGCCGCCCGCCGCCGCTCGGCACGGGCCTTCAGCAGGCGACCGTCGATCCGGGCCTCCAGCGCAAACAGCGTGGCGTGGACAGGAACGGGAAAAGTGATCGTCGCCTCGATGCTGGCGGTCTCGACGTTGCGGAAGACGCGTCTCGTCGCAACGAGGGCGAGGCCGCCTTCGAGGGTCACGTCGAAGGCCGTCGACAGTAGCGGTATAGGACGGTTCCCTGTCCGGGCGACGGCCTGGGCAATCAATGCGTCGAGTGGATCAGTCATCGTGTGCGGGGCGACGATCGGCATGGTTCGACTCCTTGAACAGATCGGACAACAGGCGCTGGACGCGTTTCACGAGGGGCTGCACCGGCTTGCCGCTTCCCAGCAGCTTGACGTCGACGACCAGCGTAACGCCCGGCGCCACCGGAAAGGGCGCGCCCTCCGTCGATTGCAGCAGCAACTTGATGGCGGCCGGCGGGAAGCCGAGATCGCGCAGACGCGCGTAGCGGCCGATCGCGGCGACATGATCGTCGCCGTAATCGGCATTGGCCCGGCCGCCGCGCGGAGGGGCAACGAATCCCTCGGCGATCAGGTATCGCACCTGCCGTTCCGCCACCCCGGTCCGCTCGACGAGCTCGTGAATATTCATGCATCCCTCTTTCGACAATTATTTTGTCAAAAGAGGGGACGTCTTTCAACAAATGTTTTGTCGAAACAAAATCACCCCATCACAGGCGAAATGAAATCGCAGCACGGCTGGAGAATGGCCGCCGTGGCGCGGTAGGTTCGCAGCAATGGACTCGCCCATACGGGAGCTGCTGCGTTCGCCCGATTTCCTGCGGCTGTGGCTGGTCGGCGCTTTCGCCAACGGAATGCGCTGGCTGGAGTTGCTCGTCTCGGGCCTGTTCGCCTGGGAGGTGACGCACTCCGCCTTGGCCGTCACCGTCGTGGTGGCGCTGCGCCAGATCCCGCAGTTCCTGTTCGGGGCCTTCGCCGGCGCGATCTCCGAGGCGCTGAACCGCAAGCTGATTGTGATGGCAGCTCTGCTTGGCCCGGCCATCGTGTCGACGCTGCTGGCGACGCTCGCCACCATGGGTCGGCTCGAGCTCTGGCACGTGGCCGCGGGCAATCTGCTGAGCGGCATGATGTGGGCCTTCGAGATGTCGACGCGACGGCGCATGGTCGGCGAAGCCGCGGGGCCCCACCGCGTCGTCAATGCCATCGCCCTCGACAGCGCCACCTCGGCGGCCACCCGCATGGTCGGACCGCTGCTGGGCGGCATGGCTTTCGAGTGGCTGCACATGAAGGGCGCCTACACCATGACGGCGCTGGTGCAGTTCCTGGGCGCCTTCGCGATGGCGGGTCTCGTCTATCCGCAGGTGACGCGCCGTCTCAACCTGATGCGCATTCCCCGGGAGATCGTCGAAGGGCTGCGCTTTGCCTGGACGAAGCCGACGATTCTGCTGGTGTTCGGCGTCACCATCGTCACCAACGCCTTCGCCTTCGCCTATTCGGCCCTGGTGGCGCCACTCGGTCTCGCGGCGTTCGACGTTTCGCCGGCGCTGGTCGGCCTGCTGGCCGCCGGCGAGCCACTGGGGGCACTGATCGGCGGCACGCTGATCGCCGCCGGCCTGGTCCGCATGGACCGGCGCCTCGCCTTCGCCGGCGGTGCCGCGCTCTTCATGGTCGCGCTGATCCTGATGGCGCTGAGCCCGTCATTCTGGTTCGCCTTCGTCATCCTCGTGCTCGGTGGCTTCGGCACGGCGGGCTTCGGCAACATGCAGTCGACCCTGATGCTGACCGAAGCGCCGCCCGAGGTGCGCTCGCGCCTGATGGGCGTCGTCACCGTCTGCATCGGCACCGGCCCGCTCGGCCAGTTGGCCATCGGCGCCCTGTCCGACCAGATCGGGCCGCGCGGCGCCGTCATCGTCATGGCCGTGGCGGGCCTCGTCTTGACCGCGGCCATGGTGTGGGCCCTGAGGCGACGGACGGGCTGACGACTGCCCTGCGATGTGGCGACGACGTAGCCATTATCCAACATTCTCTGGACACCGCCTGCGCCGCCATTAGGGTTCGACCCCTGATTAAGCACAGGGGGTGCAGCAGGATGAGCGCCAATCCTACCGTTTTCATCGCCGGCGCCGGTCCGGTCGGCCTCACCCTCGCGAACGAGCTGTCGCGGCATGGTGTGCCGATCCGGATCGTCGACAAGGCACCGCACCGTACGGACAAGTCGAAGGCGCTGGTCCTCTGGAGCCGCACGCTCGAACTGTTCGACGACGCGGGCTATGTCGGCCCCTTCCTGGCGGCCGGGATGCGTGGGAGCGGAGCCCAGATTTCGACGGGCAAGGAGATCGTAGCGCGCGTCTCGCTCGACTCGATCGACAGCCGCTATCCCTTCGCGTTGATGATCCCGCAAAGCGAGACCGAGCGCGTCCTCGAGGAGCAGCTCGCGGCGCGCGGCGTCACGGTCGACCGCGAGGTCGAACTCACGGGCTTTGCCGAGAAAGGCGACAAGGTCGAGGCGACGGTCAGGAAAGCGGATGGCCGCACCGAGACGGTAACGGCCGACTGGCTGATCGGCTGCGACGGCGCGCATTCGGCCGTGCGTCATGGCCTGGGGTTCTCGTTCGAAGGGTCGACCCTGCAGAGCGAATGGTCGCTGGCCGACGGCCAACTGCTGGGGCTGGAACCCAAGGACCGCATTCACATCTTCTGGCATCGCGACGGCATCCTGGCGTTCTTCCCCATGGGGGACGATCGCTGGCGGGTGATCGCCGATCTCGGAGAGGCCAAGGACGGCAACCACTTCGCCGACCCGACGCTCGAGGAGATGCAGACACTGATCGCACACCGCGGTTCCTCAGGTATCACGCTCTCGAATCCGCGCTGGCTGGCGGCCTTCCGCATCAACGAGCGCAAGGTGAAGGACTATCGCCGCGGCCGCATCTTCCTCGCCGGCGACGCCGCACACATCCACAGCCCGGCCGGCGGTCAGGGCATGAATACCGGCATGCAGGACGCCTTCAATCTCGCCTGGAAGCTGAAGATGGTCATCGCCGGCGCCGCCCGGCCGTCGCTGCTCGACAGTTACTCGATCGAGCGCAGCGCCGTGGGCGACATGGTGTTGCGCAATGCCGGGCGTCTCACCGAGGCGGCGATCCTGCGCAATCCGATCGCCCAGGGACTGCGCAACGCCGTCGTCAAATTCGCGACGGGCTTCCCTGCCCTGCAGCACGCCATCGCCGATCAGCTTGCCGAGACCAACATCGCCTACCCGTCGAGCCCACTCACGGCCAAGAACGGCCACACCGCCAATGGCCCCAAGCCCGGCATGCGCTGGCCCGACCGGCTGCCTGCCGGCGCCGGCGGCAAGAGCTTCACCGCGCTGGGACCAATGGAGGTCGTGACAGCTCTCGCGCAGAAATTCCCCAAGCTCGTCACCGCCGTCTCGGCGGACGATCCGGCCCATGCCGGCGCCCTTCGCCTCATTCGGCCCGATGGCTATGTCGCTTTTGTCGGCGCGGCTGGCGATCGGGCTCATGCCGAGGCCTACCTGGCAGAAGTCGCAGCCTGAGGGCACGAACTCCGCCTCACACCCCCACCTAATACGATGGTCGGGATGGTCGCCGGCCGTCGCGACTGGCAGTGTCGCGCCGCCATGCCGGTTTACTGGAAGATTGATTCACGACGGAAGCTCGTCACGATTGTCGCCGAAGGCGACGTGACGAGAGCAGAGATCGATTCTTTTCTCGACGTGATGGACGGCGTCGACTGTCACGACTACCGGAAGCTGTTCGACGGCGCGGCCAGCGAAACCAGGATGCTGCCCGACGACATGCTGGCGCTCGGCGTGCGCATGCGCGCCATGCATAAAGACAGACACGCGCTGGGCGCACTGGCCATTGTGGTGCCAGACGACAAGATCGAGCTGGTCAGCCGCGTGCTCGGCATGCTGGCCGTCGCCGAGCGGCCGATGCGCGTCTTCAGCACGCTGCCTTTGGCGGAAGATTGGATCGAGCGCCAATCTCGAGCTTAGAGCCGGCCCTCTTCCGTCAGACCTTGAAGGCCTGGCGCGCGAGCAGTCTCCAGTTTGCACCCTGCTTCTGCCAGACCTGCAGCACGCCGATCTTCGACACGGTCCATTTGCCGTCGCCCGAGCCGCTTTCGCTCTCCCAGGCATGGCGCACGATGGCGTCGTTGCCGGCCACCGCTACGGTCTGCTTGGAAAGCTCGATCGACTTGTAGACGGTCTTCTTCTCGGCGATGACCTTCACGAAGTCGGCCTTGTCCTGGATAACGCCGCCGGAATGGCCATAGCTCAACTGATCGGCCGTCAGAGCCTCGAGCTGCCCCTTGTCGGCCGTCAGCATGGCCTTGGTGAGGGCGGCCACGGCCGCCGTGACGGCCGCGACATCCGCCTCGTTGGCACGAGCGGACGCGACCGCCAAAGCCGAGGTGCCTGTCGCTAGAAGCGCGACGGCTGCGAGACGACGGCGGCCTATGGTCGTGACGCTGACAGTCATGGGAATCCTCCGGTCGTTGCCCGCCTTGGACAACCCGGCCCGGCGGGAAGGACGGAAGGCTACCACCCGACGAGAGGGGGGAGAACGCTCATGAAGCGTGCAGGACCTGCTCGCCGATCGTACCGGGTGGCTTCACCTCGCATGAGATCTCGACCTTGCCGGCCCGCTCGAAGACGAGTTCGATGGGCAGCCGAGCGCCCACGGCCAACGGCGCCGACAGCAGCAGCATCAAATGGTAGCCACGCGGCTTGAACTCGACCGTGGTGCCGTAATGAAGGTAGAGGCCGTCCTTGAGCGGGACCATGGAGATGCCCGGCCCGACGACCCGGATACCGTGGATCTCGACCTTGCTGGCGCCCGGGCTGGCCGCGCCGACCAGACGGTCAGGCTGCGATCCGGTATTCGTGAGGGTCACGAAACCGCCAGCGACGCTGGGCATGTCGGGCTGGCAGCGCACCCAGGGCGACCGAACCTCGATATCGCCGACACGCGCGGCAGGTTCCGCCATCCGGGGGCGGCGCGAGAAAGAGAACATCCGCGATATTTACGCCGTCGGAAGCATCCGGTCGATGGCCGAACGCCAGACACTTTCGGCGGCGTCGGTCGAGAGGCCGAAGCTTCCGGTGCGCATCTGCTCCCAGCTCTCGAAGCTGGTCAGAGTTGCCAGGACGACCAGAAGCTGTTCACGCGCCTCGGGCGCCAGCGTCGCCAGCTCCCGGCGGTACATCAACTCGATCCGTTCGACATTCGCTTGGCGGACAGCCTGGACACGCATCGCCAACGCCGCAACCTGATCCTGTGTCGCCGGCGAGGTCAGGATGCGCCACAGCGGCAACCAGCGCTCGCAGGCCTCGGCACGGGTGCGGACGTGCGAGGAGATTCGCGCCGCGCGATCGCCGTCGACATCCTGGGCCGTTGCTTGTGCCTGGCCGGCGGCGATGGCGTAGTCGGCCGTCGCAAGGCTCAAGGCATCGAGATCGGGGAAGCGCTCGAAGATCGACCGGACTGAATAGCCGGCACGCTGAGCAATCTCGGTCGCTGTCGGCATGCGGCCCTTTTCCTCCACGAGCTGGAGGTAGGCCTCGATCATCAACTGACGCGTGCGCTCGCTGCGCAGATGACGCCCGTCGAAGCGGCGGACTTTCGGCGAAACTTCGGCCGTCGACGTTTCCTCGGGCAAAGGCGCGTTCATCGTCTCTCCCTCATAAGCGATCACCCGACACGATGCGACGCCAGGAGGCCGCCGCACAGGACAAATCGACGCCGGATTGGATTGAATTCGCGGTGGTATGGCGCCCCCGGAACCGTTCGCCTAGGCTTGGCATTGCCATGAAAAGAATTCTGCTCCCGCTTTCCGCCGCCCTGCTCGGACTGGCCGCCTGCAACGACAAGGCCTCGCTCGACAATTCCCAAGTCCAGTACGTCACCCGCGAAGGCCGGAAGTTCGAGGTACGCGTCGCCCCCACGGGCACGCCGAGCGAGTATCGGCTGATGGTGGTGCGGGCAACGTTGGTGATCAATCCGGATCCAGAACTGGAACGCGAGCGGGCTTGGGCGGTTGCACGCGACGTCATCCAGCAAACCTGCAAGGGTGGACGCTCCCAGGTGCTGGAGGACAATCTGGTCGACAACGTCAATCTCTTCACCCGCTTTCGCTGCCTGTGAATCGGCCATGAAACACACACTCCTGCTCGCCACCCCCGCCGTCCTCGCTGCTGTCCTCGTCGTCGGGACCGCCTTGGCCCAGCAGCGCCGGCCACCGCCACCGCCCGAACCGGAGAAGGTCGAGAAGGTGGAAAAGGCCGAGAAGCCGGCCGACTGCGGCGCCCTGCCCAAGGACTGGAGCGGCGAGGCTTATGCGCTGGACGGCGCCTCGCTCGGGGGGATCGGACTGAAATCGCATATCAGGCTCTGGGGCCTGCAGACGGGCGAACTGCGTGACCGGCAGAGCGGCCTCGAAACGCCGAGCGGCATGCAGGCGCGCGCCGCGCTCGAGGACATGCTGGAAAAGGGCGAGCACAAGGTGAAATGCCGGCCGGCGCGCTGGGATCGCGAGTGCCGACTCGTGGCCCAGTGCCTGGTCGAGACCTCGCCCTCGGCGATCGACCTCGGTGGCTACATGCTGGCGAGCGGCATGGCCTACGGCTTCCATCTCGACGAAGTGTTGCCGTGGGAGCCGCGGGCCAGCCAGCGCTATGCCGGCGCCGAGGCCGAGGCGCGCAAGGCGCGGCGTGGCCTGTGGCCGGTCTGGCTGGGCGAGAAAGAGAAATAACGCCCTAAACGGGCGTCAGCGGCGTGCGCCTTTCCGCTTTTTGCGGGCCGTCGTCGCCGGCACCTCGACGTCACGCGAAAGATTGTCATGACGCTCGTCCATGCGGCGGTAATCGATGGTGAGTTCCTCGCCGGCCGGAATATCGCGCACCGCGTGGTAGGTCACGTCCTCGTCGTCGGACGTGAGGTTCGGATCGGCATCGTGGTTCATGTACCAGCCGGTCGAGATGCGCAGGAAATCGATCGGGCAGTGATATCCGCCGGTCGTGCGGATGCCGAAGCGTTTGAAGAGATGGCGCTGCGGCGAGGCATGCGCCTGCTGGGTTGTCACCCAGCGGCTGTCCTCGCCGTCCCACACGCGCACCGTCTCTCCCTTCCTGATCGCGCGATCGGCGAAACAACCGATGCCCTGAATGGCCGAGGGGCCGAGATAGACGAACGCCTTGCTGGTCTTGCGCTTCATGAAAGCTAGGTACTCGCGATGCTGCGGACGCGCCGTGCTTAACGCGTCGCTCTGTGGAGAGGCAACGGCGAGATCAAGCTTTCAGGAGATAGGGCTTGGCATCGGTATCGTAGTCGGCATAGCCCAGCGCCGCCCGCAATTCGGGAGGCGGTAGCGCCATCTTGCTTTCGGCCTCTCCGGCCTTCAGTGCGGCAAGACCTGCCTTCATGCCGGCCGCCACCGGCGACAGCAGGCCGGTCGGATAGGTGCCGATCTTGAAGCCGAGCTTCGCTGCTTCGGTCTGCGACGGCGTTGCCCGCGGCGCGCCGGGAGACAGGACCGCGAAGCTCGGCCGGCCCTTGGCCGCAGCGACGGCCCGCTTGACCTCCGAATCGTCGGCCGGCGAATCGAGAAACAGGATGTCGGCACCTTCTTCGACATACATTTCGATCCGCGCCACCGCCTCGTCGATGCCCTGGGTGGGGCGGCAATCGGTGCGCGCCAGCACGAGAATGCCCGACTCCTTCGCCGCCGCCACGGCCGCACGGACCTTCATGCGGGCTTCCTCACGCGGCAGGCACGGCTTGCCGGCCGAGGTCAGCGCGCGCGGCGTGATCTTGTCCTCGATCAGCACGGCGGCCGCCCCCGCCCGGCCGTAAGCGCGCACGGTGCGCTGCACGTTCATGGCATTTCCGTAGCCATGGTCGCCGTCGGCCAGCACCAGCAGGTCGGGCGCGGCAGCGTGGACCATGTTGAAGGAATCGAACATCTCACCGAACGAGACGAGGTCGAGATCGGGGCCACCCAGCCGGCTCGCCGCCACACACGATCCGGACAGGAAAGCCGTCTGGAAGCCCGCCCCGTGGGTCAGCTTGGCGCTGAGCCCGTCCCAGACCGCCGGCATGACGACAAAAGCCGGTTCGGCCAACAGGGCGCGCAAGCGTTGGGGGGCGGTCGTCACGGGCATCTCCTCCGGTAAATCTTCTTGAAGGCGTGACGATAGCAGATCACCCGCCGTCGACACACCGAGTGAATCGGCGTTAGGCTTCGCGCCAAGTGTACTCGCCAGAAATGAACAGGGAAGACGAACGAGAAAAATACAAGTCGCATCACCGGGAGGACGGCATGACCCGCAACATGTGCCTGGCGTTGATCTGCGTGGTGGTGGCGGGCGTTACGACGGCAAATGTCGCATCGGCACAGAAAGCCGGCGGGGTGCTGAAGATCCAGCACATGGACACCCCACCCAGTGCCTCGATCCACGAAGAAGCGACGGTGTCCGTCGCTGTCCCCTTCATGGCGCTCTACAACAATCTGGTGATGTTCGACCAGCATGTCGCGCGCAACAGCCTCGATTCGATCGTGCCCGATCTCGCGACGAGCTGGTCCTCCAAGGATGACGGTCGCCGGTTGATCTTCAAGCTGCGCGATGGCGTGAAATGGCACGACGGCAAGCCCTTCTCCGCCCAGGATGTCGTCTGCACCTTCGACCTGCTGCTGAGCCCCGACAAGCTCAGGCGCAATCCGCGCTCGGCCTGGTGGAGCAACGTCGAGAAGGTGACGGCCGACACGCCGACCGAAGTGACGTTCCACCTGAAGGCACCGCAGCCTTCGTTGCTGGCCCTGCTGGCCTCGGGCTACTCGCCCATCTACCCCTGTCATGTGCCGCCGGACGCCATGCGCCGCAAACCGGTCGGCACCGGCCCGTTCAAGCTGGCCGAGTTCAAGATGAACGAGAGCATCAAGCTGGTGAAGAACCCCGACTATTGGAAGAAGGGGCGGCCGTATCTCGACGGCATCGAATACACGATCATCCCCGACCGCTCGACGCGCATGCTCTCCTTCGCTGCCGGCAAGTTCGACATGACCTTCCCCAGCGACGTCACGGTGCCGCTGCTCAAGAACATCAAGCGCGACGCACCGCAGGCGCTTTGCACCATGCGGGAGACGGGCGTCAGCACCAACCTGATCGTCAACCGCGAGGTGCCACCCTTCGACAACCCCAAGATCCGCCGTGCCATGGCGCTGACCCTCGACCGCCAGGCCTTCATCACGATCCTGAGCGAGGGCGAGGGAAAGATGGGCGGCGCCATGCTGCCGCCGCCCGACGGCGTGTGGGGACTGCCGCCGGATCAGCTCAAGACCATCATCGGGTATGGCGACGTAGCGAAGAGCCGTGACGAAGCACGCGCGCTCATGAAGGAGGCAGGCTACGGGCCCGACAACCGCCTCAAGATCAAGGTCAGCACGCGCAACATCGCGACCTTCAAGGACCCGGCGGTGATCCTGATCGACCAGTTACGGCACATCTGGATCGAAGCCGAACTCGAGATCATCGACACCGCGATCTACTACAACCGCGTCTTCAAGAAGGACTATGTCGTGGCGCTGAATCTGACCGGCTCGGCGGTCGACGATCCCGACGTCACCTTCTTCGAAGGCTATGCCTGCGGCAGCCTGCGCAACTACAACAACTACTGCAATCCGGAGATGACGAAGCTCTTCGAGCAGCAGTCGCGGGAGTCCGACCGCAAGAAGCGCCAGGCGCTGGTCTGGGAGATCGACCGGCGCCTGCAGGAGGATATCGCCCGGCCGATCATCAGCCATGGCCGCGCCGCCGGGTGCTGGCACCCCCAGGTGAAGGGCGTGACCATACAGATCAACAGCATCTACAATGGCTGGCGCTTTGAGGATGCCTGGTTGGATAGATAGCGTCCAGCAGACAGAGCCTCGATCAGCCGTCGGTCAGCGCTCCGCCATCGCCTCGCGTAGGCGCGCAACGGCGGCACGGCTGACCGATAAGGGCTCGGCCAGCCCCTCCAGAGTGAGACGACCCGCAGTGCGCGACGCCGCCTCGATGCCGCGCAAGCGGTCGCGATTGATCATCACCGAGCGGCCAAGCCGCAGGAAGGGCGGTGCGGGCAACTGGGCTTCGAACTGGCCCAATGAGCGCAGGATCATCAGCGCCGGCTGGCCGACCACGAAGACGCGCGTGAAGTCGCCTTCGGCGCAAAGCGCCACGATTTCGGCAGCTGTCGCCAGCACCGTGCGCCGCGGCATCTTGAGCTCGATCATGTCGGCCTCTGGCGCGGGCGGTGCCGTGGCGAGCACGCGGCGGGTGCGCACCAGGGCATCGGCGAGGCGCAGCGGATCGACCGGCTTCAGGAGATAGTCGGTCGCCTCGACGGCGAAGGCGTCGACCGCGTACTGCGCGAAGGCGGTGACGAAGACGACGATCGGCCGCTTCTCGAGCCCCTGGAGCAGATCGAAGCCGTCCCCGCCGCTGCCGTCGAGTTCGATATCGAGGAAGACCAGGTCCGGATGCAGCTCTTCCAGGGCGGCCCGCGCACGGCTGAGCGTATCCGCCTCGCCGACGATCTCGACGTCAGGATGCGCCGCCAGCAGGCGGCGCAGCGCGCTGCGCGCCAGGGGTTCGTCGTCGACGATCACGACCCGCACGGCTCACCCTCCAGGACCAGACTGGCGACGACCTTCTTGTCTTCTGTCGTGTTTCCCACCTCGCTGAGGTCGAAGTGGTAACGTTCGGGATAATGTAGAGCGAGCCGCCGCCGGACGTTCTGCAGGCCAATGCCCGGGCGATGCCGATGGGCAACGGCCTTGGCCGGCGCCAGCGTGCCTTTGTTCTCGACTACGACATGCAGCGCTTCGCCGGCGCGGCCGATAGCGATTCGGAGATCGATCCCCTGCTCCCGCCGACCATGCTTGATGGCGTTCTCGACCAGCGGCTGCAGCAGAAAGCTCGCAATGCGGCGCGAGGCGGCCGCCGGCTCGAGATGGAGCGTGGCCCGCAACCTGTCCCCGAAACGCGCCCGCTGAACGCCGAGATAGGCGTTAAGTCCGCCGACCTCAGCGTCGACCTTCACCACCGTATGATCGATGCCGTCGAGCGAATGGCGCAGATAGGCCGTGAGGTCGCGCAGCATGGCGAGCGCCGCCTGAGGATGCTCGGGAATCTCCTCGGCGACGCCGTTCAACGCGTTGAAAAGAAAGTGCGGGTCGAGCTGCAGCCTGAGCTCCTCGAGTTCGGCGCGCAATGCCTCGGCCTCGGCGTCTATCGCACGGCGGCGCTCGCTTTGTTCCGCGACTTCGGCCTGGATCCAGAAATAGGCGAGACTCCAGCCCACCAGGGCGAAGAAATAGTGGATCTGCGGCAGGAGGAATTCTTCCAGACCACGATGCTCCGGCGGCACGATCCAGGAAACGCGCTCATGGACCAGGACAATGGCCGCGGCGATGGCCGTGCCGCCGAGCAGCGACAGCAGGACGATCAACCCGACCGTCCCCGCCGTCACCCGATCGGCAGCCGCACGCTCGGCATAGACCGGCCGCATCGCGGTCGACATCGCGATCAGGCAGACCGTGACAATGGCGGTGCGCAAGCCGGCGATCGCGTAGCTCTGATAGAGCATACGCTGACCGATCAGGTCGGCTACGGCGAAGAGCCCCCAGCCGACAATCTGGATTCTCCAGAAGACGGACAGGCCGTTCCACCGGTCGAGCAACAGGGTGGGCAAGGATCGTGTTTCCGGCGCTTCGGCTGATCGGGTCGCTCACTCTTTCGCAGATGCTCGGAAATTTGCAAGCATCGAGCACAAGCCCGTGCCGCCCCTCACTTTCTCACGTCGCAGAGGTCGCGTTCATCGAGTTTTTGGGCGCGCTCACAGATTAGCCAGCATCTGGTCGATGTCTGGTCACAATGCCAGTGCCACTTTCCCGCACTGAACACGCGAACGACAGGACGGGAGGATACGATGGCCGCAGTCGACTACCTGGTGAAGGACGATTGGGGATCGGGTTTCGTCGCCAACCTGACCATCGCGGCCGGCGCCACCGGCCTCAGCGGCGGCTGGACGGTCGAGTTCGACGCCGGCTTTGCGATTTCCAACATCTGGGGCGCCGAGATCGTAAGCCATGTCGGCAATCACTATGTGGTGCGGAATGCCGCGTGGAACGCCGACATTCCGGCCGGCGCGACGGTGACGCTCGGCTTCCAGGCGACCGGCGGCACGACCGTGAGCAGCCTGACCTTGAACGGTGCCGGTGCTGGCCCTGGCCCCGAGCCGGTGCCGCCCACGCTCACCGTCGGTGACGCCACGGTCGTCGAGGGCAACAGCGGGACGACGCACCTCACCTTCACCGTCAGCCTGTCGAAGGCCGCCACGGGACCGGTCACGGTGGACTATGCGACGGCCGACGGCACGGCGATGGCGGGCCAGGATTACCTCGCCAAGACGGGGACGCTCACCTTCGCCGCCGGCGAAACCAGCAAGACCATCCAGGTCGCGGTCAACGGCGATAGCGTCGTCGAGGCGAACGAGGCGCTCACCCTCGCCTTGTCGCATGCCACCGGCGCCACCATCGCCCGCAGTTCGGCGACCGGCACGATTGCCAATGACGACACAGCCGGCCCCTCGACTGGCAGTGTCGCCGTCGACTACGACGTCACCAGCAACTGGGGCTCGGGCTTCACCGGCGCCATGAAAGTCGAAGCGGGCGCTTCAGCCCTCAACGGCTGGCGGGCGGAATTCGACGCCTCGTTCACGATCACCAACATCTGGAACGCCGAGATCGTGAGCCATGTCGGCAATCACTATGTGATCCGCAATGCCGCCTGGAACGGCCAGGTCGCCGCCGGCCACGACGTCTCATTCGGCTTTCAGGCAGCTCCCGGCAGCAGCGGCACACAGGCCTCGGGCTTCACGGTCAACGGCGTCCCTGCGGGTGACGGCAACGGGCCGCCGATTCCTGCCCTGCCGACCTTGTCGGTGGGCGACGCCACGGTCACGGAAGGCAATAGCGGCCTGCAGGACCTTGCCTTCACCGTGACCTTGTCCGCGGCAGCGAGCGGCCCCGTCACCGTCGCCTATGCCACGGCCAACGGCACGGCGAGTGCCGGCAGCGACTATACGGCGCTCACCGGCAGCCTGACCTTCGCGGCCGGTGAGACCTCGAAAACGATCCATGTCCAGGTCACCGGCGACACCGCGGTCGAGGCGAACGAGACGCTCAGCCTCACCCTGTCCTCGCCGACCGGCGCCACCATCGCCGACGGCGTGGCGATCGGCACCATCGTCAACGACGATGTCGCGCAGCCCACCCTGCCGACCCTCAGTATCTCCGATGCGTCCGTGATCGAAGGCAGTCCGGGCAGTACCGGCGGGCCGGGCGGCTGGCTCAGCACCTCGGGCAACCAGATCGTCGATGCGGCCGGCCATTCGGTGCAGATCGCCGGCATCAACTGGTTCGGCTTCGAAACGGGATTGATGGTGCCGCACGGCCTCTACACCCGCGGCTACCAGGACATGATGAACCAGATGGTGGATCTCGGCTTCAACACCATCCGCCTGCCCTACTCGAGCGACATGCTTCATTCGACGGCGACATCGTTCAACATCGACTACAGCAAGAGTCCGGACCTGCAGGGCCTCACGGCGCTGCAGATCATGGACAAGATCGTCGACTATGCCGGCCAGATCGGCCTCAAGATCATTCTCGACCATCATCGCAGCACGCCCGGCGACGGTCCTTCGTCCAACGGCCTCTGGTATGACGCCCAGCACAGCGAGGCGAGCTGGATCGCCGACTGGCAGATGCTGGCGACACGCTATGGCAACGATCAGGCCGTGATCGGCGCCGATCTGCACAACGAACCCTACAACGGCACCTGGGGTGGCGGCGGAGCCAACGACTGGGCGGCCGCTGCCGAGCGCGCCGGCAATGCGATCGGCGACGTCAACCCCAACTGGCTGATCTTCGTCGAAGGCGTCGGCAGCTACCAGGGCCAGCCCTATTGGTGGGGCGGCAACCTGATGGGCGTGCGGGATCGGCCGATCGAGCTCGACGTCGCCAACAAGCTGGTCTACTCGCCGCACGACTATCCCAACTCGGTTTACGCCCAGCCCTGGTTCCAGGGCCCGGACTTTCCGGCCAACCTGCCGGCCAAGTTCGATCAGATGTGGGGCTACATCTTCAAGGAAGGCATCGCTCCGGTTTACATCGGCGAGTTCGGTACCGGCCTGACCGACCCGAAGGATGCGCCCTGGTTCAAGGCGATCACCGCCTATCTCGGCGGCGACCTCGACAACAACGGCACGCACGACCTGCCGGCGGGTCAGAAGGGGCCGAGCTGGACCTTCTGGTCGTGGAATCCCAATTCCGGCGACACTGGCGGCATCCTGAACAACGACTGGCAGACGCCCAACCAGACCAAGCTGGGTTACCTCGAGCCGATCCAGTACGACTTCCACGACGATGCGGGCGGCGGCCCGGCTGCGAACAACAGCGCCTCCTTCCTGGTGACGCTCTCGGCGCCGGCGACCGAAGCCGTGACCGTCGACTACCATACGATGGTGGGCGATGCCGGCGCCGCCGACTTCACTGGCGCCAGCGGCTCGATCACCTTCGCGATCGGCGAGCAAAGCAAGACGATCTCGATTGCCATCACGCCCGATACGATCGACGAAGCCAACGAGCACTTCTCCGTGGTGCTGACCAACGCGCACGGCGCCACGATCAGCCGGGCGACCGGAACGGGCACCATCCTCGACGACGACGGCGCCCTGCCTCCGACAACGCCGCCGGTGACACCACCCGTGACACCGCCCGTGACGCCGCCGGCCACACCGCCGACGGGTCAGGGCGATGTCGAAGCGCTGTTCGCTGTCGTCAATTCGTGGACGGGCGGCTTCCAGGGCAGCGTCACGCTCGACAATGAGGGCGTCGCCGCAACGGCCGGCTGGCAGGTCCGGATCGACACCACGAACCAGATCACCGACATCTGGAATGCCGAGATCGTGAGTCACGATGCCGGCGGCTACGTGGTGAAGAACGCCGCCTGGAACGGCACGATCGCCCATGACGGTACGGCGAACTTCGGCTTCGTCACCACGGGGCCGATGGACCCGCACAACGTGCACGTCGATCTTCTCGTCTGACGACGTCTCGCCCTGCAGTCCCCGGCGCTTCCAGCGCTTCCTCCCGACGCCTAAAATCGGTGCCGGGAGGAATGTCGATGAAGTTCAGCTTCTCCAGCGAGCAGGAAGAATTCAGGTCCAATCTCCGCCGCTTCCTGGCGGACCGGTCGCCGACCAAGGAGGTGCGGCGGCTGATGGAGACCGAGGCCGGCTGGGAGCGTGACGCCTGGCGCAAGCTCAATGCGGAACTGGGTCTTACCGCCGTGCGAATTCCCGAGGCCTATGGCGGCCAGGGCTTCGGCTTCGGAGAACTCGGCATCGTGCTCGAGGAGATGGGCCGCGCGCTTCTCTGCGCGCCGTTCTTTTCGACCGCCGTGCTGGCGACCGGCGCCATCCTGAACGCGGGTACCGAAGCGGAGAAGCAGGCGCTGCTGCCGGGCATCGCCGCCGGCGATACCGTCGCGACCCTGGCCTGGGTCGAGGATCCTGCGCACTGGGACGCCGCCGCAACGGCGCTGACGGCGACGCCGTCCGGCCAGGGAAAGAAGAACGGGCGCTACAAGCTCGACGGCTTCAAGAGCTACGTGCTGGACGGCCACACCGCCGATCTCATCGTCGTGCTGGCGCGCGCGCCCGGCAGCACCGGCGCCGACGGCCTGTCCTTCTTCACGGTACCGGGCAATGCGCCGGGCCTGTCGCGCCACGCGCTGCAGACCATGGACGCAACGCGCAAGCTGGCACGCCTGGATTTCAAGGGCGTCGAGGCGACCCTGCTGGGCCAGGCCGGCGCGGCAGCCGGGCCCTTCGAAAGCACCATGACCGAAGCGGCGATCTGCCTTGCCAACGAGACCGTGGGCGTTGCCGAGCGGCTGCGCGAGGACGCGCTGGCCTATGCCAAGATGCGCGTGCAGTTCGGCCGGTCGATCGCCTCCTTCCAGTCGATGAAGCATAAGCAGGCCGATATGTTGATCGACGTCGAGCTTGCCAAGTCGGCCGCCTACTATGCCGCCGCCGCCCTGGACGATGGCGACGACGACGTGGCTGCCATCGCCTCGCTCGCCAAGGCCGCATCCAGCGAAGCCGGCCTGCAGACGGCGATCCATGCCATCCAGATCCATGGCGGCATCGGCTTCACCTGGGACAACGACACCCATCTCTGGTTCAAGCGCGCCAAGAGCTCGGAAGTGTTGCTGGGCGATGCCCATCGGCACCGCGAGCTGATGATGCAGCGTTGGGCGGCGTAAGGGAGGACGGATCATGAGCGAATTCACCGAAGACTCCGTCCGCGCCGAAGTCCGCGCCTGGCTCGAAGCCAACTGGAGTTCCGAGCTCGGCCTCGTCGAATGGCGCAACAAGCTGGCCGATTCGGGCTGGGGTGTGCCGACCTGGCCGCAGCAATGGTATGGCCGCGACCTGCCGCAGGCGCTGCAGCCCGTGGTCGACGAGGAATTCAGCCGCATCGGCGCCATCGGCGTCGCCAAGGCGGGCATCCGCACCTTGGCTGCTGCCACCATCCTGGCGCACGGCACCGACCTCCATAAGGAGAAGTTCCTGCGCCGCATCCTCACCGGCGAGGATACCTGGTGCCAGCTCTTCAGCGAACCGGGCTCGGGGTCCGACGTGGCGGGCGCGGTGACGCGCGCCGAGATGCGCGGCAACAAGTGGGTGGTGAACGGCCAGAAGGTCTGGACCACCAGCGCGCATCACGCCCATTGGGGCCTGCTGCTGGCCCGCACCGACTGGGACAAGACCAAGCACAAGGGCCTTTCCTACTTCATCATCGACATGCACCAACCCGGCGTGAAGGTGCAGCCGCTGAAGCAGATGAACGGCCATGCCTCGTTCAACCAGGTGTTCATCACCGACGCCGAGGTTCAGCCGGAATTCCTGGTCGCCAATGTCGGCGACGGCTGGGCGGTGACCACGACGACCCTGATGCACGAACGACGCGGCGCCGACGGCTTGCGCACCTGGGCGATGGGATCGGACCGCAAGGGCCGCGCCTACGACGAGGAGCGGGCCGAGATTGCGACCACGATGGAGCCCTACAAGTGGTATCCGCAGCGCGCCGGCCGCGTCGATCTGATCCTGCAGCGGGCGCGGGAAACCGGCCACTTGGCCGACCCCGTCGTGCGCCAGGAGATCGCCAAGCTCCTGATCCTGTCGAAGACCGGCGAGTGGACGGCGCGTCGCGCCCGAGCAGCCCAGGCGCTCGGCCGGCCGCAGGGCCCCGAGGGCTCGCTGGGCAAGCTGGTCTCGAGCCATGTCGCGCGCGCCGCAGCGCGTGTGCACACCCAGCTTTCCGGCGCCGACGCGCTGCTCTCCGGCCCCGCGAGCACGCTCGGCGGCACGATCGCCGAGATTCTCGTCTCCGTGCCGGCAACCTCGATCGCCGGCGGCACCGATGAGATCCAGCGCAACATCATCTCGGAGCGCGTGCTCAAGATGCCCAAGGAACCGAGCGTCGACACCGACAAGCCGTACCGCGACGTGCCGCGCAATA
>MKRV01000058.1 GCA_001897995.1 Alphaproteobacteria bacterium 65-37 | reverse complement strand
GGACAAGCTTCAGTTCCTGAACGACCGCCAACTGCCTTTCGCGAAAGTGCTGGGGCTGAAGTTTACCGCCGCGAGCGAGACGGGTGTGACGGCCGAGATGGTCGTCCGCCCCGAGCTCTGCACGCGGCCGGACATCCTGCACGGCGGCGCCGTCATGGCCTTCGCCGACACCTTGGGCGCCGCCGCCACCGTGCTGAACCTGCCCGAAGGCAAGGGCACGACCACCATCGAGAGCAAGACCAACTTCGTGGGGCCGGCGCCGGTCGGCACCACGGTGGTGGGTGAAACCACCCCGATCCATCGCGGCCGCCGCACCATGGTCTGGCAGACCCGCATCACCACGGCCGAAGGCAAGCTGGTCGCCGTCGTGACCCAGACGCAGATGGTGTTGTAGTTCAATCTTCTCCTCCCCCGCGCGCAGCGCGGGGGAGGTGCCGCGGTCTTCCGCGGCGGAGGGGGTGTTTCGACGCGAAGGAGGTCATGACTTTCTTCGCGTCGAAGCACCCCCTCCGGCCCTGATTACAGGGCCACCTCCCCCGCGTCGCGGCTTGTAACCAAGCCGCTTTGACGGGGGAGGAGATTAACGCATCAACGCCGGCACGAAGGCCTGCAAGGCGGCTTCGGCGTCGGCGGAGGTCTGCTGGTGGGCCTGGGACCAGTCGACCCGGATCTTGACGAAGCTGTCGCGGAAGCCGGTCAGCAGCAGCTTGCTGAAGATGCGCGTGTTGGCCTGGGTGACGCCGCTATAGGTGATGCAGCGGAAGGAAACGCCGCCATAGGTGCAGACCGACGGCACCGAGGGCTTCTCGAAATTGGTGTAGCCCGCGAACTTGAATTGCTGCTCGGCCGAGGCGACCTCGGTATTGAACTGACTGATGACCGACGGGTTCTCGCTGCCCGCCTGGATGCGCCGGCCGAGATCGAAGACTTGCGCGCTGATCGCCAGGCGCTTGGGCGTCGAATAGTAGTAAGCGATGCCCTGGCCGGGATTGTTGGCCGGCGGCGCGGCATAGTTGATCGAGCGCTCGAAGGTGGCGCCGCCCAAGGTCGCCGGAAAGGCGAGCTTGGTGGAGCCGTGGGTGGAGGGGGCCGTCGACTGGGTCTGCGCCACGGCGGCGCCGGAAACCAGAACCGCCATTGCGAGAGCCGCTGCCAAGCGGCCCGACATCCTTCTAGACATCGAGGTTCGCCACCTTGAGGGCATTGTCCTGGATGAACTCGCGGCGCGGCTCGACCACATCGCCCATCAGGGTCGAGAAGATTTCGTCCGCCTCGTCGGCATGGTTGATCCTGACCTGCAACAGCGTGCGCGCCTCGGGGTCGAGGGTGGTTTCCCAGAGCTGGTCGGGGTTCATCTCGCCCAGGCCCTTGTAGCGCTGGATCGTGACGCCTTTGCGGCCGGCCTCGAGCACGGCGGCGAACAGCTCGGTCGGCGAGGCGACGGTCGTCTCCTTGTCCTTGAGCGTGAAGATGCCGGGCCGCACATAGACGGCCTGCAGCTCGTCGGCCAGCGCGTCGAGCTTACGCGCCTCGGCGCTCTTGATCAGCGGCCCGTCGATCACGTGGCGCTCGGTGACGCCGCGCAGGCGGCGGCTGAAGGCGAGGCCGCCGTCGGGCAGCGGCTCGCCGGTCCAGCCGCGCTCCAGCGGCGGGCTCACCACGTCGAGTCGCCGGGCGATGTAGTCGGCGGCCTGCTTGGCGAGCTCGGTATCGGCCAGGACGTCGGGCTTCAGCGCGCCGGCGATCGCGGCCTGCTCGATCACCGCCTGGCTGGTGACGCGGCGCGACAGTGCCAGCGGCTTCACCAGGTTGGTGACGGAGCGGGCGATGTCGACCGTGCGCTGCAGGTCATCGCCCGCCTGGACGCTGCCGTCGCCGAGCTTCAGGGTGGAACCCTCGAGGCCGGTGCGGATCAGGTGATCGTCGAGCGAGCGCTCGTCCTTGAGGTAGATCGCCGACTTGCCCTTGGCGGCTTTGAACAGCGGCGGCTGGGCGATGTAGAGGTGGCCGGCGTCGATCAGCGCCCGCATCTGGCGATAGAAGAACGTCATCAGCAGGGTGCGGATATGGGAGCCGTCCACGTCCGCGTCGGTCATGATGATGACCTTGTGGTAGCGCAGCTTGCCCAGGTCGAAATCGTCGGTGCCGATGCCGGTGCCGAGTGCGGTGATCAGGGTGCCGATCTCGGCCGAGGACAGCATCTTGTCGAAGCGCGCACGCTCGACATTCAGGATCTTGCCGCGCAGCGGCAGGATCGCCTGGTTGGCGCGGTTGCGGCCCTGCTTGGCCGAGCCGCCGGCCGAATCACCCTCGACGATGAAGAGTTCGGAGAGGGCGGGGTCGCGCTCCTGGCAGTCGGCCAGCTTGCCGGGCAGCGAGCTGACGTCGAGCGCGCCCTTGCGCCGCGTGAGCTCGCGCGCCTTGCGTGCGGCCTCGCGTGCCGCGGCGGCCTCGACCACCTTGCTGGCGATCTTCTTTGCTTCCGACGGATGCTCCTCGAACCACTGGCCGAGCTTGTCGCCGACCACCGATTCGACCACCGGCCGCACTTCGGAGGAGACAAGCTTGTCCTTGGTCTGGGAGGAGAATTTCGGGTCGGGAACCTTGACCGACAGCACGCAGGTCAGGCCTTCGCGCATGTCGTCGCCAGTGAGGTTCACCTTCTCCTTCTTGGAGACGCCGCTCTCGTCGGCATACTTGTTCAGCGTGCGGGTCAGCGCGCCGCGAAAGCCTGCGAGATGGGTGCCGCCGTCGCGCTGCGGGATGTTGTTGGTGAAGCACAGCATCGTCTCGTGATAGCTGTCGTTCCACTGCATCGCGACTTCGACCGTGATGCCGTCCTTCTCGCCGCGGATCGACACCGGCGGGTCGTGCAGGACGGCTTTGTTGCGGTCGAGATACTTGGCGAAGGCCTCGACGCCGCCCTCGTAGAACAGCTCGGAAACCTTGGGCTCGGCGCCGCGCTCGTCGGTCAGCACCACGCGCACGCCGGAGTTCAGGAAGGCGAGCTCGCGCAGCCGGTGCTCCAGCGTTGCGAAGTCGAACTCGGTCTTGCTGAAGATCTTGGGCGAGGCGAGGAAGGTCACCTCGGTGCCGCGCTTGCCCTCGGGTGCATCGCCCACCAGCACGAGGTCCTTCTCGGCGTCGCCGGAGCGGAAGCGCATGTAGTAGGCCTTGCCGGCGCGCCAGATGCGCAGGTCGAGATATTCCGAAAGGGCATTGACGACCGCGGCGCCGACGCCGTGCAGGCCGCCCGAGACCTTGTAGTTGTTGTTGTTGAATTTTCCGCCGGCATGGAGCTGCGTGAAGATCACGTTGGCGGCCGAGATGCCTTCTTCCTTGTGGATGTCGACCGGCACGCCGCGGCCGTTGTCGCTCACCGTCACCGAGCCGTCGCCGTGCAGGGTCACGCCCACCCGGTCGCAGTAGCCCGCCAGGGCCTCGTCGATCGCGTTGTCGACGATCTCGTAGACCATGTGGTGCAGGCCGCTGCCGTCGTCGGTGTCGCCGATATACATGCCCGGCCGCTTGCGTACCGCCTCCAGGCCACGGAGCACGGTGATCGAATCCGCGTCATAGGCATCCGGACCGCCAGTGGCCGCGATCGGTGTCTCGTTGGCCTTCTCGTTACCCTGGTCGTTATTCGTGTCGCTCATGGTCCTGGCTTTCGCGAAAGAGGGTCAGACCGCCGCGATCGATCCGTCGGCGACGCGCAGGATCTGCGCGCGGCCGGAAAGCGGCGCAAAGAGTTCGGCATCGGTGCCCGTCATCCAGCTCTGGACGCCGAGCGCCACCACCTCGTCGAACAGCGCGGCGCGGCGCTCGCCGTCGAGATGGGCGGCGATCTCGTCGAGCAGCAGGAGCGGCGGCCGGCTGCGCGACAGTGTCACCAGCCGGGCATGCGCCAGCGCGATCGAGACGAGAATGGCCTTCTGCTGGCCCGTCGAGCCTTCGGCGGCCGGGAGATCGAGGTCGAGATGGCGCACCGCGAGATCGCTGCGATGCGGCCCCCAGGATGTGGTGCCGGCCTCGGCGTCGCGCAAGCGCGCCGCCGCGAGTTCGGCGCGTAGCCGGTCCTCGGCATCGATTGCGGCCATGGTGGCGAGCCAGCCGTCGACTTCGCCGGCCATGGCGAGGGTGGCGCGCGGGAAGGGGCCGACCCCCAGCCGGGCGGCAGCGTCGAGGCGCTGCACCGTGTCGGCACGGGCGGCGGCCAGCGCCACGCCATGCCGGGCCATGGTGTCTTCCAGCGCCGTGAACCAGTGCGGGTCGCGATTGCCTTCACCCAGCAGGCGGGCGCGCTGGCGCAGCGCATTCTCGTAGGCCGCCACATCGCCGGCATGCTCGGGATGGAGCGCCGTCACCAGGCGGTCGAGGAAGCGCCGGCGCTCGCTCGCGCCGTCGAGGAACAGCCGGTCGAGCTGCGGCGTCAGCCAGACGGCAGCGACATGCCGGCCGAGCGCGGTCTGGCTGGGCACCGGCCGCCCGTCGATGCGCACGACGCGGCGGGGCAGGCCGCCTTCCTTGCGTGGCGGCTCCAGGCCGGTGCCGATGGCGACCCGGCCGTCGGGCGTGTCGAGAGTGGCCGCGACCGCCCAGGACGTCGCCGCTGGCGGGGTGGCAGACGCGTCGTCAGCATTGCCAACCCGGCGGCGGCAGATCTCGTCCAGCCGGGCGCGGCGCAGGCCACGGCCGGGCGCCAGGAAGGACAGGGCCTCCAGCAGGTTGGTCTTGCCGGCGCCGTTGGCGCCGACCAGCACCACCGGCTCGGGGCCGCAATCGAGCCGAAGCTGGCGGTAGTTGCGGAAATCGCTGAGCCGGAGCTGGCGCACGGCGAGGAGTGCCGGCGCTGCGCCCGATACGGCGTCGGAGGCGTAGGCGAGTGCGCTGATGGCCCGTGCGGTCATACCCGCATCGGCATGAGCACGTAGAGCGCGCTCTCGTCGGCACCGTCACGCACCAGGGTGGGCGATCCGGCATCGGCCATCAGGAAGCGGGCCTCGCTGCCGACGATCTGTTCGGTGATGTCGAGCAGGTAGCGTGAGTTGAAGCCGATCTCCAGCGCGGTGTCCTGGTACTCGACCTCGATTTCCTCGGTCGCGCTGCCGGCATCCGGGCTGGTCGCCGAGAGCGTGACCACGCCCTTGGCGACGGCGAGCTTGATGGCCCGCGACTTCTCGGTGGAGATGGTCGAGACGCGGTCCACGGCGTGCGCGAACTCCTTGCACGGCACGTTCAGGACCTTGTCGTTGCCCGACGGGATCACCCGCTCGTAGTCCGGGAAGGTGCCGTCGATCAGCTTGCTGACCAGGGTGACGTTGCCGGTGGCGAAGCGGATGCGGGTATCACTGAGCTCGACATCGACCGAGCCGTCGCTCTCGTCGAGGAGCTTGCGCACCTCGCCCACGGTCTTGCGCGGCACGATCACGCCCGGGATTTCGCCCGCGCCCTTGGGCAGCGGCACCTCGACCCGGGCCAGGCGGTGGCCGTCGGTCGCCACGCCGCGCAGCACCTCGGTGCCGCCGGCGGTCGCGGCGTGGAAGTAGATGCCGTTCAGGTAGTAGCGGGTCTCCTCGTTGGAGATCGCGAAGCGGGTCCGGTCGATGATGCCCTTGAGGTCGGTGGCCGGCAGCTGGAAGCGATGCGGCAGGTCGCCCTCGTTCATGGCCGGGAAGTCGGCCGGCGGCAGGCACTGCAGGGTGAAGCGGGAGCGGCCGGCCCGGATCACCAGGCTGCTGCCGTCGGAGGCGGTCTCGAGCTCGACCTGCGCGCCGTCGGGCAGCTTGCGGACGATCTCGTAGAGCGTGTGGGCGGGCGCCGTGGTCGAGCCGGTCTTGGCCGCCGTCGCCTCGACCGATTCGGTGATGGCGAGGTCCATGTCGGTCGCCGCCAGGCTCAGCCGGCCTTTCTGGGCGGTGATCAGCACGTTGGAGAGAATGGGGATCGTGTTCCGACGTTCGACGACACTTTGCACATGGGCCAGGGCCTTCAGGAGGGCTGCCCGTTCGATCGTCAGTTTCATGTTTTGGTCGCCGTTAACAGGGCCGGATTGGTTCGCTTTTTGGGCCCGTTCGACCGGCCGCGAAACGCAACGGTGGAACGGTTGGAAAGTATAGCATGTGGCCAAGCCGCGGGAAGCGATTTCGCTTGAAATCAGAGGCGTTTAGGGACGCCGCGCCCGGCAAAAAGGGGCCCCGCAGGGCCCCTTTTCACACATTGTGCGAGGGATTTCTTAGCCTTGCAACTGCCGCTTGAGCAGCTCGACGTCTTCTGCAATCGACAGATCGGAGATCTTCAGCTCCTCGATCTTGCGCACGGCGTGCATGACCGTCGTATGGTCCCGGTTGCCGAAGCGCTTGCCGATCTGCGGCAGGCTGAGCGTCGTGAGCTGCTTGGCGAGATACATCGCCACCTGGCGAGGCCGGGCGACCGAACGGGCGCGCCGCGGCGAGCTCATCTCGGCGAGCTTGATGTTGTAGTGCGCCGCCACCCGCTGCTGGATCTCGTCGACCGTGACCTTTCGGTCGGCCTGGCGCAGCAGGTCGTGCAGCACGTCCTGCGCCATCTCGACGGTGATCTCGCGGCCGATCAGCTGGCCGTGCGCGACGACGCGATTGAGCGCGCCTTCGAGTTCACGGATGTTGGTGCTGATCTTGTGCGCGAGGAACTCGAGCACTGCGGTCGGCACCGGCACGCGGGCATTCTCGGCCTTGGTCTGCAGGATCGAGAGCCGCAGCTCGTAGGTCGAGGAATGGATGTCGGCGACCAGGCCGCTGCCCAGCCGCGAGCGCATGCGCTCCTCGATGTCCTGCAGTTCGCTCGGCGGCTTCTCCGAGGAGAGGATGATCTGCTTGTTCTGCTCGACCAGCGAGTTGAAGGTGAAGAAGAACTCCTCCTGGCTCGCTTCCTTGCCGCAGATGAACTGCACGTCGTCGACCATCAGGACGTCGACGTTGCGGAACAGTTCCTTGAACTGGCCGGTGTTCTTCGTGCGCAGCGCCTGGATGAAGCGGTTCACGAAGTTCTCGGCCGTGAGATAGAGCACCCGGGTCTTGGGATCGCGCTCGCGGATGGAGTGCCAGATCGCGTGCATCAGGTGCGTCTTGCCCAGCCCGACGCCGCCGAAGATGTAGAGCGGGTTGCGCTCGGGCAGCGGCTGGTCCTGCTCGGCGATGTTGCGCGCCGCGGCATAGGCGAACTCGTTGGGCTTGCCGACCACGAAGTTGGTGAAGGTGTAGCGCGCCTCGGGACCCTGGGTGAGTTCCTCGGTGCCGCGGCCGATCGGCGGGCCCATGCGCGGCATCGGCGGCTGGTAATTCTGCGTCGACGGTACGGGCGGCACGGCGATGATGTCGCTCGGTCGGCGCGGCGCCGGCGGCGGCACCAGGTTGACCTCGACGTTCTTCACCTCAGTGTTCACCGACTGCCAGTAGGCGAGCACGCGGTCGCCGTAGTGGCGGCCCACCCAGTCGCGCACGAAACGCGTCGGTGCATAGAGGCGCAGCTTGCCGGCCTTCAGCTCGCCCAATTCGACCTCGCCGAACCAGGTTTTAAATGCCTTGTCCCCGATTTCCTTGCGTAGCCGGTCGCAGACGCGCACCCAATGCGCCTCGAGCTCCTTCCGGCCCGCACCATCGTCCATATTTGCCCCCACCACGCTGTTGTCTTCGTATGTCGCGTTCTTGTTGCCTTGAATCGGTGCTTGGATTCGGTTCACGATTGTCTCCAGGGAAGTCCCTCAGCCTTCCAACCCCCTGCCGCGCCGCGCTTGGCCTGCGCATCCAGGGGCCCCTCGAAGCCGTCTGCCACGTTGAGACACGTACTGTAGCCGGCCGCGGTCATGGCTTTCGCCGCCGCGGCCGATCGGGCTCCACTCCTGCAAAGAAAAAGCAGCGGAGCCGATTTGTCCGCCACCGCACCCGCGAGGGTGGCGACGAATTCCGGATTGGGCTGCATGCTCGGGAAGACCTGCCACTCCAGGAGGCTCGGCGTCTTGCCGATCCCGGTGAGGTCGGGCAGGCCGACGAAGTTCCATTCGGCGCGCGTGCGCACGTCGATGAGAGTCGCATCCTTTCTTTCGCTGAGAATCTTCCACGCCACCGTCGGTGCCACGTCGCCGGCGTAGCCGGCGGCGGGGGTGACTTGGTACGTGCCGGCGATCTTGTTGTCTGTCGACATGGCCCCCGCTCTTCAGTTCGACGAAGCGAGGCGCAATCATGCGAGCCAACGACCGAATGGCGACACACAACGCGGCGAGGATCACGATGAACTTCTCAACGAGCGTCGCTTGAGGCACGCTTCATCTTCTTATTCGATCGTCGAGCCTGCGAAGCGTTGTGGTTCTGTCTCCCTCGTTCGTCTCTTGATGGAGAGGAAGCCCCCCGTCTCCATCTGGCTCGCGTCGTAGCGCCCCACGCCCCTTCGCGATGACGTGACTCTTATCCAGAGTCCCCCGGGTGCGCAAACGATTCACACCTCGAAGACCGCACGCTATTCAGTCTCTTCTCAAGGTGACTCGATTGACATCTCTTGCGATTCGATTCTCCGCGACGTTCGTCGCGACGCATCGCTCAACATCTAGCGCCGTACGACGCATCGCGTTCGATAACTCCGAATCGTATGTCGTTCGGCGGATCACCGACCAAACGTTCATCGTCGCAATGTTGCAAAAAAAATTTAGACGAGAATCTTCTTTGGACGTTTGGACAAAAGAAAACGCCGCTCGTGTGAGCGGCGTTCAGCAACCCTGAATTCCGAGTGCGCGAAAGATCAGGCCATCGCCTTGATGCGCGCAGAGAGTCGCGACACGCGACGCGATGCGGCATTCTTCGTGATGATGCGCTTGCCGGCACCGCGCTGGATCTCCGGCTGCGCCGAACGCAGCGCGTCCTGGGCGGCCTTCTTGTCACCCGACTTGATCGCCTCTTCGACCTTCTTGACCGAGCCGCGCACGCGGCTGCGACGCGCCGTATTGACGGCGGTCCGGCTCTTGGTCTGGCGGGCGCGCTTCTCGGCCGACTTGTGATTCGCCATTTAATCCTCTTTTCACTCGGAAGGGCGCGCTTATACGGGCCAGGGGAAGGCCGGTCAAGCACCGGCCGGAGAGCCAAAACCGCGCAATCAGCGGTGTTTCCAGGCCGGTTTGCGCTTGTCGGCGAAGGCGGCCATGCCTTCGGACCGGTCGTCGAAGGCAAAGGTCGCATGGAAGGTGCGTCGTTCGAAGCGTACGCCCTCGGCCAAAGTGGTCTCGAAGGCGCGATTGACGGCCTCCTTGGCCACCATGGTGGCGGGCAGCGACATGCCGGCGATCTTCTCGGCGGTGGCCAGGGCCTCGTCCATCAGCTGGGCGAGCGGCACCACTCTGCTCACGAGGCCGCTGCGTTCGGCTTCGGCGGCATCCATCATGCGGCCGGTGAGCACGAGATCCATCGCCTTGGACTTGCCGACGAAGCGCGGCAGGCGCTGGGTGCCGCCGGCGCCCGGGATGGTGCCGAGCGTGATCTCGGGCTGGCCGAACTTGGCGTTGTCGGCGGCGATGATGAAGTCGCACATCATCGCCATCTCGCAGCCGCCGCCCAGCGCATAGCCGGCGACCGCGGCGATTATCGGCTTGCGGACCTGGCTAACCTTCTCCCAGCCGACGGTAATAAAGTCCTGAAGGAAAACGTCCTGGTAGGACTTGTCCTTCATCTCCTTGATGTCGGCACCGGCGGCGAAGGCCTTCTCGCTACCGGTCAGCACCATGCAACCGATGTTCGGATCCGCTTCGAACGTATCGAGGGCGAGACCGAGTTCGCGCACCAGCTCGGCGCAGAGAGCATTGAGCGCCTTCGGACGGCTGAGCCGAATGATGCCGACCCGGCCCTTGGTCTCGGTCTGGATGTTCTCGTACGTTGCCGCCACTGGATCTCTCCCGCCCTATCGATCGCACCTAGTCGATCTCGTCTAGTCGATCTCGTCTCTGGGCACGCACTTAAGCTAGCGTTGGCAATGGGCGCAATAGAAGGTGGAGCGCCCCGCCTGCACGAGCCGCTTGACGGTCCGGCCGCAGCCGCGTGTCGGACAGGCGATGCCGGCACGGTCATAGACATTGAAGCGGGTCTGGAAGTAGCCGAGTTCGCCGCCGGGCTGCACATGATCGCGTAGCGTCGAGCCACCGTCCTCGATCGAACGGGCCAGCACGCGCTTGATCGCGGCCACCAGTTTTTCGGCGCGCTCGCCCTGCACGGTATGCGCCGAGCGCCGGGGTGAAATGCCGGCCAGGAACAGCGCCTCGCAGGCATAGATGTTGCCGACGCCGACCAGGGTTTTTTGATCCAGCAGTGCAGCCTTGATGGGGGTCTTGCGGCCGACCAGCCGCGAGGCCAGCGCCGGGCCGTCGAAGCTGTCGTCCAAGGGCTCGGGCCCCAGCCCTTTGAAGAACTTGTGCGCTGCAACCGCCGCATCGGGGACCAGCAGCATCAGGCCGAAGCGGCGTGCGTCGTTGAAACGAACCTGCCAGCCGTCGTCGACGTCGAACACGACATGGTCGTGCCGGTCGAGCGGATGGCCGGCGGCGCTGGCGGCATCGTGCAGGGTCATGCGGCCCGACATGCCGAGATGGGCGATCAGGGTCTCGTCATTGTCGAGCCGGATCAGCAGGTATTTGGCGCGCCGGTCGATGGCGCGCACCGTGCGGCCTTCGACGCGGGCGGCGAACTTCGCGGGCAGGGGGATGCGCAGGTCCTTGCGGCGCTGCTGCAAGCGGACGATACGCTTGCCGACCAGCCGCGGCTGCAGTCCCCGCCGGACGGTCTCGACCTCGGGAAGTTCAGGCATGCACAGCGGATGAAGTCGCGAGCGGCGGGCGGGCGCCGAAAAGCGCACTGCCGACGCGGACATGGGTGGCGCCCAGCCGCACGGCGGTCTCGTAGTCGGCGCTCATGCCCATGCTGAGCTTGGCCAGGCCGTTGCGGGCCGCCATCTTGGCCAGCAGCGCGAAATGCAGCGCCGGCTCCTCGTCGACCGGCGGGATGCACATCAGGCCGACGACCGGTAATTCATACTGTGTGCGACAGGCCGCGACGAAGGCGTCGAGGTCTTTCGGCAGAATGCCGGCCTTCTGCGGTTCCTCGCCGGTATTGACCTGGATGTAGCAGGCGGGCCGGCGGCCGAGCCGCTCCATTTCCTTGGCCAGCGCGGCGGCAAGCTTGTCGCGGTCGACCGACTGTACGACGTCGAACAAGGTGACGGCATCGCGCGCCTTGTTGGTCTGCAGCGGGCCGATCAGGTGAAGCTCGAGGTCGGGGTAAGCCGCCTTCAGCTCGGGGAACTTGCCCTGGGCTTCCTGCACGCGGTTTTCGCCGAACACGCGGTGGCCGGCCTCGAGCAGCTCGCGGACGCGGTCGGCGCCGTGGGTCTTGGACACCGCCACCAGGGTGATCTCGGCCGGATCGCGGCCGGCCGCCCGGGCCGCCTCGGCGATATGGCGGGACACCTCCGCCAGATGGTCAGCGCCTTCAGTCATGGATCACGCACTCACACTCATGGGGGATGCAGACGGGAGACGCAGTCTGGCCGATCACACCCTCATTGATCCAGCGCGGCGCGTGCCAGCAGCGCCTCGTCGTTGTCCGGGTTGGCGGCCAGCGCCGCGTCCAGGGTCTCGCGGGCCTTGTCGGTTTCGCCCAGCGCCGCCAGGCAGAGGCCGTAATTGACCAGCAGCCGCGCATCGCCCGGCAGGACGCTCAGCGCCTGCTCGTGATGGGGCCGGGCTTCGGCGGCGCGGCCCAAGGCGACCAGGGCACGGCCGAAATTGGTCAGCACGTAGGGATCGTTCGGCTCGGCCTTGGCGGCGCGCTTCAGCGCCCGCCGGGCCTCGTCGAAGCGCTCGAGCCCGAGCAAGGCCAGGCCTTCGTTGTTCAGCGCCTTGGAATCGTGCGGCACGGCCTTCAGGTAGGGCGCCAGCACCTCGAGCGCCGCGTCGTGGCGCTTGGCGTCGATATGGATCATCGAAAGCTGCAGCACCGCCTGCCGGTCGCCCGGAGTGCGGGCAATGAACTGCTTCAGCACCTCGATGGCCTCGTCCGGCTGGCCGGCCGCGGCCTGCGCCAGGGCAAGTGTGCGGTAGCTGACGCCGAAGGTCGGATCGAGCTGGATCGCCCGCTGGATCGAGGGCAGGGCGTCGCTGGGACGGCCGGCGAAATAGAGGATGTAGCCCAGCGCATGATGGATCACCGCGCTGGCCGGCGCTGCCTCCAGCGCCCGGCCGGCTTCGGCCGCGGCTTCGTCGTGATGGCCCAGCGCCGACAGCGAGAGCGCGCGATCGGCCAGGATCTGGCCGCGCCGGGCGGCATCCTCGCCGGCATCGGTCAGCGCCATGTCGAGAACGTCGATCGCGGCCGCATAGTGGCCCAGGCGATAGAGCGCATGGCCCAGCATGTTGCGGGCGCGCGCCTGCAACGGCTTCAGCGCCTCGCCCTGGTGATCATTGATGGCGCGGTCGATATTGCCCACGAATTCCGAGAGTTCGCGCTCGGCGGCGGCGAACTTCTCCTGCTCCATGTGCAGCGAGGCCAGCGCCAGGCGTGCTTCGACATGGGTCGGGGCCTGGCGGATCGTGTCGCGGAAGCGGCGCGCGGCCTCGTCGAGATGGCCCAGCCGGCGCGATGCCAGGCCGAGATTGTAGAGCAGCATCGGCTCCTTGGGGTCCTTGGCCACCGCCTTGCGCCACAGCTTCTCGGCTTCCTCGAGAGCGCCGCGCTGTGCCAGGCAGACCGCGAGATAGTGCAGGATGTCGGGACGCTCGCCGTGCCGTGCCAGGGCGCCGCGAAACAGCGGCTCGGCGCGATCGAACCAGCCGGCGCGCAGGAACTGCAGACCGGTTTTGAGATCGGGATCGGGTTGCGGTTGGGCGTTGGGCCGGGGAGGGGGAGCGATGGCCATGCGGCTGTGTAGACCCGCCCCACGGGCAAGGCTACACGAAAACCCCCATGGTCAAGCACACGGTCAAGGACGCCGACCTGTTCGCCGCCGCAATGGCCGATGTGACGCCGCTGCGTCCCAAGCGGCGGCGCGCGCGCGTGACGGCTGTCGTCGCCAAAAAGGGTGTCGCGGGCAACGGTGCCGCCCCGAGCAAGATTGTCTCCCCAAAGAAACGTGTCATCCCGAGCGTCAGCGAGGGACCTTTGAGGCAACAGGAAAGGTCCCTCGCTAGGCTCGGGATGACACGGGGCGCGCCGGGAACGCGCCAGGCCAAGGGCCACGAACTTCGTACCGACGACGGCGCCTTCGACCGGGATGTTTCACGGGCCCTGTCGCGACGGCGACTGTCACCCGAGGCGTCGCTCGATCTGCACGGCATGACCTTGGCCGCGGCCGAGCAGGCGGTGGTCCGCTTCCTTGCACGGGCCGTGGCGCAGGATCTCAAGGTGGTGCTGATCGTGACCGGCAAGGGCCAGCGCGTCGAAAGCGGCCGTCAATTCGCCGGCCGCATCCGCTCGGAGTTCGTGGGCTGGCTGAACCGGGCCGACAACCGCGCCCATGTGCGGGCGGTGCGCGCCGCCCATGCCCATCACGGCGGCAGCGGCGCCTTCTACCTGCTGCTGCGCCGACGTTCCTCGGCCAGCAGCCGTTCCTTGCGCGCCACGCCCCAGCGGTAGCCGGTCAGCGCGCCGCTGGCGCCCACCGCGCGATGGCAGGGGATGACCACGGCGGCCTGGTTGGTGGCGCAGGCCCGGCCCACTGCGCGGGCCGACTTGGGCGCGCCGATGCGAACGGCGATCTCGCCGTAGGTGCGTGTCTCGCCCGGCGGGATCTCGGTCAGCGCCTTCCAGACCTTCCACTGGAAGGCCGTGCCCACGATGTCGAGCGGTACGTCCGGCGCATCGAGCGCCGACGGCTTGCGGCCATAGAGCCGCGACAGCACGGCCTTTACGCGGGCGCCCAGGCCCTCGTCGTTGCGTTCGATCTCGGCCGCCGGGAAGTCCTGCTTCAGGTCTTTCTCCAGGGCACGGTCGTCGTCGCCCAGGAACACCGCGGCGATGCCTTTCTCGGTCGCCGCCACCAGCACGCGGCCATAGTCGGACTGGACGGTGGTGTAGTCGATATGCGCGCCGGCGCCGCCCTTGGCATAGGTGGCGGGCGTCATGCCGAGCGCCCGGTCGCTGCTTTCATAGACGCGGCTCGGCGAGCCGTAGCCCGCGCCGTAGATCGCCTCGGCCACGCTCGATCCGTCGCGCAGGGCGCGGCGGAAGCGCTGGCGCTTGCGGGCGATCAGCCAGTCGCGTGGATTGACGCCCAGTTCGGCCAGGAAGCGCTTGCTGAGGGCGCCGCTCGACAGGCCGACCCGGCGCGCCACCGCCGCCAGCGAGGGTGGGCTGTCGGCAGTTTCGGCATCGAACAGCTCGCAGGCGCGCGCCACCGGCTTGCTGAGGCCGAGATCGGCCCGCCAGTCACGCGGCTTGCAGCGCTTGCAGGGGCGGAAGCCCGCCGCCTCGGCGGCTTCGGGCGAGGCATGGAAGGCGACGTTGCCGCGCAGCGGCGGCCGCGCCGCGCAGGACGGCAGGCAGTAGACCCCGGTCGTCTTCACCGAGAACCAGAACCGCCCATTGCAGGCCCGGTCGCGCCGCTGGACGGCCTGCCAACAGGTGTCCGGGTCGGGGAGGCTCAGCTCGGGCCGGGGAGTGGTGGCGAGGACCACGGTCGGGAACGAAAGTGAGTGTTGGGTCATGGCACCATCAAAGCACCATGACCCAACCTGCTCTATCCGGTGCCGTCCGGCAATTCCCCCCGGGAGGACCATCGCGCTCTCACATTTCTCCTCCCCCGAGCGGGCTCCGCTCGGGGGAGGTGGCCGCGTCTGCGCGGCCGGAGGGGGGCTCGATGAAAAGAAAGTCATGATCTTCGTGTTGGGACACCCCCTCCGTCGGCGATGACGCCGACACCTCCCCCGCAAAGACGGGGGAGGAGAAGAGAATTGAGGTGTCGACAGTCCCTCAGGAGTCGAGGAACGGCACGACGATCGGCAGCAGGAGGTCGGTGCGGTAGAGGATGTTGAAATGGGTTGCCCCCGGCAGGATGGCCAGCTGGGAGGCCGGCACGCCTGCCATGCCGCCGTCCGGCCGCGCACCGCCCAGCAGCCGGAACAGGTCGACCATGGATTCCGGCCGGAACAGGTCGGCGTCCCCGGCAATCAGCAGGGTCGGTGCCTTGATCGCCTGCACCTTGGCGTCCGGCCAGTCGGCCGAGCCGAGCATCATCGCCTTCA